>NZ_JBNNUX010000010.1:0-138205 GCF_050280145.1 Lysinibacillus sp. NPDC093688
GAAGATAATCTTCTACTGCTTCTACCTTTAATTCTTTGGAATACCTCGTCCAAGAAGTTGTTTCGGTAAGTCCCTCTACACCGTACGCTTCATATTTAATCTTCCAAATTTGAATAGTTTGCTTATTTACTAAGAATTTTTCACATAATTCTTTGATAGAATAATAGCCTTCATTTAATAATTGAAGAACGTTTAATTTCACTTCAATCGTATGCTTACTTCGAGCCATAAAAAAACTCCCCTTAGATAAACAGATTTTATTTTTTAATCTGTCTACCTAATGGGGAGCATATCAAAGTAGAAGTTGTCTTTTTTGCTTGATATAACGTGACCGAAAGCAAAGCGACAGCAACAATTACGTCAAGGTGAAATTGATCGGGATTGTTATGGTCACTTTTCCCCCACCAGCTGCTAAATCATTGTCAATTAGCAGTGTGCCACCATGACTCTGAGCAATTGATTGGGCAATATAAAGCCCCATCCCATGGTGATTTCCTGCATTTCTACTTGGATCTCCGCGATAAAACTGTTTGGTAGCCTCATGTAAATCCTTCGTAGAAAATCCACAGCCGCTATCGGTAACGGTAAATTGAATAACATCAGCAGCACCTTGCACAGTTAATGTTACCTTGCCATTTTCAGGTGTGTGCTCTACCGCATTGGCAATAACATTTAATATCGCTCGATAGAACTGCTCTCCATCGATAAATATAAGTGCGGGAAGCAACTCCTTTTGGACATCCACTTGAAGCTTTTTTTCCACCGAAAGAGCTCTCATTTGATGCTCTACGTCTGTCATAAATACATCCGTTTTAACATTCGTTTTTTCACGAGCGATATTTTTTTCCATTTTCGATAAATCAATCAGCTCATTCGTGAATTTTTCTATTTCGATTGTATTTTTCAAAATATAGGTATTATATTCTTTTTGAGTAGCATCTTGAACAGTATCCTGTAAAAGCTCTGCATTCCCTCGAATAATTGTAAGAGGAGTTTTCAGATCGTGAGCAAGGGCAGAAATTTGTTCTCTACGTGCTTGTTCTGATTCCCATTGTTGTTTTAAGGAGCTGTTTAAAGCCTCTCTCATATGTTCAAGAGAAATGGATATTTCATCTATTTCACGGATTCCAGAAGGGTTTATCGTAAAATCCAAATTTTGATTTTGTATTTTTTCAATCGCTTCCTGCAAGCCAAACATTTTTTTCTTAAGCTTTCTTCCAAAATGGATAGCAAGTACAGTTACTAGCGTTATTATTCCTATAATAAATAATAGAACATCTAACAGTTGTGGATTGGGTAAATATTTCCTCATAATAGTCGAACGATACTGTGGCAATATATAATACCGTAATATACAAATCTCATTTTCTCGCTCTATAAACGAGTAAAATTGGGCGATACCTTGAGTTTGCTCTTTTTTCATTGCATCCCAAGCTTTAGAGGCTTCCTTCTCTGAAAGATTTCCTTTAAGAAGTTTACCTTCTTTAGAAAAGACTGCGTAATCAACAAGGTCTGGGATCATATCAGCTGTAACTGTACTACTAGACGCAATCCGATCTCTTGATAATGAAATTTGAGTTTCTGCATAATTTGCTGGTAATACGATGTTGGTAGAAAGGGCAAATATCGTTAAACCGATCAGCAGTACTACTAACAGAATGGTGCCTAAACTTAGGAAAAGGAGGTATCGAAGAAAAAAAGTATGTAGTCGTGTTCCTTTAGTAGGCTTTATTGTCTCCATTTATATCCGATCCCCCAAACAGTGTCAATGGCGTCAACATTAAAGGCATGTAACTTTGAACGAATATTTTTAATATGCTCCGTAATAGCAGTACTGTCACTCTTCCCATCAAACCCAAAAATAGTTTCATAAATATTTTCTTTCGAAAACACCTGTCCACGGTTTCGAGCGAGAAATTCGCATATTTCATATTCGCTTTTTGTCAGCATTACCTTCTCCTCATTTACAAACAGCTCTTTGCCAGAAAGATTGAAGTGAATGTTATCTACAAAAAGGATACTACGTCTTTCTCTTTTTTCGCGTCTCAAATGCGCATTCACTCTTGCACGTAGCTCTCCAATGCCAAACGGCTTGATAATATAATCATCAGCACCAAGACCTAGACCATACATTAGATCCACCTCTAATGATTTAGCCGTTAAAAAAAGGATGGGACAATCTACAGCATGACGTATTTGGCCACATAGAGTAAATCCATCTATTTCAGGCATCATCACATCCAGTAAAATTAAATCGAAGGCACCAAGATCCATTTTACTTACTTCTGTTGCATCAGAGACTGCCGTTACTAAATGTTCATCTTTTAGTAATGCATTTTTTATCAATACTAAAATACCATTTTCATCATCTACCGCTAATATTTTCGCCATATTTCTACCCTCATCATTTCTTCATACCCTAATTATCAGACTTTCTTCCTTCCCATTTCCAAAACCATAAACAAGATAAAACTAACGCTAGCAATGTTCCGCAAACGGAAGCAATAATACCTTCCTGTAGTCCTATTTCCACTGTTGATAGGTCAAGCCCTGACGCCTTCATTGTCCATAACGAAACAAAGTGACCACCCCAACCATAAGGTGTAAATGACCAAATACCATCACCTAATCCAGTGAGTAGCAAGGCTACTATTAGTGATCCCACAATACCTAATCCTATTGAAGCGCCTTTCCCAAAATGAAGACTAACAAAAAAATGTAAAATATATAAAAATGCAAAGCTTACAAATAGAATACATCCAGCAATAAAATAAAATTGATAACCAAAAGTATCTTCATGCAAAAGTTCAATAAAACCAACACTAAAAATACCGATAGACAGTAATATTGCTCCAAAACTAAATAACAATAACAGTAGCAACTTGCTTAAATAGGCCACTATTTTTGTTTTAGTAGTTGTTAGCATCTCCTGAAAATGCCCTGCAGTTGCTTCTTGCTCCGCTGCCATTGCACAGACTAATCCAATAATAATTGGAAACCCGCATGCTACTGCTTGAAGATAAGCCGTCACCCTATCATTAAAACCCCATGGTGAATAAGTATAGTATGCTAATAATATCCCTGAAATAATAATAGGTACAATTAGATGTGCGAGCAAAAATGGTGTTCTTTTTACTTTAAGAAACTCCGCTCTCAGTAATCTTAACATTACCATACACTATTTCGCCTCCCTTTTCTGAAACCAACGTGCAGTGAGGAAACTGATAAATGCAAACCATGCTAAAGCAATTAGAATGCCCGGAACTATAACCGCCATGCTTAATAACGGGCTACCCTCAGGCACTGGCAGACCATTTGGTAAAATTTCTAGTGTTGGACAAATTAGTCTTGCTGTAATGGCATAAGGAACACTATACCAAAATTCCTCATTCGCAAATGCGATCATACCAGCAATATTGCCGACTAAATTTATGAAAATAGCCATATACGTTCCTAATTTTGCCGCAAGGAATAGACAAAGTGGAATTTGCCATAAAAACGTGACGAAAATTAATAAACTACCCGTCAGACTATTTATGAAAGAATAGCTATTGCCAAAAAGTATTCCACCAGCAGTAATACCTATAAAGAAAATAAGTGTAATTAATAACAGCCAGGCACTACATGCAAGTATTTTTCCAAACCAAATCTTCTTCAGATCAATCGGCATTGCGAGTATACTATGGTATTTCAATTTAGCATCTTTTTCGATCACCGATACACAACAAATCGTCAGTGCACCCGGCAGGAGCATTGTATACCACCAATTATAAGCGCCACTTTGAAAAAAACTTCCCCCCATTAATAATGCCGGTAGTAAGATCGCCACAATGGGCGCTAGCCAAACTAATTTAGGAATAAAAGTCTTTTTCCACTTTAATCTTTCAGCCTTCATAATTGATATCATGTTACATGCCTGCCTTTCTATTGGCAGACACAACTTGCATAAATAATGATTCTAATTCCTGACCTTTAGGGGCAACTCCCTGATAACCTAATTTCCCTCCCGCGATGATGCCAATTTCATCAACGACCTGCTCTACCTCTGACAGGATATGGCTAGATAAAATAACCGTAATGCCTTGCTCTGGAAAAGAGCGAATCAGCTTCCGAAGCTCTTGAATGCCAATTGGATCGAGACCATTTGTGGGCTCATCAAGAATTAAAAGCTTTGGATAGTTTAATAACGCAATAGCTATTCCTAGACGTTGTTTCATCCCTAATGAAAACTGTCCTGCTCGTTTCTTTCCTGTATTAGTCAAGTCAACAATTCTTAATACTTCGTCAATACGTGACTGTGGCAATCCGAGGGAAATCGTTCGAACCTTGAGATTTTCTCTTGCCGTTAAATTTTCATAAAGCGGTGGTGTTTCAATTAATACACCCATGTCTTTTAAATCATTACGATTCCATTCACGTCCATTAAAATGTATCTTTCCTGCATTCGGGCGCAACATCCCCGTAATCATTTTTAACGTTGTTGATTTCCCTGCACCATTTGGACCAAGTAAACCGTAAACAGTATTACGAGGTATCGTTAACGACAAGTCCTCTACAATTTTTTGCCCCTTAAAGCTTTTACTAAGATTTTCTGTTTGTAAAATAATATCTTCCATAATCATCTTCCTTTCGATGATTATAGTGTAGAAAACGATTATAAGGATTTTATAAGGATAGCAGAAATTTTTTGTAGATTGTCACTATGAAAATTTAGTTGGTAAAGGTTTGTGAATGTTGTGGTGCTTTAAATAAATTAAAATCCAACGATTTGGCAGACCTTTTATCAATTCCAAAAGGAACGCTATGGCTACTCTCCATAATCGAAACAGAATTAACTTATTACAGTGAAGTGATTTTCATTTGGCTGTTGCCGCTTCGCTTTCGCACAAAAACATCTTCCTGAAGGTTCACTTTATACTAAAGTGGCATTCCAAATACATGCTAAATGAAGTGGTTGATTGGAGTGGAGACTGGGCGACTCCTCGGGGATCAGCGATAGAGGAACGAAGGCTAAAACCATCACATCCTGTGATAACGCCTTCGTGACCAACATCGTGTTGGCCCGAGACCCTGGAGCGAGCAACGCGAGTGAAGCGGCTCATCGGACGCCCCCAGGAAAGCGCCCAGCCGGAACGGAAATCAACCTCTCGTTTTGCCGAAGAGCAATACTTTATTTAATTACATAGCCTTTCAAAAACACGAAAAGCATTTGGAAGTATTCCAAATGCTTTTTTCATGCAATATAAAATTTGATTTACATAAATTCTTTCACTAATTTATTAAAATCATTTTCGCTCATATTAATATCAATATCCGTTAATGGTAGCTCTGAGTAGCCTTGTACTTTTTCTTGATATGAAGCTGTTTCAGTATCTTGATAAATAATACCTGTTACTAAACCTTCATGCTCCATCACTGTACGCATTGCCATAGCACGGTCAGCATTGTCATAGCCCTCGATGTCAGCAAGCTTCGTTAAGTTTTCTTTAAACCAATCATACGTATTCACTTTGTTATACGTAACACAAGGTGAGAATACATTGATGAATGAGAAGCCTTTATGATTAATGCCCGCTTCAATTAAAGCTGTTAATTCTTTAATATCTGTTGAGAAGCCTTGTCCCACAAATGTAGCTCCACTAGTTAAAGCGACTTCTAACGGCTTTAGTGAAGGTTCAATCGCACCACCTGGCGTAGATTTTGTAATAAATCCTGCAGCAGAGCGTGGAGATGTTTGCCCTTTTGTTAACCCATAAATTTGGTTATCCATAACAACGTACGTGATGTCAATATTGCGACGGATGGAATGGATTGTATGACCCATACCAATCGCAAAGCCATCCCCGTCACCGCCAGAAGCAATAACGTTTAAATCACGGTTAGCCATTTTCAAACCTTGTGCAATTGGTAATGCACGGCCATGAATACCGTGGAAACCGTAAGAATTAATGTAGCCTGAAATACGACCAGAACAGCCGATCCCAGAGATGACAGCTAATTCGTTTGGTTCAATACCAACATTAGCCGCAGCGCGCTGAATTGCTGCTTGTACAGAGAAGTCACCACAGCCTGGGCACCAGTTTGGTTTCACTGTATTACGAAAATCCTTAAATGTTGCCATTAGCGAGTCAACTCCTTCACACGATTTTCTAATTCACCTGGCAAGAATGGTGTACCATTATATTTTGTGATCGTCTCGATTTTATCGTGACCACCGATATTCATCTTCATAATATTTGCTAATTGACCTGTGTAGTTATTTTCTACAACGATTACTTTTTTCGCTTTTGCTACAAGTGGTGCCACTTCAGCAGATGGGAATGGGTGAATTAAACGAATATGTGCATGATTCACCTTCATACCTTGAGCATTTAATCGTTCTTGTACTTCTTCAATAGCTCCACGTGTTGAGTTAAAGCCGACTAATAAAATATCCGCTTCTTCGTGTGGCGTATTTGAAAATACTGGATTATCAAATTTCAAAGCCGCTAGCTTACGGAAACGTTTATCCATTTGTACTTGACGGTTACCAGATGCTTCAGATGGCTTACCTGTTTCATCGTGCTCAACCCCTGTTACATGGTGAATACCGTTTAATGCACCCGGTAGCACACGCGGTGAAATACCGTCTTCAGTATTCTCATAACGTTTGAAGTATGCTTTATCAGCCGCTCCTTCAATGTCGTCAGTAACAATTTTACCGCGGCGAATTTCAATTTTATTGTAATCGAATGGCTCCACAGATTGTTTCCCTAGAGATAATTGCAAGTCAGTCATTAAAATAACTGGTAATTGTAATTCCTCCGCAATGTTAAACGCTTGTATTGTGTCAAAGAATGCTTCATCCATTGTAGAAGGTGCAATCACTACTTTAGGAATTTCACCATGCGTACCATATAACATCGCCATTAAATCTGATTGCTCTTGTTTTGTTGGTAACCCTGTTGACGGACCACCACGTTGTGTGTCAACAACTACTAGTGGCTGCTCTGTCATACCTGAAAGACCAATTGCTTCCATCATTAATGAAAGACCAGGACCAGCTGAAGCTGTAAAGGCACGAACCCCACCAAAGTTTGCCCCAATTGCCATTGTCGCTGCAGCAATTTCGTCTTCTGTTTGAATAACCGTACCACCGAAATTCGGTAATTTTTTAATAAGGTATTCCATAATCTCAGAAGCCGGTGTAATTGGGTAAGCTGCCATTAAGCGTGTCCCAGCTGCAAGTGCACCAAGTGCTATTGCATCGTTCCCAATCATGAACATACGGCGTTTACCATCGGCTGGTGCTAAAGCCCATTCACCTACACGATCGCCTAAAAGCTCATTCATTAATTCACGGCCGCGTGTAATGGCTTCCATGTTTTTCTGAACAACTTCTTCACCTTTTCTGCCAAAAATATCATCTACAACATTTTGGAACACTTCGTCCTCTAAATTTAGCAATGAAGCTGTTGCCCCGATTGCCACCATATTTTTCATCAATGAAGTGCCAAGCTCTGCAGCCACTTCTGTAAAAGGTACCGCAAATAATGGTGCTTTTGAATCTTCTGGCTTCACTGGATCAAATTTTGAATCCGCTAAAATAATGCCGTTTTCTGTTAACTCTTTATAATTGACATCGATTGTTTCTTGATCGAACGCTACTAAAATATCTAAATCATCCGCAATTGAACGTACTTCTGTTGGACGAACTGTAATTTTATTATTGGTATGGCCACCTTTAATTCGAGAAGAGAAATGACGATAACCGTATAGGAAGTAACCTAAACGATTCATTGCCGTTGAGAAGATTTCCCCTGTACTTTCAATCCCTTCACCCTGTTGCCCACCGACTTTCCATGAAAGCTGATGTAACATGTCAACAACTCCTTAGATCCAATGTATATACTATTATTTTTCCTTCATAAGTTTAACACGAAGAAACGGTCTGCACTATTGTTATTACGCGATTTCAGCGAAATTCAGACCTTTGACTGAAAACGTCGTTCATAAAGTTGTAATTATCAAATCAATTAAGTTTAAAAAATTAACTTGCTGATTTCAAGTGACATTTAACATGTTAGTATGTAGAGCATGAGGGATTCTCTTCCTGATATCCTTATTGTCTATATAAACGCAAAAATGCCTTGCAGCTTATTATGTGCAAGGCATTTTACTTCATAACTTTTTTATCGAGTACGCTTTTCTACAAGAAGCTTTAAGGCTGTACGTTCCTCACCAGCAATTAAAATATCGGCAAACGCCGGTGCGCAAATTAAATCTGTGCCACTTGGCGCTACAAATCCGCGTGCGATGGCCACTGCTTTCACGGCTTGGTTAAGTGCACCCGCCCCAACTGCCTGCATTTCTGCTTGCCCTTTTTCTCTGATTACCGCGACTAATGCACCTGCAACTGAATTTGGATTAGAGCGTGATGATACTTTTAATGAATCCACAATTATTCCTCCCCGTTTCGCGAATAGTGTTTACGCTCAATAACTCATGTCCCCCTTTTGGACCCTAAGTTATTGTCGATAGGTCATTTTATGCTCGGCAAGAAGGAAATAGACTATTTTCATTCCTTATATATTAAAATAATCTAAAAAGACTGAAAATTACTGTTAGAAAATTACTTTGTCAATGAAATAAAGGTGCCATTTAAAATAACTTGGGCTCCTTTGCAAAACGAGGGGATGATTTCCGTTACAGGCTACTCGTTTTGTTGCTGGCGCTTCGCTTTCGCACAGAAAACATCCGCTCCGTGCAGAGTCTCGGGCCAACACGATGTTGGTCACGAAGGCGTTATCACAGGATGTGATGGTTTTCGTTCCTCTATCGCTATCCCACGGGAGTCGAGTAGCCTTCCACTGCAATCAACAATAGTGTAGAACTTTTATAAAATTTAAGTATTTCAAAAGTGAACCTAAATGGTTACTCTCTTCAGAATAGAAACTTATAACAGTTAAGGTGATTGTATATATGTCGTTGATGCCGCTTCGCTTTCGCTCAAAAGCACATCTTGTTAAAGTTTTGTTTTATCACTATAAATTAGAGTAACATGCCAGAAATACAAGCTAAGTGAAGAGGTTGATTGGAGTGGAGACTGGGCGACTCCTCGGGGATTAGCGATAGAGGAACGAAGGCTAAAACCATCACATCCTGTGATAACGCCTTCGTGACCAACATCGTGTTGGCCCGAGACCCCGGAGCGAGCAAAGCGAGTGAAGCGGCTCATCGGACGCCCCCAGGAAAGCGCCCAGTCGGAACGGAAATCAATCCCTCGTTTTGCCGAAGAGTCATATTTTATTATGATGCTTTAATTTCATCGAATTAACAAATTTTCAAAACAAAAAACTATTGTGCATTTTTTCATACACAATAGTTTCTCTTCTTATGCTTGGAACGGGTAATCTTCGTTTATATACACTCGCTCACAATGTCGAGCTTTTCCTGTTTTATCATCAATGTCTACAAAGAAACCACTTAACACATCGCGTCCTTTTTTAGGCACTTCAAAACGAGATGGCATATTTGTTTGGAATTTATAAATGACACTTTCCTTTGTCATCCCTAAAATTTCATCGTATGGACCTGTCATTCCAACGTCCGTAATATAGGCTGTTCCATTTGGATAAATACGTGCATCAGCTGTTTGCACATGTGTATGTGTACCAACGACTGCCGAGGCCTTTCCATCTAAGTGCCATCCAAGGGCAATTTTTTCACTTGTCGCTTCTGCATGAAAATCCACGAATACAAGCGGTGACGTTTTATGTGCTTCTTCGATTAATTGCTCTGCCATCGCAAATGGATCCTCATGAGGAGGTAAAAACACGCGACCGTGTAAATTAATAACGGATAGCGTTACACCGTTTTTTGAAATTTGCACCATACCTTTACCTGGGGCATCACTTGAAAAGTTTGCAGGGCGTATTAAATAATCTGCATCATCTATAAAATCAAAAATATCTTTATTATCCCAAGTATGATTACCCATCGTAATAACATCTACACCCATTTGCAATAGGTCATTATAAATATTACGTGTAATTCCACGTCCTGCTGCTGCGTTTTCACCATTGGCAATAACAACATCTGTGTTATATTTTTTCTTTAAGCGTGGTAAATATTTTTCCACTGCATCTCGGCCGATTGAACCTACAATATCACCTATAAATAAAACTTTCATTTTTCAAGACCACACTTTCTTTAATTAGCATCTTTTAGTTTACCACCTAATCCTAGTAAATCGCAAAATAAAACGCAAATCCATCCAGGATTTGCGTTTTGTACAGGCTTATTTCATTGTGATTGTAACGATACAAGGACATAATATCTTTATAATTTACGAATATGATCAAAGCTAAGATTTTAATGAAAAGCCGTTTTTTATTTGATTAATCGTCTTCAAACCGATTACAACATTTTCTCATATACTATTTTGGGGTGATTTTAGATGAATAGGTTGAAGTCATCTCCTACATATTTTGATATTCCCCATTAATAATTTGCTCCCACCATTCTTTGTTTTCCATGTACCATTGAATCGTTTGAGCAATTCCAGTTTCAAAAGTATATATCGGTTGCCAACCTAATTGTTCTAATTTTGTTGCATCAATTGCATATCGCTTATCATGTCCTAAACGGTCTGCTACAAACTCTATTAATGCTTCTGATTTCCCTACTGTACGAATTATAGTTTTAACTACTTCTAAATTCGTACGTTCATTATGCCCACCAACATTATATACTTCTCCATTTACACCTTCATGTAAAACTAAATCAATGGCAGCACAATGATCAAACACGTGTAACCAATCACGAATGTTTTGACCATCACCATATATAGGAACCTTTTCTTCATTTAATACACGCGTAATCGTTAAAGGAATTAATTTTTCCGGGAAGTGATAAGGCCCATAATTGTTAGAACATCGTGTAATATTAATTGGCACTCCATAAGTATGGTGATACGCTTGTACTAAAAAATCAGAGGAAGCTTTACTTGCACTATATGGACTTTTTGGTTGTAACGGTGTTTCTTCAGTAAAAAAAGTTGTTGGATCAAAATCCAATTCACCGTATACTTCATCTGTAGAGACATGAACAAATTTGGTAATTCCTACTTGTCGTGCAGCATTCAATAACACCTGTGTTCCTTGTACATTCGTAGAGACAAATATCGCAGGATTTGTGATGGAACGATCTACATGACTTTCAGCTGCAAAATGCACAACATAATCAAACTTCTCTTTCTCAAATAAAGAAATAATCACATCATAATCTACAATATCTGCTTTAACAAAATGATAATTCCCCATTTTTTCTATATCACGGTGTTTCGTTAAATCGCCTGCATATGTTAATACATCTACATTATAAATTGCATACTCAGGGTACTTTTTAACCATGTATTTAACAAAGTTTCCACCAATAAACCCTGCTCCACCAGTAACCAGGATTTTTTTCTTTGTCATCTGTCTCACCTCTATTAAACGTATTCGACTGAAATAAAAAAACTCTACATTGTCACATGAGAGTTGTTTAATGAATGAGAAACTTCAACCAAATATTTACCATACTCTGTCTTCAGTAGAGGTTGCGCAAGATCTAATAACTGTTTCTTTGATATATATCCTCTTCTGAATGCTATTTCTTCAATGCAAGCAATATATAGCCCTTGCCTTTTTTGTATAGCCTCTACAAAGTTTGACGCCTCAAGTAATGACTCATGAGTACCTGTATCTAACCACGCCAAGCCTCTACCTGTAAGCTCTACTTTTAGTTCACCTCTTTGCAGATATACATCTATAATGGATGTAATTTCCACTTCACCTCGTGCTGAAGGCTTTACGTTTTTTGCGATATCTACTACTTGATTATCAAAAAAATACAACCCTGGGACTGCGTAGGAGGATTTAGGGAATTCCGGTTTTTCTTCTATTGATATAGCATTCATCTGCTCATCTACCTCTACTACACCATAGGCCCTTGGATCATTCACATAACATCCAAAAATAATGCCTCCGGTCGATAAAGACGCAGCAGCTTGTAAACGATTGCTCCAATTAGAACCATAGAAGATATTATCACCTAATACTAATGCGACTGGTGAATCACCGATAAACTCCTCTCCAATTATAAAGGCTTCTGCAAGGCCATTAGGATTTTCCTGAACTGCATATTCAAAGTTCATTCCTAACTTACAGCCATCCCCTAAAAGCTCGTTAAACCCTACAATATCCCGAGAAGTAGAGATGATTAGAATTTCTTTGATTCCTGCGAGCATCAATACAGAAAGCGGATAATAAATCATCGGTTTATCGTAAATGGGTAGCATTTGTTTAGAAACAGATTTCGTCAGAGGATAAAGTCGAGTTCCTGAACCCCCAGCTAAAATAATTCCTTTCATCCGATATTCACCTCTTGTCAATGTTAAAAAACTCAAATGAAAATCCTGGATTACTTTTTTTCAAATCTCATCATAATCAGTTAACATCGTGCGAATCTCTTCTTTGCTGTTGAACATCATAACATCTATCATGGATAATCCTGGTATAAAATTAAAATGAAATTGTTTATATTGCCTCAATTTGTTTTTAATAAATTTCAATTCAATATTACTATCTTTATATTTTTGTTTATTGAAAAAAGATACTCCTCCTGGGGGATTAATGTATTCCGTAGCGTTTAAAGCTTTTGAAATATTTAATGCCCATTCGTCAGCACTATTTACATCTTCCACTTTAATTTTCATTTCAGAAAATACTACAATTTCACAATCTAACCTAAGATAATTACTTATTTCAAGCAAAATATTTTTATTAATATCCACTAATTTATTTGTATCTTCATTTAAAACACTATTCACTGTGTTAATTGTTTCATTATAAAAGGGAGCCTTTTTATAGACCAATAATTGACTAAACAACGTCGTTTTCCAATCTATTTCATTGTTAATTACAATTTGATTGATTAAAGTATCTAAAGGAGCCTTTTTCACTGGTAATTCTATATACGTGCTACCACCTTTAAAAGTAATAATTTTATTTCTCTTCATCCAGCTTTTCCTTTGAAATTGCACGGTATCAAGAATAACAAACATATCTGCAGCCTGTAACAAAGAAAAATAACCGATATAAGGGAAAAAATATGGTTGCATAATAGCTACTCTCATTATTTTACCTTCCTCATTTGTTACTTTGATTTAAATTTCTTGATCACCTTCTTAATAGACAAAAATATTTTTCAACAAATCTAAACTTAAAAATAATGATTCTACTTCCATACTTATTTCCATGTAAATATAACCGAGTCCACATAATACAAAAAAAAGATTACCCCTTTTATATACTTTCCCTAATTTTAACCAGTATTTAACATCTTGTTTTACATAATTCAATATTCGCCATTTAGAAACATTCCCTTGAATCTCAGAAAAATCAAACACATTGAACCAATTTTGTGTCCCTCTTAACAAGTGCCAAATTCTCTCTATTTCCCATTCCTTCCAATTTATAATTTCTTTATATTCATCAGGCTGAATTTGCCTAGCTCGAACAGTCGGACTTTTGAAAGGTTGCTTTATATTCGGCGCACAATTATTCTCGATGTCAATAATTGACTTTATAAGTAATTTAACCCCAATGCCCGAGCTCAAAAATACCAGTTCTTCCTCTGTAGATCCAATTGGCAATTCATAACTTTCTTGATAGATAATACTCCCTGTATCCTCGCCCTCGTCAATAAAATGAACTGTTGCACCGGGATTTAAATCATAGTTATAAAAGGTCCAAAAAATCGGATGAGATCCTCTGTATTTAGGCAGTAATGATAAGTGTAAATTAATACATCCTTTTTTAGGGATATTCAAGATATTTCCTTTTAACAATTCAGACATTCCGTAGATCACTATCAAATCGGGCTCAAGCTCCTTAACCCAATTTTCTAAACAATCATTACAGCCTTCGTTCATAAAATAATAAGGTAACCCTTTTTCTAAACAAAAATTTTTTAATTCCTCGTTTTGCTTATTCACGTTTCTTTGTTTTGATTCAACTACACCGATAATATTAATCGCAGAGTCATGTAACGTATTAATTACGTTACAAACGCCCATAGTAATATAAATGACTTTCAAATTTGTAATAGACATTTAAGTTCAACTCCATTATTAAGCTAGTTTACATATATAAATCAAAACTATTGAAATAATACTTCCATTTCTAACATATCCTTAATTTTATTTATATCATTAAACATCATGACATCAATAATTGAGAGACCCGGAATAAATTGTTTACCAAATTGTTTGTATGGGGATAGGCTAGGCTTAATAAAGTATATGCTTATACCATTATCTCGATATTTTTCCTGATTATAAAAATCTTTACCACCAATAGCATTAATATAGGTGGTAGCATTTAATGCTTTAGACACTTTAATGCCCCATTCATCTGCCGAATTGGCCGATTCAATAGCAGGAAATTTTTTCGACAATATTGTTATATCTGTTTTTATGCATAATAGGGAGCAAGTTTTGCGAAGGAGTATTGTATTAAATTCACTTAAATTATTATGATTACTATTAGATAAACAGTCATTTAAGAAATCTAAAACATAGTTAAAATAAGGTGCTTGTTTATAATATATTAATTGGTCAAAAAGCTTTTCTTGCCAATTAATATTATTATTTATGAGAATATCTTTAATTTTTGTTTCTCTAGGAGATTTACTTATAGGAACATTGATAAAAACACTTTCTTTATGCTCGTTCAAAATTCTATTTCTAGATATCCAGCTTCTTCTAACATGTTGTGCATTATCAAAAATAACGAATTCATCTACAGAATTGATCAATTGAAAATATCCTAAATACGGAAAAAAATAGGGCTGCATTAAAGCTACTCTCACTCAAATCCCCCTATGACTTAATAATAGTTACAATTTTGTCAATATCATCTAGATATAAATCAGAGTACAATGGTAAAGTTAGGACTCTTTCTGCTATAAATTTTGCAACCGGTGTTTCTCCGGTATTAAATCTATTTTTATAGCATTCAAAACTATTTGTTAAGGGGTAAAAATACTTTCTAGTTAAAATATTATTTTTTTTTAATTTTTCATGAACTTCATCACGGGAAAGTTTGAACCCATCAAATAATACAGGAAAGTATGCAAAATTGCTTTTCACACACTCTGGATGAAGCGACAGTTGGATTCCTTTAACTCCACTAAGTTGTTCGACATATCTATTATAGACTTTTTTTCTCTTTTTAATTTCTTGATCTACACTTCGAAGGTTGCAAAGGCCCATAGCTGCCTGAAATTCATTCATTTTTGCATTACCACCAATATACTCTATTGTTTCTGGTCCAGTAATACCAAAGTTTTTATGTGCTTTTATTACATCTTTGAAACTAGGGTCCTTAAAAGTTAATGCTCCACCCTCAATCGTATTAAAGACTTTTGTAGCATGGAAACTGAACATGGATACATCACCATAGTTTGCGATCCCTTCATCATTGACTGTAATACCAAAAGCATGTGCAGCATCATAAATTACTTTAAGATTATACTTTTTTGCTATACTATTAATTTTAGCAATATCACAAATATTACCATAAACATGAACAGGAATTATCGCCGACGTTTTTTCTGTTATCAAACGCTCGATGTTGTCAGCTTGGATCGTATAGTTATCCGGATCAATATCACAGAAGACAGGTGTTAATCCATTTCTAACAATCGCATGCGTTGTGGATGCAAAGGTAAAAGGTGTTGTAATCACTTCACCTTTTAAATTTAAAGCTGCGATGGCATACTCTAACGCAAGATGCCCGTTCGAGAACAGCGAAACATTAGGCGTTTTTAAATACTGTTCCAATCCCGATTCTAATTGAAGATGTTTTACACCCATGTTAGTTAGACATCTACTATCCCATATACCTCTAATTTCTTCAGAAAACTCCTCAAAATCAGGCATTGATGATTGTGTTACTTGAATAGGTTTCATCGTTTCCCCCATTTTACTTCACTAATTTTTCACTACTGAATCTTCTACAATGATCTTTATCCAATTTTCCATATTGTCCATCTTCTCTAACATTTCATCAATTGAAGAAAATTTCAGTACCATTGTTCCAAGCTTAGTGTTGGACCCAGTATAAGCGGAAATAAAATCATTTATCTTTACTGTTAAATCATATTCAACTATATTATTTTTCTTAAATTCATCATCAATTTCAATACCTTTAAATATCCCGCTATTCTGACTATTTATCAAATAGGATGACCAATAGCCATTTGGTTCAACCATTGTTAGATCACGACAATCTTCACCCAATGCTGCTTTAATGGTATATTCAATCATATCAATACCTGTTGCATATTTTGTTACATGTGGAATCAAATGACCACCGTTTCTTGCACCCATGTCCAAAAAATAAACATTTTCTTGTTCATCAATTTGAATATCAAAATTATAGGCACCCGTTTTCATATTTAATAGTTTTAATAATCTTTGAATTTCAATATGAATTTTATTTTGTATATGCTCAGGCATATTGGATGGCCAACTCGGACCTGTTGGAACAAACGGATTTACAGGATTTAATGATTTTGATATGAAATGTCCATTAGCAAAACATCGAAATACAAGCTGACCATTAACAGAAAAACCATCCCCCTCGACCTGATAACCATAATTTTCAATATATTCTTCTATAATAAAACGTTTGACATGAGAAAATTTTAGGGCATTCTCCACTTTTTCTTGAAGAAGGTCCAAGGAGTTTATTTTTGAAACCCCTCTGCTCGCTGACGAATCTACTGGTTTAACCATAACCGGCATTTTATAGTTATAGAAATCTGCCTTTGCTTCTTCTAGTGAATGATACCCTTTAGCCTTAGGAACATTAAAATTATTTTCTTTTAGAAATGCCCTAAACCTATCCTTATTAGACACAATCTCAACTGACTTAAATGGATTTGATGCCAAACCTAACAACTCAGCTACATAGGCGACTGTTAGTGCTGCAGCATCAGTAGAAAAACAAACGATACCATCAATTTTTAATAACTTCGCCAAGTCTAAAATTGCTTCTTTATCGGTATAACTAATATTGTAGAATTCATTAGCATACCGATGGCCAGCATTTTCTTTTGTATAGTCACAAGTTATAACATAATGGCCCATTTCTCTTGCTTTTTTAATAGCTGGGATTTGATCAAATTCGCCACCCAGTATCAACAGTTTTTTCAATTCATCACACCTATCATTATTTGAAGTAAATTCAAAGTTTATGAATCAAATACGTTGAAATAGTTTAATCATATGTAGTTTATTCATCCGCGTATAAGATTATGAGAATTTTGTTAATAATAGTGGAGTAATCAATTAGATGTGCCAAATAACTTCCACCTATTTTTGTGGGCGTTTGTGTATGCTTTATTTAGTATTATGTGAAAATTAGAAGTCTGTTGGCATTGTCTCCAACGATGGTAGGAGTTGACAAGGGCTACCTCATCCGTTATTTCGATTAATGGTAATTGTTTCAATACATACGTTTTGTAATAAAGTGGGTTTTACTAATTTTCTTTGACTTTCCAGTAGACTGTAAATTATGGCACTCGCTCGTGCACCTCGCATGAGCTGCTCAATTTCTACAGATAACCACAATGGTGTTCTAGTGGTTATGGCCGTTATGAAATGCACTAAATTGTCATTAAGAGTACGCATAAATTCACGTATGCGACGTTTTACATGTAGTGAGCGATATGATAGGCTGGTTTGCCATTTTAGCTTGCTACTAGGGGTTCTTAGCCTAAATCATATTGCTAGGGGCCCAGTGTCAAGCGACTTCATATATGCATTAAAATGTGGATATTTGTATTTTCTTAATGACCATTCGCTATACAATTTGATGGCCAAATCCAGTTTTAGAGGGTGAATCAGGAAATCGTTCTTCTTTTTTAACCATTGATACATACTTCAAATGTTGTGTTACTTACACCATGCAGTAACATTTTTTTCGCCACTCGCTTGGAACGTAGCTATAGGTTTTGCCACATGTCTTGTCGCTAAGATTTTGTCATGAAAAAACCTCCTAACGAATGAATCTACTATGATTATCTCACAGCAGTAGATTCGTTAGAAGGTGTGTTGTTTTTTCGTTTACAATTCTAAAATTTGACTTATTACTCCTTACACTTCATCCAGTGATTTTTTTCTATCTCCGCTGAGATATGTTCGGATTCCATTGATTTTAACGTGAAGATATTGCAAAATTTCCTTGGAAATTCTTTCTTTAAAAGAATAAAGTAAACAAAAATATATGCACGAACCGCCTAAAATACCAATGACAATGTTATAGATGGAATTAAAACCTATCAATTTAAAACCTATTAGTATTAGACCCATTAAAATTGAAGCAACTACATATTTGGGGAATGATTTAGTTAAATATTTAAAGTTCACTTCTGTAATTTTTATTTTGGCATAATAAACACCATAAAAAGTCCCACTAACTTCAGCAACGACTAGTCCAATACTGGCACCAATGTATCCATATTTAGGAACTAGTAATATATTTAATATTAAACTTATTAATGCCATAATTATCTGCGTTCTTAAACCTATTTTTTCTCGCGCTAGAGGTAAAAATAATTGATCATATTGCCACGTTCCCAATGATACTATTAATACTAGAATGGAGATGATAACTAAAGATATAAATGCACCTTCAAATTCTTTTCCTCCAAAAAACAGCATTATATCTTTTGATAAAACAATTAAACCTATAACTGTTGGTATTGAAAACAGATAAATATAATCAATCGATTTTATTAACATATTTTTATATGCTTCAAAATCATTCTTCGCTAAATGGGTTAGTCTAGGTAATAGTACAATCGAAATTGACATTGTAATACTTAAAGCTATAAAATATATTTGTTTTGTAATAGTGTAAAAGGCTACATCCGTATTTGTTGAAAAAAAACCTAAAAAAACTTGATCAAAAATTGTATATATACTAACAATAATAGACGATGAGAAAAATACTACAAGAAGCTTTAAATGTCTTTTTAAGTTTAACTCCTTGAATGTTAATTTAACTAATTTTTTACTATAGATAAAGTTGAAAATGTTCGCAAAACCAAATGCCAAAACCGTTATTAATGCATATAATGTATAATCATTTTTTTCATTAATGAATATAAAAATACCAACTAAACACATTAATTTTATAATCAAACTTCTGATGGTAATCATTTTAAAATCTTCTATCCCCATATAAAACCAATCAATAGAAAATAAATTCAATAAGATCAATATTGCTGCAACTAAAAATAGTTCAATTTCTGTATTTGTTTTAGGGCTTAAAAATATAATAATTATAAAGACAGTTAATGAAATAGTAGTTGCAATAAAATTAATTAGAAATATTTCTGAAAAAGTTTTATCTAACTCCCTTTTATTTTCCCTAACTTTTGCAATTTCTCTTATCCCATAAGTTGCTGTACCAAAGGTCGCAAAAATCAAAAACCATTGCGAAAAGGACATTGAAAAATTATATTTACCAAGATTCTCTGCCCCTAATATCCTTAAAATATAAGGTATTGTTATAAGAGGAAATAATACATTAATTATATTTAAAGAAAAATTATAAAAAAAGTTTATTTTTATGGATTTATTTTTTCGCATGGAATCTCCCTTACCCAATAATTAACTATCGCAAAGAAGTTTTCATTTCAAAAATTTTAAACTTTTTTAATAACCACTTAAACGAATAGATAGGGAAATATCCACAAAATTGTATTCTCACATTTAAAGGAAGTTTATTGAAAGTTGTATAAAACTCTTTTAATTTATTAAATTTAATACAGTAAGGGAAAACAACGGATGTTCTTACTAGGTATTCTCTTGTAAAGTCATATTTATTTTCAAAATAATTATTTAAAGCATTTAGTATGTCTACATGATCGTTGTATTGTTCAATTACATTCCTTATTGAATTATAATTACTTTCCCCATCGACATTTCTATACCTGTACACTGACATAACCTGATCCAATATTTTTATCTTCCCTTTATTTAGTAACAACATGCAGAATGTCAGGTCTCCAACAAATTTATGCGCTTTGTAATAAATTGTATAATCCTGATTAAGGTCTAAAAAAATATTTCTAAAAACTGTTGCTACAGCAGAAAAATAATGACCTTCCAAAAACAAATTAACAGTAGCATCTTTGCCGATAATTTCAGGTGAATTTGGGTACCTGGATATATAATTCCCTTCTAGATCACGCGCTTCAATAATATGACTCACGCCTAAATAATCACTATTTTGTTCTAAAAAATCCACAGTCTTTTGCAATTTTTTGTTATCAATCCAATAGTCATCGCCTTCAAGAGATGCTATATATTTCCCTTTTGCTGCCATAAGCAAATCGTACTCATTTTTTGTTCCGCCTACATTTTGTTCTTGAAATTTTATTACAAATATATCTGGATAATTATTTTTATATTCAAGAATAATATCTCTTGAATTATCTGTTGAATGATCATCACCAACAAGTATTTCAAAGTCAAAGTCTACTTCCTGCATGAGGATACTATCTATAGCTTGACGTAAGTATTTCTCGTGATTGTAAACAAGTAACGTGACACTTACTATGATTTCACTATCCTGCAAGCAAACCCCTCCCTATAATCTCAACTCTACTTTCAGCAATGACTGCTAGAAATTTCATTATAAATCTTTAAAAGTGTATTAAGATTTTTTTCTTTATCGTGCATTTGTAGGGCATGTTTTCTTGCGTTTGCTGAAAATTTATTAGCCAAATCTTCACTTCCAAAAATTTCACACACATAATAGGCCAACATATATGGTGCATCAGCTGGATAAAAAAAACCATCATTCTTATTATCAATTCTGTCTATAACTCCCCCAACGAAAGATGTAACACATGGTACACCTAGTATCTTAGCTTCACTTAATGAATTTGATTCATTTTCAATTGAGGAAGGGGAAACAAATACGTTCGTTTTTAAAAACCTCTCACACATCTTTTTTTCATCAAGAAGTCCTGTAAAAAACACATAATTTGTTAATTGATATTTTTTTAACAACATAGTAATATATTTTGAATATGAAGTTTTTTTCAATCTTTCTTTTATGCTGTTTGATGCTGTGATATCCGGACCCGCAATATATAACTTTGTTTCTGGATACTTCATTATAATTAAAGGTAAAGCTTCAAGCATATAGTGTAGCCCTTTAATTGGATAAGCCGCTTGACTCATGAATATAGTGTGTCTTTCACAATTATTAAAAGTCCACTTATTTTTGTAAAACTCTTCCCTTAGTATTTCATTACAAAAATGATAGTTTACATTTGGATTTATTTGCATGGTACATGCGTAATCCCATGTAGTTCGTCCAATTATATGATTAGTATTTTGAATTGCTTCAATCTCGATTAATCCTCTTTTTTCAAACTCCTTTTTTTGTTGGATTATATTTTTTTGTTTAATGAAGTCTCTAAAAGTAAATTTTTTCTGAATGTTCAAAGGTAAATTCGCCGTATAATGCTTGGCAATAACAGAAGTAAGGCCTTGAATATTGATCACATTCCTAATCCCTAAATCATTACAAGCATTTACCATTGCTAATGAATGAGCAAATTCTGTTCCGAAAATATGTACTAAATCTGGCTGGACTTCTTTCAAAATGCTTTTAAGATATATATTTTCATAATTTAAAGCTTTATTTTTTTTTTGTACAATCGGGAATGCAAAATATTTAATTACCTTTCCATTAAGCTGCTCTATTTTTTTTGAATTCAATTTTGGAAAAGCTATTGAAAGTTCAATATTCTCTTGTTCTGTGAGGACCTTTGACATGTTTATTAACCAACCTCCAAAGGGGATTGGTGGCTGATCCATTAACTTGCTTGCTTCAGGCATCGCAATATTTGTTAGCCACAAAATTTTCATTTTTCCATCCCCTCTTTCAAACTTCGATTTAGTTCTACTTTATTATTATTAAATGCATACCCTATAAAAGGAATTGCAGGGACTATGCAAAATAAAACATAACCAATTTCATACACATAAAGAATTGGATTAATCAGACCAAATACTAAAATTAAGAAAAAAATCACTATAATAAAACCATAAAAATTGGTATTCTTATAAAATCTCATATGTTTTCTAAAGTTAAAAAAAATTGTTAAAAACAATGGAATTACTGTAAACAATCCGTAATAGCCTAGTAAATCTAACCACCCCGAGTGCCCTCCTATGGACCCAGCATTTAAATTACCAAATGGCCCGTATATACCAAATAAGGGATTCGAAAAAAATGTATGAAGGGAATTTTTATACAATATGATTCTATCTCCTGTTTGTCCATCCCCAGTATTAAATAAAAACGTGTTAGCTAAATCGCTGAATTTTTCATTTAATATAAAATTCCCACTAAAAAAATATGAAATTTCTAATAAAAATTGATTCACTATATTTTTTGGGACTATTAGGAATAAAGTGCCTGCAACTATTATAGAAATGATGAAACTACTTATATTTCTAACAAACAAAACTAACAAAAAGCCTAGAAAGATTATGATTAAGGATGTGGCATAAGAAGCCTGAAGTAACATTAGAAAAATTGAAATAACTGTTATTGAAGCTAGAATTCTCTCTTTTATCGTAATCAAAGCGCTTTTTCTTATTAATAGATATAAGGAAACTACTAGTAAAAAACTAGCACTGTAAATATGTCCAAATCCACCAATTCCCAGTTTATTATAGAGCATACCTAATACAGGATTATTAACAACTGCACCCGCAAGTTCTCTAGAAGCCATTGGATACTTTAATAATCCGATATATGTTTGTATAGACCCGATCGTGAAAAATACTAAAGAAAAAAAAGCTATTCTTCCTAATACTTTATAATCTTCTTTATAGTACATATAATAATGATTAATAAATATTCCCACAAAAAAAATAGGGAAATTCACTCTAATCATATTTGGTCCAGCTTCACCATACTGTAAACTCCCACTAACAATATAAGGAATAAAAGTAGCAAAAAAAACGACAACTAAGAATAAATCTAGCGTCAACTTCTTTGTCAGCCATTTTAAATCGGTTGTTATTATCCAAATTCCAAACATAATCAACAAAAAGGCTACTCCCACTCTGACCCTAAAATATGGGATGGCAATCCACATACACATCATCAAACATGCAATTTGATTCACTCGATACAGTAAAATACTACTATCGTTATTAATTAAAATCCTATTCATATTTATCATAAGTTCATCCTTAATATACAAAATATTTAGTTTGAATTTGCAATTTGCTAATAATAAATATCAACTGATTTACATGGTTTCCTAAAGTATTTCGGTTAAATTCAAGAAAATACATTCAATAATGCTCGATTAGCAGGATTATTAAAGATCTATTTCCTGAGTAAACATAAGAAAATTTAGGTTTATTGTTTAGCTCTATCAATACTACGAATCAAATTTAGTATTTTTTCTGCCTGCTTAGCGCTTGTTTTTTCACTATATACGAATTCTTTTGCTCTTAACCCCTTTTCTGCTAACTCATCATCAGGTTTGGATAATACTTCTTTTAGCGTTATAAAAAGACCATCCTCTTGTTTAGAAACTGGGTAGATATAGTCATAGTATTCGCTAGGTATTCCATCCAGTTCATACGAAATTACAGGTGTGCCCGAAGACATATATTCTAAAATCTTTGAAGGAAAGCTAAACTTAGTATATTCCTCATTATTAGGCCTAGGATTAACTAGAATAGTGGCTGATTTTTGAAGTTGTAATACTTCTTCTCTTTTCAATAATCCTTTGAATATAATTCTTTTATCGATCTGGCTTGCTTGAATTATTTCAGATTCTGCATTACCTGCTCCACATATAATCAGTCTATAATGATCTCCAGACAGTTTTTGGAAAGAACGAACTAAATTTATTACACCATATTTTTCTATCAAACCACCACTGTATAAAATGCTTTTAATCCCTTTTTCAATCGGTAATCTATCGATATTTTCAAATAAACTTGTAGATATACCTTCTATTACAACTGTTGGAACTTTTATTTTTAAGGCTTCTCGCATATGTTTTGTTAAAATTACATATCCATCAATATATTTCATATCATTCTTAATACTTTTTATTTCTATTTTTTTCATTACATTATAAAACTCATTATTTTTTTCTAAAGTCATATACTGTGGCAGATCCGGTACAATCATACAAGTTATTACAGTTGTATTGATTTTTTTCACTAATTTTAACAAATTGGCGAAAGTAGAGGTCATTGCATAAGCAATAATTACTTTTTTTTTGCCATTAGGTGATGCTGCCCATTTTTTTAAATATGGTTTTAACGAAAGATATCTACTAATGTGTTTTATTCCAGTTAAGTTAACAAATCCTACATTGATATCCTTTAAAGAATCAGAACCCGTATGTGAAAATTTAAACGTATCAATAGTTAAACTCTTATATCGTTTAGGGAAAGAGCCAATATACATTGAATTAATAATGGTTGTTGGCTCATGTAGATTCAAATCTAATCCATCAACAATTGCCCATTGAAGATTATTTGCAGCATTTTGGATATTTCCTATTGAATTTTTTAAAATCTCCATCTCTTTTTCTTTAGGAAATAATCCGCCCAAAAATATAACTTCTAAATCATTGTTCAATTCTACTTCCCCCAAACAATGCGATTAATATAATCTGTATAAGACAAAATTATTCGTAGTACCTTATCTGATACATTAGCCATTCTATAGTCCGCTACATTTCTTAAAGTATCCTTTTCCTGTGTCTCTAAAATTTCTAATCCTTGCAATATCCGTTCCCATCTAAGACCTACCATCATTACTGATGCCTCTTCCATCGCCTCTGGTCTTTCATGGGTCTGCCTAATATTAAGCGCTCTGAACCCCAGTATCGAAGATTCTTCGCTTATCGTTCCACTATCACTCAGCACTGCTTTAGATTTAATTTGAAGTTTTACATAATCATTAAACCCTAATGGTTTCAACGTTTTTACCAAAGGGTTTAGCTCTACTTCACTAGCTTCAATCATATTTCTAGTTCTAGGGTGTGTACTGACAATTACAGGCATATTGTAATTTTCCGCAACCGCATTTAAACTCTCACCTAAATCCAGGAAATTTTTTTTAGAATTAATATTCTCTTCTCTGTGGGCTGAAACTACAAAATATTTTCCCTCTTCAAGTTTCAATCTCTCCAGTACATTTGAATTCTCAATATCAGCTTTTCTTGAGTTGAGGACTTCAAACATCGGGCTTCCAGTTTTAATAATTCGATCTGCTGGTAACCCCTCTCTTAGCAAATATTCTCTTGCGATATCACTATATGTTAAATTAATGTCAGCTGTGTGATCGACAATTTTTCTATTTGTTTCTTCTGGTACACGTTGGTCAAAGCACCGATTTCCAGCCTCCATATGGAAAATAGGGATATGCCTTCTCTTAGCTGCTATCGCACATAAACAACTATTCGTATCCCCTAATACTAAAAATGCATCTGGTTTAACTTCTTCTAAAATAGGTTCAA
This sequence comes from Lysinibacillus sp. NPDC093688, assembly GCF_050280145.1. Taxonomy (NCBI): domain Bacteria; kingdom Bacillati; phylum Bacillota; class Bacilli; order Caryophanales; family Bacillaceae; genus Lysinibacillus; species Lysinibacillus sp. NPDC093688. The sequence goes on from NZ_JBNNUX010000010.1 coordinate 25,618, forward strand.
TTTTTATAAGAATATTTCCAACTGTTCCAATTGCAGTTCCGCTAGCGGCATTAAGAAAATAATCGGGTTTTTTTAAATTAAAATCATTAAAGAAAACTTCATTTAGTTCGTAATCATAATTTTGCCCTGTATGCACAAGTGTATGTTCAATTGCATTTGATTCTTCTAATTTATTTATGACTGCAGATAGGCGAATAATTTCTGGACGAGTCCCAACGACGGTCATTACTTTTAGTCTTTTTATAGTTACACCTCCAAATAGATTGTATCTGGCTTCTCTGGGTCGAATACTTCGTTCACCCACATTATAGTTACCAAATTTGTATCACCTAGATTTTCAATGTTATGTGTATATCCCACTGGAATATCAACTACTTCTAGTTTTTCTCCGCTAACATAATATTCAATTATATCTTTTGAATTGATATCTCTGAATCGTATAACGCCATGGCCATTAACTACTAAAAATTTTTCATTTTTTGTATGATGCCAATGGTTGCCTTTTGTTATTCCGGGTTTTGAAATATTAACAGAAACCTGACCTCGATCAGCTGTTTTTATAAACTCCGTAAAGGATCCTCTTTGGTCAATATTCATTTTAAGTTCGTAGCTAAATTGATCCTTTGGTAAATAGCTTAAATACGTACTATACAATTTCTTTGTAAAAACATCTGCCATATGAGGAATCGAACGTTCTTCTCGACTCTTTTTAAAAGAATAAATTAAGTCCGTAACCTCACCTAAAGAAATGTTATGAACAACCGAAATTTCACAAAATCCTGTTACTTGATTTTCACAAACATGCAATTCATTAATTAAATCTGCGACTAAATCATCTATATAGACTAAACTTAAGTTTATCGATCTATCATTCACCGTAATCGGTAAATCACGACTTATATTATGACAAAAAGTAGCTATTACACTATTGTAATTTGGTTTACACCACTTCCCGAAAACATTTGGCAAACGATAAACAAGAACTTTTGTTCCAGTTTCCATACTATGTTCAAATAATAGGTCTTCTCCTGCTTTTTTACTCATACCATAAGGATTATCTAATTGTGCTTGTGTGGATGAAGAAATCATAATCGGACAATTATTATTGTACTTTTTAAGTGTATTTAACAAATATAGGGTAAATTCAAAATTCCCTTTTATGAATTCTGCATTTTCTTTTGGACGATTAACACCCGCTAAATGATAAATAAAATCTGCTTCTTTACAATATTCATCAAGTAAATTTAAATTTGTTTCTCGTGAAAACTCGAAAATATCTGAATAACCTCTGCTTTTTAACTCTGAAATGAGGTTTTTAGCTATAAATCCGTTTGAACCCGTAACGAGTATCTTCATTGGCATTCCAACCTTTCAGTTCTTCTTTCACATAATCCAGTTTCAACAATTTCTCTTTTACTTCTTCAATAGTTAAACGATTTGTATTGTGGGAATTATATTCTTCTTCAGTAGACAATTTTTTATCTCCATCGAAAAAATATTTATCATAGTTCAAATCACGAGTGTCAGCAGGTACCCTATAGAAACCTTCAAAGTCATCTGCAACCACATACTCTTCACGTGTTAATAGTGTTTCGTAAAGTTTTTCCCCATGTCGTGTACCTATAACTTTTATCTCATTTTCCACTTTAAATAATTCTTTAATTGCTTGAGCCAAGTCACCAATAGTTGATGCAGGCGATTTCTGCACCATAATATCTCCTGCATCGGCATGCTCAAATGCAAATAATACTAATTCAACTGCTTCTTCAAGACTCATTAGAAATCTAGTCATTTGTGGATCTGTAATTGTTAGTGCTTGGCCATTTTTAATTTGGTCAATAAATAATGGGATAACAGAACCGCGTGAAGCCATTACATTTCCATAGCGAGTACCACATATTAATGTTCGTTTTGGATCAACTGTTTTTGCTTTTGCAACAATCACCTTTTCCATCATTGCTTTTGAAATGCCCATTGCATTAATCGGATAAGCGGCTTTATCTGTCGACAAACAAATTACCTTTCTTACACCACTTTCAATTGCCACAGTCAGAACATTATCTGTTCCAATTACATTAGTTTTCACTGCTTCTAATGGAAAGAACTCACAGGATGGAACTTGTTTTAGCGCAGCAGCGTGGAAAATGTAATCTACACCGTGCATAGCATTTTTCAAACTCGATACATCCCTTACATCGCCTATATAAAATTTCAATTTTTCATTTTTGTAAACTTTTCTCATATCATCTTGTTTTTTCTCATCTCTTGAAAAAATGCGAATTTCTTTTATATCGGTATTTAAAAATCTCTTCATAACTGCATTTCCAAATGAACCTGTACCGCCAGTTATTAATAATATTTTGTCTTTAAACATATTATTGTTCCCCCAGTAATTTATGCATAAGATTCACATATTTCCGAGTACATTTTTCCATCGTGTATTTCTCAAGATATAACTTCCTACAATTCTCCCCCATATATTCTCGCTTCTCCCTATCATCAAGGAGTTCTTTAATAAAAATTACTAGTTTGGCGCTATCCTTTGCTTGCATAGCGTATCCTGCATTATGATCTATTAAATCTCTAGCTATATCAGAATTCGCTCCTATAATAGCGATTACTGGTTTACTAGCCATCATATAACTGTAGGTTTTACTTGGTACAGCTAGACCAGTCAATCCATCCGATAAACTTACAATGAAACAATCGCTGATACTAAGAGCCTTTTGAAAATCATGTCCATGTAAAAAATCAAAAACACGTGCATGATTCAAGTTCTCTGTTTCTATAATCTCTTTTAATTTATCCATTTTATTTCCATGTCCTGCAAAAAGAAATTGGACGTTCTTTTCATCTTTTAATCGGCGGATTGTCTCCAAAATCGGATCCAAATCTTGACATATTCCCATATTACCAAAATAAGATACGACCAGATTTTCATCTGTTTTTATGGATTCTAATAGTTTATTTTCATATGCTTTAGTGCCATTAGAGAATGCTTTATCCTCGCACCAATTAGGGATTACTTCAATTTGGTGTTTTTTTAATGCTATTCTATGTTTTAGTAGATAGTCTTTCATTTCATTCGATAAAGCAACAACTGTATTTATATGTTTAAAAATAAATTTATTAACTCTTTTCATCATTTTGCTAATGACACTATCTTCGGAAATAGTGTTTGTAAAGTAAGCTATTTCTGGGTATACATCGTAGCTGACAAACACTACTTTTGTGTTAAAAAACTTATTAGCAAGAGCTGCTATTAACGGTAATATTGGTGGATTTGAGTAAACGATTATTGCCTCATACTTTCCCAATTGTCTAAAACGTAAGGCTACAGAAAATGTAAAAGAAAAATAATTAATTAATCGTCCGATGAAATTACTACGTTTAAGTTGGATATATTTTAGTCTACTTATCTCAATATTTTCATAGGTCTCTTGCAACGGGACATTATTTGTTAAGTTGTACTCTTTCGGATACCCAGACAATGCCCTGACAGTAAAACCAGCCTTACTAAGAGCCACTGCAGTGTTAAAAGGGAGTGTAGCCGACGAAATATATTCAGGATAAAAATACTGGCACAAAAACAATACATCTTTCTTATTCCTCAAAAAATCACCCCTACTTTTAACTCACATGACTCACTAATCCATATGTTTAAATAATTGTGTCAGCTTTACTCGCCCAACCTTACACTATTTATCAAGCACTTTATTTAATCCCGACTTTTGATAATTAATAAAATATTTGTTATATAGATTAGAATTAATCTTAATGCTACTTACTTAAAAAAATTAGTCATTTCATTTTATTCGATAACGCACATTGTTATAATTGAATATATATGCTTGTACAATATCTATATTCCTTTCTATCTGAAATCATTAACCTATAAACTAATGTGCAAATCTGTAAACAAACACTATCGGATATCAATATTGAATTTATTAACTTTTTAGAATACGTTTAAACAAGAATGTATTTTTTACAAAAATGCCCTAAAAGTCATAAAATACTTTTAGGGCATCTTCACAATGAGAAATATGGTGTATTTTAATATAAATCTAATACTCACTATATTTCGACGACACTTTATGTTCTTGTAAAAGTTCCATCATTTTAAGCTTATATGTTTCTACACCTGGCTGATCAAATGGGTTGACACCTAGTAAATAGGCGCTCATTGCACATGCCTTCATAAAAAAATAAATTAGATAGCCTATATGATAAGCATCTAGCTTTGGTAATTCCAACTGTATAACTGGGACATTTCCTTCTGAATGAGCACGTGCTGTGCCTTCTTTAGAAATGGCGTTTATTTCATTAAATGTTCGATTCGTTAAATAATTTAGTCCATCCTCATTGCGTGCATCATAGGGTACTGCCAAATCATCCCCAATTTCATGAAAGTGAAGTAATGTTTCAAACAAAATCGGGCTACCCTCCTGTATAAATTGGCCAATTGCATGCAAATCTGTTGGAAAATTTACTGTAGAGGGATAAAGACCTTTTCTGTCTTTACCTTCACTCTCACCAAACAGTTGCTTCCACCATTCATGAAACTTATTTAAGGCCGGTTCAAATGAAGCAAGCAATTCAATTTTGTATCCCTGTTCATATAATGCATGACGTAACACCGCATATCGGTACGCCTCATTATATTCAAGTCTTGATTCTTTAAACTCTAATGCCGCTACCTTCGCTCCAGACATTAAGTTATAAATATCAACCCCTGCAACTGCCATTGGCAAAAGACCAGCAGCAGTTAGTACCGAAAAACGACCACCTATGTTTGAAGGTATAACAAATTGTCGATAGCCCGAAGCATCAGCTATTTTCTTTAATAGTCCTCTTTTGGCGTCTGTCGTGACGATAATACGTTCAGCTGCTTTTTCCCCATAATGTAATTCCATATACTGACGTAAAACTCGAAACGCCAGTGCTGGTTCCATCGTTCCGCCAGATTTTGACACAACATTCACGTATACACTCTTATTCTCAATACTTTCCAGTAATTGCTTCATATAAGCTCCACTCATATTTTGCCCTACATATATTACTTCAATTCCATCATGATGTGCACCAAAATAAGGTGTCAAGGCATCTTGCACCGCACGGGCACCTAGAAAAGAACCACCCACTCCGATGACAATAAGTACATCTGCAAAACTACGAATTTCATGCGCTGTCTTTTCAATATGAACAAATAATGCATCATAAGCTTCAAGCGGTGCATGAAGCCAACCAGTCGGAATATCCTCTGCCAGTTCTAAATATCTGTGGATTTCTTCTACATTATTTGTATAACGTGACCAATTAATCGTAGTTAGGTCATAATTTAGAATGTTTGTATGCAAAAATTGCTTCCTCACCGTATGACCTCATTTCGTATGTTTGAATAAATTGTTAATGCATAAAAGTCCTCTATTTCAGCATCAACGCCTTTTTTCTATGAACGATATGATCAATAATAATAATGGTTCTTAGGTGTTTTAACATTATTCAGTACAATCCCCAAAATTTGAGCTTTTGAAGAAACAAGCGTAGCCTTTGCTTTTAAAACATCTACTTTTTGTACTAAATCCATATTCACAACTAATATAGTACCATCACATTTATTAGATAAAATTTGCGCATCTGATACTGATAATAATGGAGGTGCATCTAAAATAATGATGTCATAATCCTTCCTTAAATCCTGCATAAGTATTTCCATTGCCTTCGATGATAGTAGGTCAACCGGATTTGGTGGAAGTGGTCCGCTTGGGATAATACTTATCTCTTCCACTGGTGTTTTTTGAATAACATTAAAGTAAATCTCCTGCCTTGTTAACACATCTGACAATCCACTGGTATTTAAAGTATTAAACGTATGGTGTAAAGTTGGTTTACGCATATCGGCATCTATGATGATAACTCTTTTACCTTCTTGAGCAAAAACAACACCGAGATTTGCAGCATTTGTGGATTTACCTTCACCCGGTATAGATGAAGTAACAAGTAGTGATTTAATTTCTTGATCTGGCAAAGAAAATCGAATATTTGTGCGCATCGTTCGGAATTGTTCAGATATGATTGATTTTGAATCTGTTACTAGTTTACGTGCCATGGAAGTTTTCATTTTTTTACTTTTTTTCAAACCAAATATGGTTAGTTCCTCCTCACTCTACGCGATTTCATGGATTTATTTTCTTTTTCCAGATCTATCACTCCGACAAAACCAATAATCGGTAAATTTGATATTTCTTCTATTTCTTGCGCCGATTTAAACCTTTTATCCAAAAACTCTAGTAAAAAAGCTAAAATGATTCCCAGCATTAAACCACCAACAGTTGCACTAATAATATTTAGTAGCTTATTTGGTTTTACTGGTTTAGGATTATCTATTTGATTAGCTACTGATAAAATTTCTATATTATCAACATTCATTAATATAGGGATTTCCTTTTTAAAGACATCTGCTAACGTATTCGAAATTTTCACGGCCTTAGATGCTTGTTTGTCCATAACTATAATATTTACAACTTGTGAGTTATTTGCACTCGATACTGTAATTTGTTCCGCTAAACTATCTGGGGTTTTATCTAATTCAAGTTTTTCTATGACTTTCGATAATATTACAGGGCTTTTAATGATGACATTATACGTATTTATTAATCGTAAATCTGTTTCGTTATTTTGCGCCCATTGATATTGTTCGATATTAGAACTTTTTTGATTTACTAATATTTGCGTTTCTGCTTGATAGATTGGTGTTAATACATAGTAGCTAATGATTGCAGCTGCTGCACTTGCAATAACTGTACAGCTTAGAACAAGGAACCAACGTTTTCGAATTGTTGTCAATAAGTCTTGTAAAGTAATTGTTGTCTCCAATGACCTTCACCCCTTATCCGAGTACCCTGTTAGTATATTTTCAAAAAATATGTCGCTACTGTGCCTTTCCATTTTAAAAAGCTAACAATCAATTATGCCTCGGCATAATTGCGTCCTGAATCAGCTTTGTGCTTAGGCCTGACAAAAGACATTTGTAACTGCCGGTTCACTTTCGCTACAGAAAACATTGCTGAAGGAAGTTAAATTACGTTATATAAAATCGTACCGAGAGATTTTTTATCCTTCTCTTCACTTTTGATTATATTATTGCGCTCCTTAATTTATTCTAAGACCTTTTCCTCATAATAATTTTGAGCCTATCATTATTTCATTAGTGAATTTTCTTCAACCAACTTATAATAAAAATAACTTGCAACATATTTAGGACTATTTTCAAAAAAAAAACGATCCTTCCGATTTGTATGGAAGAACCACTTTCATTAAATAATATCTATAAAAATACCTCTATTTGTTGGTTAATTGCCTGTTGAAGCTGTAGTAGTTTGTCGGCTGCTACATCACGATTTTTCCCTACTACCCCAAAGTAAAATTTGCATTTAGGTTCTGTACCAGAAGGACGAATAGCTACCCAGGAACCGTCCGCTAACATATACTTCAGCACATTTTCTTTTGGCAACTTTAATACTTCAATAGAGCCGTCTGCAAGTTTTGCTTCCCCACTTAAATAATCTTCCACACTTACAACTTCAACACCGGCTAGTGTAAGCGGTACATTTGCTCGGAAGCTTTCTAAAATTCCCTTCATCTGCTTTCGCCCAGCTTGCCCCTCAAACACATGTGACTCAAGTGCTTCCTTGTAATAACCGAACTGCTCGTATAAATCATCCAGCGCATGCAACAATGTCTTGCCTTGCTTGGCATAATAACCAGCCATTTCTGCTGTGGCAAGTGCCACTTGCACCGCATCCTTATCCCGTACAAATTTTTGGATTAAATAACCGTAGCTCTCCTCATATCCAAAAACAAATGAATGCTCTCCTGTTTGTTCAAATTGCTCAATTTTCTCAGCGATATATTTAAAGCCAGTTAACGTATTTACTGTTGCTACACCAAATGCCTTCGCCACAGCAGCGCCAAGCTCCGACGTAACAATTGTTTTCAACATTACGCTATTAGGCGTAAGCGTCCCTTTTTCAGATTTCGCCTGCAAAATATACTGTAGCAACAACGCACCAAGCTGATTCCCTGTTAATAATTTGTAGCCATCCCCATCACGGACAGCCACACCTAGTCGATCTGCATCTGGATCTGTCGCTAATAGTAATTCAGCTTCTTTCTCTTTCCCTAGCATCATCGCTAGTTTAAATGCCGCCACGTCCTCAGGATTCGGATAGCACACTGTCGGAAACGCTCCGTCTTGCGCTGCCTGCTCAGTTACTACAGTTACCTCACTAAAGCCCAAAGCTGACAGTCCTTGCATTATCGGTACTAAGCCCGCCCCATGTAGAGGTGTGTACACAATACTCAAATCTTTCGCCACTTCCACATCACTTCGCTCCTGCAAATAAGACAAGCACGCACTATAAGCTTCATCGATTTCATCTAACATAAACGTACTTATTCCATCCAATTGTAGCTGTTCAAAATTTGTCAATTCAACAGCAAACAAATCTTCAATTTCATGCATATAAGACACAATCGCATTTGCACCGACCGATGTTAGCTGCGCCCCGTCTTCTCCGTATACTTTAAAGCCATTATAAGTCTTTGGATTATGACTCGCTGTAATGACAACCCCTGCCACTGTCCCTAAATGGCGTACCGCAAACGACAGTTCTGGCGTTGGACGAGATTCACTAAAAACAAAACTTCGTACACCTACCGCACCTAATACACATGCTGTTTCAAGTGCAAACTCATATGAAAAATGACGTGTATCATAGGCAATTGCCACACCCCGCTGCTTCGCTTCCTCACCAAACGACGTAACATAACGAGCAAGACCATACGCTACACGACGAATTGTATACACATTCATACGATTTGTTCCAGCGCCCAGTAACCCACGCACCCCACCAGTACCAAACTGCATATATTGATAAAAGCGTTCCTCTATTTCTTTACTATCTCCCTCAATACTTTGCAGATCCTTTCGTAAATAATCGGGGATATCTGCCGCTTGCCAAGCTTTAAAACGTTCCAGAACGATTATTTTTTCCATTACACTCACTAACACCTTCTTTACTTTCGTTTATACATATTACATATATCATCATAAAAGCATACAGAACCTTACTAGCATAGAAAGAAAAAAATGATTTTGGTTGATATTTCAAACACGTAATATTTCTAATGTCCGTTTTCTATTAGTTAACATGTCAATATCCACTTTTATCAACCTTCATTAATATATTTTCCACCATTTACTGCTCTTGATTTCCTCTAGTTCTAACATATTAATTGGTTGATTGTTAATAATCCTATAATTATTCTCTAGTAAAATATCAATTGCATCTAATTCCTTTTTCTTTTCCAAATAATAAAGTCCCTCTTGAAAATGATATGATCTTGTCGTTAAATTATGTACATCCGAGCCATATGTGTGGACATAATTAGCCCGTACAAGATTATATGATAATTTTTGAATTGCCTTTCCAAAATGGCCTGCAAGACTTCCTGCTGTGATTTGAGTAAAAGCTCCTTCGCGGATAAGTGGCTCAAGCCTACTAGGATTTTCAGCAATTGCAAGATTTCGTTCAGGGTGCGCAATGATCGGTGTATAACCAGATGCCTTTAGTGCGATAATCATATCCTTCGTATAGGTTGGAACTATATTTGAAGGTAACTCTATAAGTACATAATTTGAATTTGCCAAAACATGTAGTTGTTTATGATTTAATAAATTCACCATTTGATCGTTTAATCGAATCTCATGTCCGCTGTGTAGCGTAAGCGGTATATCATTTTGTTCAATTAATTCACGTAAATGTTTTAATTTTGTTTGTACGGTTGAATAATCAGCATCAAAATGAGGATTGAGGGCATGAGAAGTTGATATTATCTCCGATATTCCCTCCTTTACGGCTTGTTTCAACATCAGTAGTGACTCTTCTTCTGTTCTTGGTCCATCATCTATATCGAATAAAATATGTGTGTGTATATCAATCAGACGTATCACAACTTTCTATTTTTTATTCAATTACTCAGCAATATTTATTTGAATCGCAACTGTTATAAGACTTATTGAATAATAAAGCTTTCCCATATCTATTTTTATGAAATGATTTTAAAAAAGATGATATGCTCAGTGAAATTCCCAATGATTCTTTCCATTTATTTTTTGACACAAAAAAAGCTCTGCAAGATCTAAGTCTCACAGAGCTCCTATTATTATCTGTTATTTCGCATACTCTACGGCACGTGTTTCACGAATAACCGTTACTTTTATATGGCCTGGATAATCAAGTTCTTCTTCAATTCGCTTACGGATATCTCGTGCTAAGCGATGTGAAGCTAAGTCATCAATTTTTTCAGGTTGTACAATTATACGAATTTCACGACCAGCCTGAATCGCAAAGGATTTTTCTACACCATCATAGCTTTCAGAAATTTCCTCTAACTTTTCAAGTCTACGGATATAGTTTTCAAGCGTCTCACTTCGAGCACCTGGACGAGCCGCTGACAACGCATCAGCTGCAGCCACTAATACCGCGATGACAGATGTTGCTTCTGTATCACCATGGTGAGAAGCAATACTGTTTATAACGACCGGATGTTCTTTGTATTTTGTTGCTAATTCCACACCGATTTCGACATGGCTACCTTCAACTTCATGGTCTATTGCCTTACCAATATCGTGTAATAAGCCTGCACGGCGAGCTAACGCCACATCTTCACCAAGTTCAGCAGCAAGTAAACCTGCTAAATATGCGACCTCAATGGAATGTTTCAGGACGTTTTGTCCATAGCTTGTACGGTATTTCATGCGGCCTAAAATCTTCATTAAATCTGGATGTAAGTTATGAATACCAATTTCAAATGTTGTTTGCTCACCTGTTTCGCGGATTTGTTCATCCACCTCACGACGAGCTTTTTCCACCATTTCCTCAATTCGAGCAGGGTGAATGCGGCCATCCTGTACAAGTTTTTCAAGTGCAAGTCGAGCCGTTTCACGACGAATTGGATCAAAGCCTGATAAAATAACCGCCTCTGGAGTATCATCAATAATTAAATCTATACCTGTTAACGTTTCCAAAGTTCGGATGTTACGACCTTCACGACCAATAATACGACCTTTCATTTCATCATTTGGCAAGTTCACGACAGATACTGTTGTCTCAGCAACATGATCTGCTGCAAAACGTTGCAGCGCCAATGATAAAATTTCACGTGCTTTTTTATCTGATTCTTCCTTCGCACGTGTCTCAGCTTCCTTCGTCATCACAGCAATATCAGTTGTTAGCTCTTTTTCTACTTCTCCTAAGATTATAGCTTTTGCTTCATCTCTAGTTAAAGCAGAAATTCGTTCTAGCTCTGATTTTTGCAAGGCAACGAGCTCGTCCACTTTGCTTTCCATCTGTTCAATATGCTGTTGTCTTTCGCTTAGGGCTTGTTCTTTACGCTCTAAGCTTGCTTCTCTCTTATTTAGAGCATCATCTTTGCGATCAAGATTCTCTTCTCTTTGCAATAAACGGTTCTCTTGTTTCTGAAGTTCTGAACGACGTTCACGAATGTCATTTTCTGCTTCAGTACGAAATTTGTGAGTTTCATCTTTGGCCTCAAGTAGTGCTTCTTTCTTCAATGCCTCCGCTTCTCGTTTTCCTTCTTCAACGATAGTTTCAGCGACATGTTTAGCACCAGTGATTTTTGAGTCATTCACTTTTTTCATATAGATATAGCTAACAGCGGCACCAACGATGAGTCCAAGCAAAGCGGAGATGATAGTAATTCCATCCATATGAACACCTCCTCTTGCTATTTGGGTATTACAGTTTCAGTCGGCGCATACATCAATTTCGCCTTGGCATAATAATTGCATCTCGGATTTTAAATCATGTTTAATTCTGCACAAGGTGCAGACACGATGTCTGACATTCGGTAAAATCACAGGAAGTGGCGTTTTTACCGAAGCAGATACATTAGCCGTTTTTGCAGGATGCGAAGATCTATGGCTAACATCTTATTATTCATTTCTTTCAAAATCCTTGGCATCTGCCAGAGGCTTCATCTTCATTTAATAGGTCTTCAAAAGCCTTTATAAATGAAGTCAGAATGTACTGCCTATTTAAAGTCATAATTCAGAAATTATACATATTTAATTGTATAGCTAGCCTCAAACTCTGTCAAGGATAGTCAGGCATCTGTTCGCCCTCTCAAGAAAAAAAGTCAGTCATATCCATTAAGAGAATTAATTACCTATTACTTTTTACACTTACGCTTATTTTAACTTTTAACATTATTTCGCAGAAGCAGTACTTAGGAATTATTTTCACAAAACTATGAAAGCTTTAAACTCCCGATTCTACTTCAAATGTTTCGGGAAGAAAAATAGATAGCTCATCACATTATATGTGGTTGATTTTTCGTTCCGTCCAGGCGCTTTCCTGGGGTTATCGGGGCAACCATGATGTTGGTCACGAAGGCGTTATCACAGGACGTAATGTTTTTAGCCGTCGCTTAGCATGCGCTGCAGGATCTCGGGCCAACAGATGTTTTTTGCGCGAAAGCGAAGCAACAGCACCGATGTTGGTAACGAAGGCGTTATCACAGGATGTGATGGTTTTAGCCTTCGTACTTCTATTACTGATCCCCAAGGAGTCGCCCCGTCGGAAAAAGATCAACTTATATCAATTTGATGAGCTACATAAATGGATATCCTAATAAATATTATAAAACCACATTCCCCAGTATGTGTAAATAAAAAAATGCATTGCTCTCACTATAAAGAGTGGGAACAATGCATTTATATTATTTTTCATCTTCAAGAAGAAGCTTTAATTCCTCATCCATTTCTTCTTCATCACTATGCGCAGCAATTGTGTAAGATGATGATGCAATACCGTAAGAAGCACGGATTTTATCTGCGATGTCGTCAAGCACTGCTGGATTTTCTTTTAAATACTGTTTAGCATTTTCACGACCTTGACCTAGACGCTCATCACCATAAGCATACCAAGAACCGCTTTTTTGAACGATGTCTAGTTCAACACCTAAATCGACTGTTTCGCCCTCTTTTGAAATTCCTTCACCGTACATAATATCAACTTCAGCTGTACGGAATGGTGGCGCTACTTTGTTTTTCACAATTTTAATTTTTGTACGGTTACCCATAATGTCATTACCTTGTTTAATAGCTTCTGCACGACGTACTTCTAAGCGAACGGAGCTATAGAATTTAAGTGCACGACCACCAGGTGTTGTTTCTGGGTTTCCGAACATGACACCGATTTTTTCACGAATTTGGTTAATGAAAATAGCAATCGTTTTCGATTTATTGATCGCACCTGAAAGCTTACGTAAAGCCTGAGACATTAAACGCGCTTGTAAACCAACATGCGAATCACCCATATCTCCTTCGATTTCCGCTTTCGGAACTAATGCTGCTACTGAGTCTATAACGATAATATCGATAGCGCCACTACGTACTAATGCCTCAGCGATTTCAAGCGCTTGTTCTCCTGTATCTGGTTGAGATAATAGAAGCTCATCAATATTGACACCTAATTTTTGTGCATATATTGGATCTAACGCATGCTCAGCATCGATAAACGCTGCTTGTCCGCCATTTGCCTGCACCTCTGCAATGGCATGAAGAGCAACCGTTGTTTTACCTGATGATTCAGGACCGTATACTTCAATAATACGTCCACGTGGATAACCACCTATACCTAATGCAGCATCAAGTGCTAGCGAACCACTTGAAGATGTAGCAATTTCTAAATCAGTCTTTTCGCCAAGTTTCATGATGGAACCTTTGCCAAAATTCTTTTCAATTTGTTTTAACGCCTGTTCTAAGGCTGCTTTACGATCACTCATTCATTTTCCTCCTTCGAAAACTGTTCACTGTTTTTCTCTATCTCTACTATACTTGTTTTTGAGAGAAGACGCAAGAAAAAAGCGAACGTTTATTCGTTTTTCTTCAAAATAAAAATTTGGGTAACTTTCCATTACCCAAATTTCTATTTTAACGATATTTAATCAAGCATGTTCATTAACCATTTTTATCCACTTCAATTAATTAGAAGGCTCTGATTTCCGCTACGGGCTACTCGCTTTCCTGCGGGCGAGCGTCGAGCCGCTTCCTTCGCTACGCTTCGTGCAGGGTCTCGCCTGTCTCGCTTTCCCGCGGGAGTCGAGTAGCCCTACGCTACAATCAGTTAAAATGGTTATACATTAGCAAAATATCAACAAAAAATCCTTTTATCAGCCAATAATAGACCTATATTTACCTATCAACACGTCTAATATTTAATAACGTTTTTTAAAGCCTCTTTCTTCCAAAAGCTGCATTAAATAATGACAAGTAAATTTCGCCGCACGAAGTCGATTTGTATTACGCATGCCCGATAAATGAAGTAAATACGTGATCGGTTTCTCATCACCAATTGCGATACCAATCCAAACCGTTCCCACTGGTTGATGATCATGGGCTGTAGGACCTGCTGCACCTGTTAATCCAATACCAATATCTGTATCAAATTTTTTACGTACAGCGCTAGCCATAGCCGCTGCACATTCACTGCTTACAATCCCATGTGTAGTTAATAATTCTTTAGAAATACCGAGCTGTTTTATCTTAGCCTCTTCTGTGTACGTAACAACGCCACCAACAAGGGCATCCCCTACACCTGGTATTTCCGCAAGCTCTGACTGAAATAATCCCGCTGTTAAACTTTCAGCCGCAGAAATTGATAGCTTATTATCTAGTAACATTTCTACTGTTTTAGAGGCTAGAGAATCATCATCTATACCGTATTGATAGTCCCCTACAAGCGCTTGGATCTCTGTTACCTTTGCGGCAATAAGCTGTTGCGCTTCTTGTTCCGTTTCTGCCTTGGCAGTCACACGCAGTGTAACTTCGCCGTCAGAAGCAAGTGGCGCAACAGTTGGGTTTGTTTGCGAATCTAAAATATCTTGGACTCGTACTTCAAGCTCTGCCTCTCCAATGCCATAAAAACGCATAACATGCGATAGTATAACCCCTCCAGCATTTAACATCGCACCGAGTTTGGGCTTTGCTTCAAACTGGAACATTGGCTCAAGCTCTTTAGGTGGCCCTGGAAGCAACATATACGTACGACCATCTTTTGTTACTATCATACCTGGTGCCATACCGTGATGATTTGCAAGCACCTCACTACCTGCTACTATTAAAGCCTGTTTACGATTATTGTCTGTCATTAGACGTCCTCGTTTTGCAAAAAACTGCTCAATATTAGCCAGTGCGCTATCATCAAATTCGAGAGCAATGTCAAGATGACGAGCAATCGTTTCCTTTGTTAAATCATCCTTTGTAGGCCCAAGCCCCCCAGAAAAAATGATTAAATCAGCACGAGTCTCTGCAATGGAAATAGCTTCTTCTAAACGTTGTGCATTATCTCCAACAACCGTGTGATAATACACATTTATCCCCAATTCAGACAACTGACTAGAAATAAATCTTGCATTTGTGTTCGAAATCTGACCAAGCAATAACTCTGAGCCAACCGCAAGAATTTCAGCATTCATGATCCTCAAGACCTCTCTTATTTAGAGTCAAGTAAGGCACGTCGATTTAGATAGAAGTAATCCCATCCAGACCATAGTGTAAAGAACAATGCAATATATAGCATAATTGTATCAAATGGAATACCAATAAGTGTAAAGATTGTATTGTGTAAAAGTGCCGCTCCGATGGCCACAATTTGGGCCCACGTTTTAATTTTACCAAGTTGGTTTGCCGCAACAACTTCTCCTTCACCTGCCAATATTAAACGAAGGCCAGTTACTGCAAACTCACGGCTAATAATGATAATAATTATCCAAGCACTCGCCATATCTAGCTCTACCATTAAAATAAAAGCTGCAGAAACGAGCAATTTGTCAGCAAGTGGGTCTAAAAACTTACCAAATGTTGTCACAAGATTATACTTACGTGCGTAATAACCATCCACCCAATCAGTCGCTGAAGCAAAAATAAAAATGAGTGCACCTACAAAGTGATGAACAGGCATATCCGCACCGAATAGTGACATTGTTCCCCAGCCAAAATCAAACATCATAACAATGACAAAGAACGGAATAAGTAATATTCGAGAGATGGTAATTTTATTTGGAATGTTCATTTTTCTAACACCTTTCATGATGAAAGAAAGTAGTCATCATTAGATGACTACTATTCTTTATTGAAATTGATGACGATGTTTTGCGTTACTGCTTGCTGTGCATACGTTAAAGGCTCGTCATTAATGTATACCTTGGCTTGCGTTGAATTACCTAAGCGAATACGTGCGTAATTTTGAGATGTTGCGTCGAATTCTACCACTTCTCCTGCATTATATACACGAGTATCAGTTAGTATTTCTTGTTGCTGTTGGTTTCGAATACCGATAAATGTAGGACCTGATACTTCGATACGTATTTTAACTGTATCTGCACCTGTTAACGTATAAGAAGTTGTAGCACCATCCGCTTCAACAGTCCCCGCTGAAATCGATTGCTTACCGTCTTCAGTTTGTTTTTCGTCAGGTGTTTCCTTTGCTGAATCTTTTGAATCTGTTGACTCTTGCTTGTCTTTTGTTTGAGCCTTTTTATTATCTTTTTCTTTTTCTGTATCTATTGGTTTTACTTTTGAATCGTATTCCATTTCTGGAGTCTTCTCTTCAACATTCGGTACTGCACTATTTTTAGACTGCGCGAGCACCCAAATTACTACAATAATGACAATGATAAATAAACCAACGATTATTTTCGGCATTGCCTCCATCATTTTAGTTGAAGGGCCTTTTGAAACTTTTCTTCTACTTGGGCTATTCGTCATCGCTTGACTTACTTGATTGTTTGAAGTACCTGGTAGCTCACTTTTATACGTTTCTAAAATTTCCTCTGCGTTCAAACCAACAGCGTCGGCATATTGCTTAATAAAAGCTCGTACATAAAACGAACCAGGCATAATCGAATAATTGCCCTCTTCAATACCTATTAAATAACGCTTTTGTATTTTCGTTATTTCTTGTAAATCGTCTAAACTGTAGCCTTTAGACAGTCTCGCCTCTTTCAGTCGAGTCCCTAATTCTGCCACTAAAAACACCTACTTTAACATCAATTTAAAAATTAAATCCTAAACTAAAATCCTCCAAATGAATTGGATTCAGACAACATATGGTTTTTTTCTATTATCTCATACGTAATTTCTTCATCTGGGTGATGACGTAATTCAATGATATAATCAAAATCCTCTATCCTATATTCTGAATGCTGAACAAACATGTCTGGATGCTCGACGACCTTTATGGAAGGCATATTCATCATTTCACGTACTAGTTGCAAATGCCTCTCATCTGATGAACGACGTGTTACAATGCCATCTAATATGAAAATATTATTGTCACTGAATTCATCACCAGCGAGTTTATTGCGAACAGTTTGCTTAATCATTGTAGATGATAAAAAAATCCATTTTTTATTGGCACATACACTAGCCGCTACAATCGATTCAGTTTTTCCAACACGAGGCATTCCACGTATTCCTATGAGCTTATGCCCTTCTTTCTTAAAGAGCTCAGCCATAAAGTCAACTAAAATACCAAGTTCATCTCGTACGAAGCGGAAGGTATTTTTTTCATCTGCATCTCGTGGAATATAATGACCGTGCCTTATGGCTAAACGATCACGGAGTTTAGGTTGTCGAAATTTGGTCACGTTAATATGTTCCATTGTCGAAACAATTGTACGAAAACGCTCAATTGTCTCATCGTTGTCTGTATGCACTAACATACCACGTCGATCCTCATCGACACCATTTATTGAAATAATATTGACACGAAGCATCCCTAAAAGTGAAGCAATATCTCCTAATAATCCAGGGCGATTCACCTGAATTTCATATTCAAAGTACCAATCGCTCAAACACACTCGTTCCCTTCCTATTAGTTAACGTACAAAATCTCTTATAAGTTCCATCATAGCTGATTTTTTATGTAATGGAAAGTTAGAATACATGGAATTATGGCGTTATTTTTAAAAACTTACTATTTTTTTTTTGAACGTACTAAATAGGCTTACATACGTTCCCTTTTCTATGTAAAAATTGCTTTTTTATCATGAAAAAAAGAGGAGATAGCTCTCCTCTTTTTTTACTGTACAGGTTTATTTTGTACAAGTTTAACGACACAATTCGCCAATGCGTGTTTTTCCTCTTCAGAGGCAACGCCCCATAAATCCGACAACACTCGCTCTTGTTCATTTTTAGGATCGACATTTGTCGCCAAATATTCTCCAATTTGTACAGCAGCTTGTTGAATCATTTGCGATGGCATACCGCTTGATTCTGCTCGCATAACGTTTTGACCTAAAAACGATGTCCATTTATGCCAGTTCTCTAAGATAGTCATATTGTTCCTCCTCCTTTACACATGTAGTATGTGCAAAAAAGAACATTATATGTACCAGCCACCATTTAATCGAATTACTTGTCCCGTTACATAATCTGCATTTCCAGAAAGGTAGAAGCGCACCATTTTAGCAACATCCGTTGTTTGTCCAACTATACCTAGCGGAATGTCCTCTAAAATATAGTCAAGCTCCTCTTCACTTAAATGACTGTTCATCGAAGTATTAATAAAGCCAGGTGCAATGGCATTAACACGAATACGTGACAGTGCCGCTTCTTTCGCATATGACTTCACAAAAGCATGTTGGGCACCCTTCACTGCGGCGTAAAGAGTTTCACCAGCTGATCCCGCCTCTCCCCAAATCGAACCGATAAAAAGTACATAGCTAACATCGTGAGCACGAAGCTTTGATGACAGCAAGGCCGTCAGACGCATTGGATTTTGCACATGGACACGCCATAATGCATCCATGTCCTCCACCGTAGTATCTTCAAGTAGAGAATAATGCGCCTGACCACTTGCAAAGACAATCGCTTGCACATTAAATATTTGTGATGCAAGCAATTGTGCCCCGGATGCTTGTGAAAAATCTCCCTGTACAAGCATAAATTCCTGTGCAGGGAAGTTTTCTGAAAGAGAGTGGTATAAAGCCTGTGCTGCTTTTTCATTGTTTGAAAAGTGTATGTAGATGGACCAGCCGTCTTCTGCCAGACTCTGACAAATAGCACGACCAATCTCACCCGATGCACCTAACACGAGGACAAACTTTTTCACTGTTCGCCCTTCACTGTAGGTAAAATTTTAAAGACAGTTTGTTGAGATTCACCTTGAACTGAAGAAAATGCCTTTTTCAAATCCTCAATCGTTAGTTCTTCTAGAACAGGCACAACATCGAATAAATTCATCTCATTAAACGAATAACGTGTAAATTGGTTGGCGATAAATTCAATAGAGTTCAGCGCACGTAGGAAGAAACCTATTTTTTTACGTTTCACTCGTTCTAAATCGGCACTTTCAAATTGTGCATCTCCATCATACTTCGCTAATTCTTCCTTAATAGCTTTCTCTAATGCAGCCGGATCTGTAGAATCCGAGCCAATCATAGCAAAACCAAAGCCATTTTCTAACGTGAAATCAAATGCATACGTTTCATCAATTAAGCCATCTTCATAGATGCGCTCATAAAATTCAGATGTGCGTCCAAAAATAAGTTCAAGCGCAATTTGAACAGACAGCTCATGTTTTAACATGTCACGGCCAGAAAGATTTGTTTCTTTTGCTTTTAAGCCGATATAAACCTTTGGCTTTTGTACATCCATATGCAACTCGCGCTCTTTGATAGCAACCTCAGTCGGCTCTTTATCAAAGAAGCGTTGTATTGGTGTTTGTTCAGGGAATTCTTTTTTACCTTGATTGTCACGAATAAACGTCATCATTTCATTAGGATCTACTGCACCAATAACAAACAATAACATATTGGACGGATGATAAAACGTATTGTAGCACGTATATAAGTGGTCCGCAGTAATGCCATCAATTGTCTCGATTGTACCAGCGATATCAATTTTTACCGGGTGATTATGATACATATTTTCGATCGTTCCAAAATATAGGCGCCAATCTGGCTGATCATCGTACATCGTAATTTCTTGACCAATAATGCCCTTCTCCTTATTCACAGTTGCTTCTGTAAAGTAAGGCTCTTGCACAAAATTTAATAATGTTTCTGTGCTTTTATAAATATTGTCCGTCGAAGAAAATAAATATGCCGTACGTGTAAATGAAGTAAAGGCATTGGCTGAAGCGCCGAATTCACTAAACTTTTGGAATACATCCCCATCTTCTTTTTCAAACATTTTATGCTCTAAAAAGTGAGCAATGCCATCTGGAACTGTAATACTTTCCTTGTTTCCAAGTGGCACAAATGTACGATCAACAGAACCGTACTTAGTAGTGAACGTCACATATGTTTTAGAAAAGCCTTTTTTCGGTAAAATATAGACATCTAAGCCATTCTCTAATTTTTCATAATACAATGTTTCATCTAATTGTTTGAATTCAATTGTTTTCATTGTGTGGCTTGCTCCTTTCCACATAAGAAATAGACCGCTTCTAACTGGATTTGCTTCGCCATTTCAACAATATCTTCTTTCGTTACAGCTTTCCATTTAGTTGCCCAAGCTTCAACTGAGAATTCCTCGGGTAAATCTTTATATTGGTCAAAAATTTCTATTTGTCCTCGAGCAGAATCCAATGACTCTTTAAGCTGATTCGTCAGCATTGCCTTTGTTTGCTCTAATTCTAAATCTGTAATGTCGCCTGCTTGCATGACAGCAATTTGTTCCTTAATTAGGGATAGTGCTTTCTCTTCATTCTTTGGTTCAATCCCAGATACAACAAAGACTAAGCCATAATGTGATGCATAGGAGCTAGACGCATAGTAAGCTAAACTTTCCTTTTCACGAACATTCATAAATAATTTTGCATGAGGATAGCCGCCGAATACGCCGTTAAAAATTTGCATTTTGGCGAAATCAGGGTCACCAAATCGTACTGGTGTACTAAAGCCAATATGCAGCTTTCCTTGCTTCATTTCTTGTTGTTCACGTACATAATCATTTTGTGGATGCTGTTGCGGAAGCACAGCAGGGATTTCTTCAGGTGTACGATCATTAAATGGTAGCGCTTTTTTCAGTTGCGTCACGATTTCGTCTTCATTTATATCACCTGCGACATAAATGTCTATTTTATCGTTAGCAAGCATGGATTGATATGCTTCAAACAATGAGGCAGGGGTAATTTTTTGAATGTCCTCAATAGTTCCGTTAGCAGAAATAGAGGCCGGTTCATTTGGACGTAAAATCTGTTGAATTCGTTGTTGTGCAAATCGAGATTTATCGTCAAAAATGGACTCGATACGCTGAATGACTGTTTTCTTTTCACGCTCCACAATCGATTCCTTAAATACACCGTTTTCTAAATTCGGTTCAAAGATTGCTGTGTGCAATAAACCAAGTGCCTCATTTAAAACATTTGTATTTGCCAAATAATGATCGTTAACGGCTTCTACATTCATCAGTACTGTATGCTCATTACCACGTTTGGATGTATCAAAATATAGCACTGTGCCATACAAATCATCCAAGAAACCTCGGAATGCAGCTGTTGTCTTATATTTAGCATTGCTGTGTTGCAATACATTTGTTAACACTGTGCGTTCAGACGCACTTGTAGCCGTTAATACTCTTCTCCATTTAATTGAAAAATTTACAGTTTTAAATTGGGTCGTTTGTCGGATATGCAAATTGACACCTTTTGCTAAAGGGATTGTTTTAAACATATATAGAACCCTCCTTATCTTTCTTAATATAACAAAGTACTACACATACTATACATGGCTATTGTCTATAATTGCAAAAAGAATCCAAAGTATGTATATGAAAAGTGTGAAATTGCATTTGGCTAATGGATGAACCTGTTCATACTAGCAAATAAAGATCAACCTCCAACCATTATTTTCCCAAACACTTGAGATATGTACAAGGAAAAAGACTGAGCATTTTCGCCCAGTCTTTTGTGTAAACAATTATCTGTTTGTTTTTTAGCGTTTCCCCTTAATATAAGGTTGACCACTAGCTTTTGGTGCATTTGCTTTACCGATAAATCCTGCTAATGCAAGGATTGTTAATACATACGGTAAAATTTGTAAGTATACAGCAGGAATGTCTTGAACGTAAGGAATTGTGCTTCCTGCAACACTTAACGTTTGTGCTACCCCAAAGAATAAAGCTGCACCTAATGCACCGATCGGATGCCATTTCCCAAAAATCATTGCAGCAATGGCCATAAAGCCTTGACCCGCAATTGTTGCATGTGAGAAATCGCTTGTAATTGATTGCGCGTACACTGCACCACCAAGACCACCTAATGCCCCAGAGATGACAACAGCAATATAACGCATTCTATTAACATTTACACCCATCGTATCTGCAGCCATTGGATGTTCACCGACAGCGCGCAAACGTAAACCGAATGGCGTTTTATAAATGATAAACCATGCCCCAATAGCTACTGCAAAAGCTAAAATTGACGTACTATAAACATCACGGAATAATAATGGACCAAAGAACGGAATATCCTGTAAATAAGGGATTTCGAAACGAGTTATTGGTTGGGTAATCATATCTGTTTGACCTTTACCATAAATCATTTTTACTAAGAATACTGTTACCGCTAAACCTAATAAATTAATTGCAACCCCTGATACCGTTTGATCGGCACGGAAAGAAATTGAAGCAACAGCGTGGAGAAGTGAGAAGATTCCTCCAGCAATGACAGCTGCCAGCATAGCCACCCAAATTGTTGCTGCACCAAATGTTGAAGCAAATTCTAAATTGACATAAATACCAACAAATGCACCAACAATCATTAAACCTTCTAGTCCGATATTAACAACACCAGATCGCTCAGAGAACACACCACCGATTGCCGTAAAAATTAAAGGTGTTGCGAAGAAAATTGCAGAAGGGATGATGAAATATAACATTTCTAAAAAGCTCATGTTATTGTCCCTCCTTTTTCTTGCTCAACTTTTGCAATGCTACTCGAATAATGTAGCCTGATGCTACGAAGAAAATAATTAACGCAATAATAATAGATACGATTTCCTCGGGAATACCCGCAGCATTTGGCATATTTAATGCTCCGTATTTAAGTGAGCCGAATAAAGAAGCCCCGAATACAACCCCTAATGGCGTATTTGCACCAAGCAAGGCAACGGCGATACCATCGAAACCAATACCTGTAAAGCCTGGTTTAATAGAAGCGTTTTGGAAAGTACCTAATGCCTCCATAGCACCACCAAGGCCCGCGAACATACCTGAAATCGTCATAGCTAAAATAATGTTTTTATTGACGCTCATACCAGCATAATCTGCAGCATGCTTATTAAAGCCTACCGCTTTAAGCTCATATCCACGTGTTGTTTTTTCTAAAATGAACCACATAACTATAACCATTAACAGTGCAACAATGATGCCATAGTGAAGACTTGAATTGTCTGTAAGCTCTCTTAAAAACGGAGAACGTAAAGTAGCTGATTCATGAACGCGTTCTGTTTTAAAGCCACCGTCAGACAATTTTTTAATCACTGCATTGGCAATATAAAGCGCAGTATAGTTTAACATAATTGTCGCTATAACTTCGTGAACTTTAAATTTCGCTTTTAAGAAACCTGCAATAAAGGCCCAAAATGCACCTGCAGCTGCTGCCGCAAGTAATGCTAATGGTAAGTGAATAATTTTAGGTAGTTCAAACGCATAACCTACCCACGCGGCTGCTAGCCAACCTAAAATTAACTGACCTTCAACACCAATGTTAAATAAACCTGTGCGGAAGGCAAATGCTACCGCAAGACCCGCCAATAAGTACGGTGTTATTTGACGGATTGTGTTCCCAATAGAATATGAATCTCCAAAAATACCTGTCCAAAGTGCGATATAACCTTGTACTGGGTCATAGCCGCTAACTACCATTACGATAGCTCCTACAATTAAACCGATAATGATAGAGATGATAGGAACGAGAATATTAATGACACGATTTGACATTAGTCGTTCCCCTCCTTCGCACCATTCGTTTTATTTTTACTATCTTGTCCTGCCATTAATAAGCCTAGCTCTTGTTCTGTCGTTTCTTTTGGATTTAACTCATCCACAATTTCACCGTCATAAATAACGGCAATACGATCCGAAACATTCATGACTTCATCTAATTCAAATGAAATTAACAGTACTGCTTTTCCTTTATCACGTTGCTCAATAAGGCGAGAGTGGATAAACTCAATTGCCCCTACATCAAGACCACGTGTTGGTAGTGCAGCAATCAATAAGTCTGGATTACGATCAACTTCACGACCGATAATCGCTTTTTGCTGGTTACCACCTGAAAGGGCACGTGCTGGTGTCATTTCACCATTACCAGTACGCACATCATATTCTTCAATGATTTGGCGTGCTTTTTCAGACACTTTCTTGTAGTCCATAACAAAGCCCTTAGCAATTGGTGATTGGTAATATGTTTGTAGTGCGATATTATGACCAATCGGGAAATCTAATACTAGCCCATGCTTATGGCGATCTTGCGGAATATGTCCAACGCCTTCCTCAGTAATTTTCCGAGGCTTCATATTTGTAATATCTTTGCCATTTAATGTAACAGTACCACTCTTTATTTTGCGTAAACCAGTGATGGCTTCGATTAACTCAGATTGTCCGTTACCATCGATACCTGCAATACCAACAATTTCACCTTTACGTACTTTTAAGTTCAGGCCTTTTACCTTATCGATATTACGGTAGTCTGTAACAACTAAATTATCGATTGCAAGTACTTCATCAGTTGGTTTTGCTGCTGTTTTTTCGGTTTTAAATTCGACTTGGCGACCAACCATCATTTCAGCTAATTGGTTAGGATTTGTTTCAGCAGTGTTAACTGTTCCAATCCCTTCACCTTTGCGAATAATTGTCACACGGTCAGAGACTTCCATAATTTCTTTTAGTTTATGGGTAATTAAAATAATAGATTTGCCCTCTTCAATTAAGCGGCGCATTATTTGAATAAGCTCTGTAATTTCCTGTGGTGTTAAAGATGCAGTTGGTTCATCAAAGATTAAAATTTCTGCACCGCGGTATAGTGTTTTTAAAATTTCAACACGCTGTTGCATCCCCACAGTAATATCCTCGATTTTGGCATATGGATCAACATCTAAACCATATTTTTCAGAAAGTGCTTGTACTTTCTTAGCCGCATCTTTAATGTTAACAATCCCCATTTTTGTTGGTTCAGTACCTAAAATAATGTTCTCTGTCACTGTGAAATTTTCCACTAACATAAAATGTTGATGGACCATACCAATTCCTAAATCATTGGCCACATTCGGGTTTGTAATTTTAACAGCCTTCCCACGAACTCGAATTTCGCCACCCTCTGGTTGATACAAACCAAAAAGGACGTTCATTAAAGTCGATTTACCTGCACCATTTTCGCCTAGTAGTGCATGGATTTCGCCTTTTTTCAGTTGGAGGGTGATGTTATTATTCGCCACGAAATTACCGAACTCTTTTCGGATTCCGAGCATTTCAATCACGTATTCCAATTTTGTCACTCCCTTAATAGGCACTTTTATCAATTTCGCCTTAACGTAATTGTGGCTGTCGCTTCGCTTTCGCCACAGAACACATTTTGTAGCTGTCGCTACGTTGCACTGCGCTTTCGCTCAAAAAAACATTTATTGCTGACGCTTCGTTAACACTCCGCTTTCGCACAGATAAACAATACGTCCAGTTTTTGAAACCGTTATTTAGATTTGTTTTTAGACAAAAATAAACGAATCTAAATACTTGCCATAATCCCTGTTGCTCATTTATCACATCGCACAACAACGACTTCAGCCAGAGATTCTATCTTCGTTCATTGGGCATTAAGTACCCTACTAACAAAAAATTTACGCCTATCTTGTCCCACGAATAGAGGTAGATATTTTTCTAAATGAAGATAAATTAATACAGGAAAGGTCATCGTTAGAAACCTTTCTTCTATTAACTTGTTACCATCATTACTATTCTTACGATAAACTCATAGAAAAATTACTACCTCTATAGTAATTAAATATAGTCGAATAGAGTATTGCAAATAATCAAAATATAACGATAGATTGAAAAATCATCATAAGGGTCTTCAAAAAAAGTCCCTTATGATGATCAAAAGACGAATTATTTCCCTACTTTTTCTGGGACTTTAATTTCACCTTTAGCAATTTTTTCTTTATATTCTTCAATAACCTTTAGTACATCTTCTGGGATTGCACCACGAGAATCCGCAAGCTTCACGCCGTCTTCAGCTAAACCATAAGTAAGCGTTTTGCCACCTGGGAATTCACCTTTTTTCGCTTTATTAGAAATATCTACAACTGCTGTGTTAACACCTTTTAACATAGAAGTTAAAGTGACATTTGTTTTATCGTCTACTTTACCTTCTTCATATTGGTCAGCGTCTACTCCGATTACCCAAATGTTTGCATTAGGATCTTTTTTCTTACGTTCTTTTGCCTCAGAGAATACACCGTTTCCAGTTGCACCAGCAGCGTGGAAGATTACATCTACACCTGAAGAGTACATGCTGTTTGCAGTAACTTTACCAAGGTCCGCTTTATCGAATGCAGCAGTATATTTTGATGTAATTTCGATTTTTGGATTTACAGCTTTTGCACCTTCAACAAATCCAGCCTCGAAGCGGTTGATAACTGGAATATCTACGCCACCTACGAAACCGATTTTACCTGATTTAGACATTTTCGCAGCCGCTACACCAGCTAAGTAAGCACCTTCTTGCTCTTTGAACAGTACAGATACTACGTTGTCCGCTTTTACTTCAGCGTCAATGATTGCGAATTTGTTATCTGGATTTTCTTCAGCTACTGCAGCAACTGAATCTTCCATCATGAAACCAATACCATAGATTAAGTTAAAGTCACGACGTAATAACGCGTTTAAATTTGAATCATAGTCTGCATCTGATTTTGATTGTAAGTA
This sequence comes from Lysinibacillus sp. NPDC093688, assembly GCF_050280145.1. Classification (NCBI taxonomy): domain Bacteria; kingdom Bacillati; phylum Bacillota; class Bacilli; order Caryophanales; family Bacillaceae; genus Lysinibacillus; species Lysinibacillus sp. NPDC093688. Next base: position 52,640 of record NZ_JBNNUX010000010.1, read on the forward strand.
GTCGAAACCACCATCACCTTTTTTTAGGTTATGTTCTTTACCGTAAGCTTGAACACCTTCCCAAGCAGATTGGTTGAATGATTTATCATCTACGCCACCTACGTCAGTTACCATTGCTACTGAAAACACATCACCTTTGTTACTTTCGTCCGTTGAAGCGTTTTCATTTTCTTTTTTAGATTTATCTTCCTCTTTCGTACCACATGCACCTAAGATTGCACTTGCAGCTAAAACTGATGATAATACTAAGCCAAATTTACGTTTTTTCATTTGATTAACCCCCCAAAGGTATTGTAATTAGCAGGAAAAATATTAGAAATGTTCTACACCCTTTTACGAACTACATGGAAGCTGAATTTATCAGCTCGGAAATAATTTTTTGAATACAGCACTACTTGATCATGATCATCGTAATGTAACTGCTTTAATACTAAAAGAGCTGTTTCACGTCCGCAATTTAAAATCGGTGAAGCTTGCTCATGATACCCGATTGGATCAATATAAGTAACAGCGTAGGCAACATGAATTTTACCGGATTGTTCAAGTGCAGAGAAAAGTGAAACTTCTTTTTTTTCTACAAAGTCAGTTGGCAGGAAGCTTGCTGGTAATCTGTCTATGCAGTAAACTACCGGCTCACCATCCGCTGTTCTGACACGTTCAATTGTGAGTATTTTATCTTCGCCATCACATTGGAAGCGTTTAAAATCTTCCTCAGCAGGTATGCTTTCCGTCGCCTTTAAAAAGCGAGAACCGGGCTCCATGCCTGCTGCCTCGATCATGGAAGAAATGCTCGATAAATGCTCGATGCCTGATGTAAACAACGGCTTAGGGTTTACAAATGTGCCCACCCCATGTCGACGCACAATCACATTTTCCTCTTCCAACAGTCGTAGCGCTTCTCTAAGCGTTGCTCGACTGACTCCTAGTGATTTTGATAATTCAAACTCTGAAGGCAGTTTTTCATTTTCTTTAAAAACGCCCTTTTCAATGTCAGACTTTAAACGATCAATTACTTGAAGATAGAGATGACGATGATCTGCTTTTATAGTCACATATATCACCACCAAAATCAGAGATCAGACATCTGATGTACAACATTCCTACTAATCGTTCATAAATATAACATTTTTGTAGACTTAAATCAATTATACCTTAGTGTAATTTTCCGATTTTTGAAATGAATTTAGGCCTACTCAATGTAGACAATATTGTTCAATTTTTTGACGTTATTTTAGCACTAATTATCGTATTGATGAATGAGCACTTGTCGAGGCTTACTACCCTCTGGAGGCCCGACAATACCGCGTTGTTCCATTTGATCGACAATACGAGCAGCTCTCGAATAACCGATGCGGAAGCGGCGTTGCAACATCGAAACAGAGGCCGTCTGCATACTAACAACTAACTGTACAGCCTCATCAAATAATTCATCCGTTTCCTCTAAAATTGTGTCTTCTTCGGTCGGAATCATTTCCTCCTGATATTGTGCCTTTTGCTGTTCTATAACAAAGTTAACAACTGACTCAACTTCTTGATCTGATAAAAAGGCACCTTGCACACGTTTTGGTTTAGATGCACCCGCAGGTAAAAACAGCATATCTCCTCGACCGAGTAAACGCTCTGCTCCACCCATATCTAATATCGTTCTAGAGTCGATTGCTGACGACACTGCAAAGGCAATGCGCGAAGGAATATTTGCTTTAATAACACCTGTCAACACATCTACACTTGGTCGTTGAGTTGCAATTATTAAATGAATCCCTGCTGCACGTGCCATTTGAGCTAAACGTGTAATAGAATCCTCTACATCACTTGAAGCAACCATCATTAAGTCCGCTAACTCGTCTACAATTACTACAATATAAGGTAATTTCGGATGTTTTTCATCTGTTTGCTCATTGACCTTTTGCACATGACCATTGTAGCCTTCGATATTACGAGTACCAGTATGAGAAAATAGATCGTAGCGACGTTCCATTTCTGACACAACTTTTTTCAGCGCCTGAGACGCTTTACGTGCATCCGTAACAACTGGTGCCAGTAGATGAGGAATACCGTTATAAACATTTAACTCCACCATTTTCGGGTCAATCATCATCAGCTTAACCTCATGTGGTTTTGTACGCATTAGGATTGATACGACTATACCGTTTATACACACACTTTTCCCACTACCCGTCGAACCCGCAACAAGTAAATGTGGCATTCTATTGAGCTCAGCAAGTACTGCTTGTCCAGTAATATCACGACCAAATGCAACTTGCAATAATGCTTCTGGCTTTGCACCATCCTTAGACTCTAACACTTCCCGAAGTGTAACAATAGCTACCTCACTATTTGGTACTTCAATGCCAATCGCTGACTTCCCAGGAATAGGTGCTTCCATACGAATATCCTTCGCAGCAAGTGCTAAGGCAAGATCATCCTGTAAGTTAACAATTTTACTTACTTTCACACCTACATCTGGTAATATTTCATATTTTGTTACAGCTGGGCCTAAATGAACTTGCGTTACTTTTGCCTTTACACCAAAGCTTTGCAAAGTTTGCTCTAGCTTTTTCGCATTTGCTTGTATAACAGAATATTCACCACTTTGGTCATGCTGTGGTGGTAATTGTAATAGATTATAAGACGGCAGTTGGTAATCTGCATTTTCCACAGCATCTGCGCCTTCAATATGGACATCATCAACAATCTCTCCATGTTCAATGTCTTCATTTTCGGCTGTTGCAAATGCTTCTCGTTCATGAGACACATTTTGAGTAAAGGCAGAGATGATTGGTTCATGAGAAATCTCTTCTTCCTCTTGTACCTCAGGCTCCTGATCGACAGCCGCAATTTCATCCTTGCTTTCTACTTTTGAACGGCGATTAGTAGGTTTTTTCGGCATACTCTTTTTCTTATCACGATGTTTCTTTCGCCATTTACCGAAAAGGTCGGGCATTTTTTTCGCTAAATATGGAACAAGTGCCTTTCCTGTTACTAAAATTAATCCGATAAAGAAAATAACCCATGCAACGACCTTCGCACCTGCTGCCTCAAATAAAACATGTAGAGCACTAAATAACAGTGCACCAACCATTCCGCCGCCAAGTGCATTACTTCGATGGATGACACCCTCAGAATTAATTAAAATTCGCCAAGATTCTCGCAAAACAGAGTCAGATAATAATCCACCCGATTTTGATAATTGTTCAAACAAAATGCCATGACTAAAAATTGTTAAACTCATAACAATTAGGAGCATACCTAATATGAGACGATCATAAATGCTTATTTTTTTCCGCCCAATCATTAGTAACGACGCAACAAATATAAGCATAAACGGCACAGCAAAATGTAAATTTCCTAAAAGAAACATTGTGATTGTTTGTAGAAAACGGCCAATCATGCCATATTCAAAAATCATAATAACCGCAAATGCAATTAAGATAAGACCTAAAATTTCATACATAAGCGGATGCATTTCTTTTTTTTCTGTCGTCGTTTTTGCTTTCGTGACTTTTCTTTTTTTACTAGTCGCCATCTATTTCACCTTCTTTTGTAATCCATTCTTTATATGTAGCGAATAATAACATGTAGAACTTGATTCTTTCAAAAATAAGACTCATCACCATAACGTGTGGTTGATCTCCGTTCCGGCTGGGCGCTTTGTTGCTGACGCTTCGCTTTCGCGCAGAGCAGAGCTTCCTGGGGGCGTCGGGCCAACACGATGTTGGTCACGAAGGCGTTATCACAGGATGTGATGCTTTTAGCCTTCGTTCCGCTAGTGCTGATCCCCAAGGAGTCGACCAACCTCCACTTCAATCAACTTTATATACATAACATATATCATTCCCAACTTTTGAGATTGAGTGAAAAAAAGGATTTTCCACCGTTCACATTCGGCTAGAAAATCCTTTTTCATTTAACGATGATCTTTCATTTTTAATATTCCATAATGATTGGGATAATCATTGGGCGGCGCTTCGTTTTTTGGAATAAATACGTATTCAGTGTATCTCGAATTTCTTGTTTAATATTTGTCCATTCAAATGTATCTTTACCAACGTATTTTTCAATAACATTTTTAGCAATATCAGAAGCTTCCACCATTAATGCTTCTGATTCGCGTACATAGACGAAACCACGTGATAAAATTTCTGGACCAGATGCAATTTTCTTTTGAGCACGGTTTAATGTTACGACAACAATGAAAATACCATCCTGCGATAATAACTTACGATCGCGAAGTACTATGTTCCCTACATCACCAACACCGATACCGTCTATTAAAACATTACCAGCTTGTACACGGCCACTCATTCGCATTTTACCATTTTTATATTCTACAATATCCCCTTTATCGGCGATAAAAATTTGTGATTTTTGCATACCTAGCTGTTGAGCAAGCTTAGAGTGAGCAATAAGCATACGGTACTCACCTTGCACTGGGATAAAGTACTTTGGTTGCATTAAGTTTAGCATTAGCTTTAAATCTTCTTGGCTACCATGACCCGATACATGTACATTTTTGCTAGATGTGAGAATTTCAGCACCTGCTTTTGCGATAGAATTCATTGTATTAGCCATCTGTACTTCCATACCAGGAGACGGTGTAAACGTAATTAATACTGTATCGTCTTTTTTAATTTTAATGTCTCGGTGATGTTTGCGAACAATTTTCTCTAATGCATCAAGTGGCTCCCCTTTATTACCTGTAGCAATAATAATAATCTCATCATCTTGATACTTTTGCATTTCTGAGATAGGGATGATTGTATCTTCTTCTACCGTTAAGTAACCTAGCTGTGCACCTAAATCTACAGCTTTTTCTAAAGGTTTTCCTACAATGACTACTTTACGGAACGACTTTTGAGCTTGTGTCAACACTTGCTGTATACGAATAAAATTCGATGCATAAACAGCAACTAAAATACGACCTGGTGCTGAATGGAATGTTTTTGATAATTGCTCTTCAATCACAATCTCAGATGTCGTATAACCTGGTCGCTCAGCTTCACTCGACTCAGATAGCAGCATAAATACGCCGTCTTCTCCAAGCTGAGCCATTTTTGCTAAATCAGGCTTAAATTTACCTGTCGCTGATTGATCGAACTTAAACTCACCCGTATGAACAATTGCTCCTTCAGATGTATGGAACACTACCCCTAACGAATCGGGAATACTATGTGTTGTATGGAAGAATGTCACATACGTTGAGTTAAAATTCATACGACTACGGTTCGTAACCTCAAAGAATTTTACCTGATGTGGTGCAGGCAATTCCTTTAAATGTTCCTTTGCAAGTGCAATTGTTAATTTTGATCCGTACACTGGCGCTTTCACTTTTTGTAATACATAAGCAATTGAGCCAATTGCATCTTCATGACCATGTGTTAAGAAAATTCCTTTCACACGCTCTTTATTTTCTTCTAAATACGTAATATCTGGAATTACAATATCAATGCCCAGCATTTCGTCTTCTGGGAACATCAACCCGCTATCCACTACAAAAAGCTCTTCGTCAATTTCTACTACGTACATTGCTTTCCCAATTTCGCCCACGCCACCAAGTGGGATGATACGAATTAATTCATTTTTCTTTTTTGTCAATTTACTTCCTCCTAAAAAATATCCCGAACAGCAACCACTTAAGATTTATTATACGGTTTGCAAAGCTTTTGCACAAATTAAAAATGCATCTTTCATGATAGAAACAGAAATTTATTGTTAATTTTATTACTAATAGATGGAAAGTAGGTGTGTTGATTAACCATTTTTATCTACTCTAATTAATTAGAGTGCTCTGATTTCCGCTACGGGCTACTCGCTTTCCTGCGGGCGAGCGTCGAGCCGCTTCCTCCGCTGCGCTCCGTGCAGGGTCTCGTCTGTCTCGCTTTCCCGCGGGAGTCGAGTAGCCCTACGCTACAATCAGTTAAAAATGGGCATATATTAGCAAAATAGCAACAAAACATCCGTTTATCGTTCAATAATAAACCTATTTTTTCCTAATCAACATACCTGAGATGGAAGGTAGAATGAAGATGTGGCATCGCGAAAGGTCTTATTTTTTATCTTTTTTAAAGCGAGGAAAAATTTCGGAAGTGGTAATATATCGCCAATTCATTCTTGTAATGTTTTTCTTGCACTTAAACTGATTCAACTTCCAATATCCGGATAGTGGAGAGTACGGTCTTATATATTTCTTACAAAAGAAAAAAGACCATAAACAAACTATAAAATCTCTAGTTTGTTTACGGTCTGAGGATTTACTATTCATTAGTCTCAATTACAAATTAACTAAAGGTACTTACTTCTCTAAAGCTTCTCGCTTTTTCTTGATACGTATCCCAAATTCGGTCAAAGTTTGCTTTTTCTTCATCTGTCATTTCCATCATTGGCAGACGAACATTAAGTGTATCAAAGCCTAATTTGGTCATCGCGTATTTTACAGGCGATGGGTTTGGCTGTGCAAACAGCGCACGTACAAGTGGTAATAATGCTCGGTGAATTTTGGCTGCTAGCTCGTGATTTCCTTCTTCAAACGCTTTAATCATTAATTGCATATCATTCCCAACAACATGGGCAGCAACTGAAATAATTCCTGCTCCGCCGATTGCTAGTAGTGGAAGTGTTAAACCATCATCCCCACTATACACTAAGAAATCATCATCTGAATCAACATTCTCAATAACATCGCCCATTTGATCTAAATTGCCACTTGCTTCTTTTATCCATGCAATATTAGAAATTTTACTTAAAGCAACAGAAGTTTCATAGGCAACATTGACGCCTGTACGTCCTGGCACGTTATAAAGCATGACAGGTAAACTTGTTTCTTTTGCAATCGTTTCAAAATGCGCAAAAATACCGCGTTGATTTGGCTTATTATAATATGGTGCTACAAGCATGATACCGTCTGCACCATTTTCTTCAGCCTTGTGCGTCATTGCTATAGAGTAAGCAGTTTCGTTATCTCCTGTACCTGCAATAACCGGTACACGACCTGCCACTTTTTCTACTGTAAAGCGTACAACTTCAATTTTTTCTTCTGTGGACATAGTTGGGTTTTCAGAGGTTGTGCCACATGCGACAATACAATCTGTACCATTATTAATCAAATGATTAATAATACGTTCTAGTTCTGGATAATTAATCGTGCCATCTTCTTTGAACGGCGTAATCATCGCCGTCCCAATTCGACCTAAATTCATCCTTACACCCCTCTTATAGTAAGTTATCCTCTAGCATTGCTTCAGCAATTTGAATAGAGTTTAATGCAGCGCCTTTCAAAAGATTGTCAGAAACGATCCATAAGTGGAATCCTTTTTTATTGTCTAAATCTTGACGGATACGCCCTACAAAAGTAGCATTTTCCCCTTCTGCATAGATAGGCATTGGGTAAGTTTGTGTTGCTATATCATCTTGTAATACGACACCAGGCGCATTGCGTAATACTTCAAAAATCTCCTGTACCGTTGCTTCTTTTTCTACTTCAAGATAAACAGATTCAGAGTGTCCCGAAACGACTGGTACGCGAACACAAGTTGCGGCTACTTTTAGCTCTGGTGCATGCATAATTTTCTTCGTTTCATTAATCATTTTCATTTCTTCATATGTAAAGCCATTGTCTGTAAATTTATCAATTTGTGGAATGACATTACGAGCGATTGGATAATGACGTTTGTCGCTACCAGAAGGTAAAATATTTGCTTCTACATCCTTACCTGCATCCCAATTTGCACTTTGTGCCTTTAATTCCTGAATAGCAGAAATACCTGCACCTGAAACCGCTTGATATGTTGATACAATAATTTTTGTTAAACCGAATGCATGACGAATAGGTTCAAGTGCAGCCATCATTTGAATCGTAGAGCAGTTTGGATTTGCAATAATCCCCTTATGCTTAGCAAGATCACCACGATTTACTTCAGGAACAACTAATGGTACCTCTGGATCCATGCGGAAATGGCTCGTGTTATCGATCACTACTGCACCGCGTTTTGCCGCTTCTGGCGCTAGCACCGCTGATACCGAACCACCAGCCGAGAATAAAGCGACATTGACGCCTTCAAAAGCTTCAGGTGTCGCTTCTTCAATTGTATATGTCTTCCCATTAAATTCGATTGGTTTTCCTGCTGAACGTGCCGAAGCTAAAAACTTAATATCTCCAATTGGAAACTCTCGTTTAATTAGTTGTTCCATCATTTTTGTGCCTACTGCCCCTGTTGCTCCAACTACAGCAACTGTTAACTGCTTTGTCATCTGTCATCGACTCTCCTTGAATACAAGTTACATAATGTGTGCTATTGTATCACAAAAATACTGAAAATTGTGTGTAATTTACGAATTATTTTAAATATTGTACCAACAGTGGCTGTAATTGCTTTTTCTCCGTAATCGCTTCATGAACAGTCGCGACCATTTGATCAAAATCAGCAATCAAGGAATTGGGTTTTGAATGTGGTGAGTCCTGCCCGAATGGAATAAAATAAATGTTTTTAGCGTTTAGCAGCCTCATTATATTCATACCATTTAAGCCGAGAGCATCATTTGTTGATATACCTAGAACAACAGGCGAACCGTTACGCAATGTTGCCTTCGCAGCCATCAATACCGCACTATCTGTTGCTGCATTTGCAAATTTACTGATACTATTCCCTGTCATCGGCGCTATAACCATCGCATCCAATGGATTGGATGGTCCAAATGGTTCTGCCTCTTTAATAGAAGAAATAACCTTTTCTCCAGTTATTTCCTCTATTTTCGCAATCCACTCCTCCCCAGTACCAAAACGCGTAGCTGCATGTAAAACGGAGTGTGTAATAATTGGAATAACTGTTGCTCCTGCATCTTTAAAGTTTTGGATTTTAGGTACTACGTCCTCATACGTACAGTGGGAGGCCGTAATACCTAAACCAATTCGTTTCCCCGTTAGCAATCTTCTTCCTCCTCTATTGCCTTGCACAATATTGTCGCTGCATCATGTGCAAAGTATTTCCCAGGTAATGATGGCAATAGCACATACGTTTGTAATTGTTCAGCATCTATATCTAAACAGCCAGGCTCTGAAGCCAAATCATATAGTACAACCGGGACATGTTCTTGGAATGATTCAGTAATCCACTTAGCGGGAATCGTATTGATAAATATCCCATCATTAATTGACCATTGGCGGTCATCTAAATTCGTAGCTTTATAACCATATGCCTTTGCTTCACTCACTTGTACAACTGAACGCGCTACTATATGGATATTAGCGCCCATCTTGACGAGTAAAGATGCGAGCATTTTGGCTGTGCGCCCAAATCCTGCGATAGTAAAGTTTTGTCCGTAAATACATTTTTGCTCGAGTCCGTAAAACGTGGCGATAAATCCCTCCGCTGTTAATCTTGCATTTTGCCAAATAAATGATTCTTGTTGTAAATAGCAATTTGTTTCATTTCTCTCAAGCAATTGCTTCCAATGCATAGTTAAACGCCCTGTATAAAACTTAACTTGAGATATCCCATAAAGCTGTTCCACTTCAATTTTTAGCGGAAGAATAGGAAGAATAATTCTATTTGGTTGGAATTCTAATACAAGCTTATTTAACTCTTCATTCCAAACTGATGTTCTTTTATAAAATACAGTTCTCGATGGGCTTCTTAGCATGGTAGCTAATTCCTTTAACCTTAGATCCTCACCGATAACAAGCCATTTTTCATTTTCCAAAAGCTCACCTCACTGTAAAAATTCTGACTGTACTGTCGTTGTTTTGTTAAATAAAATCCGATCTTCGCCAATTAGTATAATTTCATGCCAAGGTATCATTTCACTAACTTTCACTTTCTTTTTTTGGAATGGCAATTTATCTTTCACAATCTCAAAACCATGAATCTTTCCTGTTTGCACATCTAATAGACATTCCGTATGTGCCAATATGCCAAAGTGTACGCCACCCTCAACTTGAATTAACTCTTTATCCACCATCTCTGATAGTAGCATGCCTCATCTCCCTCCTTGAACCGTTACCCCAATATATGCCGAGTTTTTGCAATTCGTGACCCTTACCCAAAGTATGAATATGTGCATTTACCAGCACATCTGTAAATAGTGTATATATACAGATGTGTGAGGCGAGGGATTTGTGCATATCCCTTTGAGCAATGCCAGTGAAAAAACCATTTACGAGCAAATCAACAGCTTAAGGAACCAACGCTAGCAAATAAATCACTGGCAAGTGACACACGACCATCTATTCGTGCACTTGCTTTTAGCGTTATGACAGCGAAGTTGGCTTATGCTGATTTAAAGCGAGATGGATTTATCAAAAAGGTAGCTTAGACAGGAAGCTTTGTTACAGAAAGAAATCAAGATTTTCTACGCGAGGAATTATTACGTCAAGTTAAAAAAGCAAATGCAGTAAGCAGTTAGAACGGCCAAAACTGCGGGGCTGACAAAAGAGGAAGTATAGGAGTTACTTACATTGAACAACTAAATGAATACTATTGAGATTCATGCTTTACAAAAAAGCTTTGAAGGGTTTTCTCTTCATGATGTATTTCAGTACCTCAAGGCACAATCATGATTTTACTGTGCTGGGAAGTTTACAGATACATACTAAAAAAGAATACTGCGAAATTTTGCTATTCGGCAAGGATGTTGTCGAACATGAATGATCGATAAAAAACGACATCGGTGTGGTTTTTGACGATTTACATGTATCCGAAACACTTAATGCGACGCAACTCGACAAATTCATGAGAAAGGGTGTAAAACGTGGGATTCAGGCTATTATTTTGAGTGATTAGCAAATTTAAAATTCCAGTGAGGAAGAAGGTAAGAGAATTTCCCCATGGAATGAGGTTGTAGCTGTCTATTGCATTAGCCCTGCCATATTATCCAAAGCTGTTAATTATAGTTGAACCCACGAGCGGGCTAGATCCGATAATTCGTGATGAAATTCTCGATTTATTTTTAACGTTTATGCAGGATGAAACACATAGCATTCTATTTTCTTCTCATATTACACGCGATTTAGAAAAGACTGATGACTATATTACATTCATTCATACTGGAGAAATTTTATTTAATGAAAGAAAGGATGTGCTGGTCTAAGTACAGCATATTAAAAGGACATAATGAGGAAGTAAGCGAAATACCAGAGGATAAAAATAGCGTAATGGATCAAAAATAGGTTGCCCATTTAGGGCAACCTATTTTTAAGCTTCCGGACCAATAATTGAAATGGCTGGCTCAGCTTTCAAGATTTTTGCTATTAAGCGATCGAGCGATTCCATTGATACGGCATCAATGGACGCTAATACTTCGTCTACTGAACGATGTCTGCGATGCACTAACTCACTCGTACCGTTACGATTCATACGAGAGCCTGTCCCCTCTAGACCGAGTACAAAACTACCCTTCAGCTGCTCCTTCGCATTCACAAGTTCTTCCTCTGTCACACCACCTGCTACGATATCAAGTAATGTCGCATCAATTGTATGTTGGAGCTGTGATAATTGCTGACGACTTGTACTACCATAAATCGTAAATGCACCAACATCTGCATAACAGGATTGATAAGAAAATATTGAATATGCTAAACCACGTTCTTCGCGTACTTCTTGGAACAAACGAGAGCTCATATTACCACCAATAATATTATTAAGTGCAATAAAGCTATACATATCTGGATCTTTCACACCAATTGCTGGATAAGAAATGGCTAAATGTGCTTGCTCCGTATCGCGAGTTTTTGAAATCTCTCCTGGATAAAAATGAGGATTCGAAAGCACAGGCTCAACCACAAGTGGAGATGGCTGATAATGGCCAAATAAATCTTCAATTGTTTGGATGAGCTTTGCAGAAATATTTCCCGCTATTGAAATAACAACTGATTCTGGACCATAATGTTTAGCCATATAGTTACGTATCATATCTGTTGTAAATGTTTTTAAAGTAGCCGCAGTTCCTAGTATTGGACGACCGAGTGCATCGTTTGGATACATGACTTCCCATAGCTTTTCATGAACATCATCATCAGGTGCGTCTTCACTCATTAGTATTTCCTCTAGTACAACTTGTCTTTCCTTCTCTAACTCTTCCTTTGCAAACGTAGAATTAAAGAACATATCCGCTAATATTGTCACGGCAAGCTCTGCATGATGATCTAAAATCTTTGCATAATAACAAGTGTTTTCCTTGGATGTAAAGGCATTTAACTCGCCACCAATTCGGTCAAATTCTTCAGCAATTTGGCGAGCTGTTCGAGTTTTTGTCCCTTTAAAAAGCATATGTTCGATAAAATGTGTAATACCATTTTCCTCAGGTAGCTCATAACGAGATCCTGCATTAACAAAAATGCCTAGCGCAACGGATCTTACATGATCGATTTGCTCAGACACAATACGCACACCATTCTGACATGTATGTACTTGTACCAAAAAATCTCCCCCAATTTATCTCTAGTTCTACATCAAAGGTATAATGTGGGATCATCACCAAAACGTGTGGTTGATTTCCGTTCCGACTGGGCGCTTTCCTGGGGGCGTCCGATGAGCCGCTTCACTCGCGTTGCTCGCTCCAGGGTCTCATCTGTGACGCTAATCCCCAAGGAGTCGCCCAGTCTCCACTCCAATCAACTTATTTACATAGTATACGTTTTACCAAAAGTCATCCATGACTTTTGGTGATGAACCATAATGTAGAGCTTCCCCCAAAATACCCCTTATAGAACCATTTTCCTTATAGTTGATTTAAAAAAGGCTGCGCATAATACGCAGCCTTTTCTACAATTTATTATTTATCTTGCTCAGCGCGTTCTTTTTCCTCTTGGATAACTACTTTACGAGATAAATTCACACGACCTTGCTTGTCAATTTCAATAACTTTTACAAGTAATTGATCGCCAAGTTTTAAGACATCTTCAACTTGTTTTGTACGTTCCTCTTGAATTTCAGAGATGTGAAGTAAGCCATCTTTACCAGGGAATATTTCACAGAACGCACCGAATTTTTCAATACGTTTAACTGTTGATAAGTAATACTCTCCAACTTTTGCTTCACGTACGATATCTTCGATAATTTGTTTTGCACGAGCGTTCATTTCTTCATCTGCAGAAGAGATGTAAATTGTACCATCTTGCTCCGTATCAATTTTTACGCCAGTTTCTTCAATAATTTTGTTAATTTGTTTACCACCAGGTCCGATGACATCGCGAATTTTATCAGGATTAATCTTCACGATAACAATTTTCGGTGCAAATTTAGATAATTTTTCACGTGGGTCTGCAAGTGTAGCAATCATTGATTCTAAAATGTGCATACGGCCAATTTTAGCTTGTGTTAATGCTTCTTCTAAAATATTACGTGATAAACCATCAATTTTAATGTCCATTTGAAGTGCTGTTACACCTTTAGCTGTACCTGCAACTTTAAAGTCCATATCTCCAAGGTGGTCTTCCATACCTTGAATATCCGTTAAAATAGAGTAGTGTTCTCCTTTTTTAATAAGACCCATTGCAATACCTGCTACAGGTGCCTTTAATGGAACACCAGCATCCATCATCGCTAACGTTGAAGCACAGATAGAAGCTTGAGATGTAGAACCGTTTGATTCAAGTACTTCCGATACACAACGGATTGTATATGGGAATACAGATTCATCTGGAATAACCGCATCAAGAGCACGCTCTCCTAATGCACCATGCCCGATTTCACGACGACCTGGTCCACGAATTGGGCCAGTTTCCCCTACAGAGAATTGAGGGAAGTTATAGTGATGCATAAAGCGTTTTGATTCTTCTACACCTAAACCGTCGATAATTTGTACATCCCCAAGTGCACCTAATGTACAAATAGAAAGGGCTTGTGTTTGTCCACGCGTAAATAATGCTGAACCGTGTGTACGTTGCAATATGCCTGTTTCAGAAGAAAGTGGACGGATTTCGTCTAACTTACGACCATCTGGACGCACTTTATCTTCTGTAATCTGACGACGTACTTCGTCTTTAACCATTTTATCTAGAATTGTATAAACTTGCTTCATTGTTACATCATCAGCTTCTTGCTCTTCATAAGAAGCAATAACACGGTCTTTTACCGCTTTAATAGCCTCATCACGTGCATGTTTTTCAGCAGTTTGAATAGCATCATGCATGTCAGTCTCACAAGCTGCTTTTATATCTGCTTGAATCGCTTCATCAATTTCAAATAATGTTATAGATAATTTTTCTTTTCCTACTTCTGCAACGATTTGCTCTTGGAAAGCAATAATTTTTTGGATTTCTTCATGACCGAACATAATGGCTTCTAGCATTATTTCCTCTGGTACTTCTAGTGCACCTGCTTCAACCATGTTGATAGCATCCTTGTTACCTGCTACAGATAAATGGACTGTTGATTGATTAGATTGTTCCACTGTTGGGTTCACGATAAATTTACCGTCGATATATCCAACTTGTACACCTGCAATCGGTCCGTCGAATGGAATATCTGAAATAGCTAACGCTATTGATGAACCAAGCATTGCAGCCATTTCAGACGTGCAATCCGGATCATTAGACATGACCATCGAAATCACTTGTACTTCATTACGGAAACCGTCTGGGAACATCGGACGAATCGGACGGTCGATTAAACGGCTTGCTAGTATTGCTTTTTCAGATGGACGTCCTTCACGTTTAATAAAGCCACCAGGAATTTTACCTGCTGCGTATAAACGTTCTTCGTAGTTTACTGTTAATGGGAAGAAATCAAGTGGTTTCGGTGATTTTGACATTGTTGCTGTTGAAAGTACAGATGTATCTCCATAGCGTACTAAAACGGCCCCATTTGCTTGTTTTGCTAACTGTCCGACTTCGATTACAAGCGGACGGCCAGCCCATTCATAGGAATAGACTTTCTTTTCGTTCATTCAATGAACCCCTCTCTATTATAAAAACACTTACTTCGTCTGTATGTACTAATAGTAAGTGTACCAAAAATGCTTGTTCTATGCTAAATATTTCATCAAATAATCATACATTTAAATTCAGTTATTGCCAATTTATTTAGGATTTATTTCTGTATTCGATTGAAACAAAGTTTTTTTGCTTGAAATTCGTGTCATATATGCTTTTTTCGCAATAGTAAAGTTAATGTCTTCTTAATGTTTATAAACATAAAGAAAAAGCGGGATTAATCCCGCTTTTAGATCGACAATTAGCGACGTAAGCCTAAACGAGTGATTAGTTCACGGTAACGTTGTACGTCAGTTTCACGAAGATATTTTAATAGGTGACGACGACGACCTACCATTTTAAGAAGACCACGCTCAGAGTGGAAATCTTTTTTGTGTGTACGTAAGTGAGTATTTAGAGCGTTGATTTCCGCTGTTAATACTGCAACTTGTACTTCTGGAGAACCAGTGTCACTTTCGTGAGTACGGTACTCAGCAATAATTTCGTTTTTACGTTCATTTGTAATAGCCATTTGTATGGACCTCCTAAATAATTGTTAATCGCCATTAGCACAGTAAACGTTGGAGTCATCGATATACCGAGCTAAGGTTAAGCATATTATGCACTTATGAATGTTACCATAAATCAAAAGGTCAAGCAAGCGTTAACGTAAGCCTATTCAAATGCTAACGCATATTTAATTTGCATTAACCCGATAAAATATGGTTCATCACCATAAAGTGGGGTTGATTTCCGTTCCAGCTGGGCGCTTTCCTGGGGGCGTCCGATGAGCCGCTTGGGCCAACACGATGTTGGTCACGAAGGTGTTATCACAGGATGTGATGCTCTTAGCCTTCGTTCCCCTATCTGCTCGCTCCAGGGTCTCGGGCCAACATGATGTTGGTCACGAAGGCGTTATCACAGGATGTGATGATTTTAGCCTTCGTTCCTCTATTGCTGATCCCCAAGGAGTCGCCCAGCCTCCACTCCAATCAACTTATATTCATGGTATACGTTTTAACTTTTGGTAATAACCTTAAAATATTCAATTGCTTCTTGTTTATCTTTTTCGATTTGTGCTTTCAAAGCTTCGATACCATCGAATTTTCGTTCACTTCTTATACGTTTATACCAAGCGACATGCACTTCTTCACCGTAAATATTTTTTTCGAAGTTTAATATATGGACTTCGATGGATAATTGCTTGTCATTTGGATCTTTAAATGTTGGTTTATAGCCTACATTACATACACCATCATACCAGTTATTTTGTACAAGTAATCGAACCGCATACACACCGCTTGCTGGGATATAAGTCCCCTCTAACGCTTGGACATTAGCAGTTGGGAAACCGATTGTGCGTCCTCGCTTATCACCATGTACAACGATACCCGTAATTTCAAATGGTCGTCCTAGGAGCGATCTTGCTGCTTCCATATCTCCCTCTTGCAAAAGCTTACGGATACGTGTAGAGCTAATTTTTTCGATATCGTCGATTTTCTTTTCAACAACTGTTACGCCGTAATCTCCATTACTCAATGCACGCATATCTTCCATTTTACCTTTACCGAATGCACCAAAAGAATAATCAAAGCCAGCTGTAACATGTTGAATGTTCAACCCACGAATAAATGTATCAATAAATGCATCAGGTGAAAGCTTTGCAAAATCAGATGTGAAATGTACAACAAATGCTGTATCAACACCCTGTTCTTCAAATAGCTGCAATTTTTGCTGTAATAACGTTATATAAAATACTTTTTCGTTACGACCGCCTAGCACTAAAGAAGGATGTGGATCGAATGTCATAACAGCCGTTGGAATTTGACGCTTGTCTCCTTCTTCCTTCGCTGCCTTAATAACTGCCTGATGCCCTCTATGTACACCATCAAAAAAGCCCAGTGCCAATGAATACGGTTGCACGCTTTCTCTTTGCTGTAGCTGGTGTGGGTATTTTAAATGAATGACCTCCATACAAAAAATCCTCCTACTCTATCGTCGGAAACATCTTATGTGGCTTCATAAACCCTTCCTTTGTAGGATGGGCTTGATAGACCGCAATTGCTTTCCCACTGATTCCAAAAACAATTTTATCATGTATCTTTAATAATGCATCTGCGGGAAGCACTTGTCCATTGAAAATTTCTTTTTCATTAGCAGAAGTTATTTCAATAAATGGATAATCTGTCAATGCATACTCAACTGGTAAAATACATGTATCGATTTGTTCAGCTTCCATCAGCTCAGCTACCTGTGCCAACGTAAAGCAATTTTCTTGTGTAAACGTACCTGAGGCTGTGCGTACGAGCTCTTTCATATGCGCAGGATAGCCAAGCGCCTCTCCGATTTGCACAGCTAGTGTTCGAATATACGTCCCTTTACTACACGCTATCCGTACTGGGAATGTAATTTCTTGTCCTTCATAAATTTCAACATCATCTAGTAGCTCTAATGCATAAATAGTTACTTGACGTGTCGGTCTTTCTACAATTTCGCCTTTTCGAGCATATTCATAGAGACGTTTACCATTTACTTTGACAGCTGAAAACATTGGTGGCGTTTGTTGAATGACACCTGTTAGCGAGGCTAAAACTTCTTGCAATTGAGTACGTGTGAACTTTTTATCCGTAGGATCTTGCTCAACTGTTTCTCCTTCTGCATCCTCAGTTGTCGTTGTACGGCCAATTGAAATAACGGCTTCATAGGTTTTTCCTGTATCCGTTAAATACTCTGCGATACGTGTTGCTTGACCAATACAAATCGGGAGAACTCCCTCAACACCTGGATCAAGTGTGCCTGTATGTCCAACTTTTTTGGTACGTAAAATTTTTCGTAATTTAAAGACGCAATCATGACTTGTCATGCCGCGTTCCTTCCAAAGCGGTAAAATACCGTTCATAAACTTCCTCCTAAAATCAAATCAATTCATTTTTAGCAATTTTGATGTTCGTTACATTTTCATCACTTTTAGGATCATCACCAAAACGTGTGGTTGATTTCCGTTCCGACTGGGCGCTTTCCTGAGGGCGTCGGGGCAACAGGATGTTGGTCACGAAGGCGTTATCACAGGACGTGATGCTTTTAGCCTTCGTTCCCCTCCCGCTTCGCTTCGCTGCAGGGTCTCGGGCCAACAGATGTTTTCTGCGCGAAAGCGTAGTGCTAACGTAGCGGCAGCAGAGGGTTTTGTTTGTGCGAAAGCGCAGCGACAGCAAAAGGTTTTGGACTGTGCGAAAGCGAAGCGGCAGCAACAACAGCACCGATGTTGGTCACGAAGGCGTTATCACATGATGTGATGCTCTTAGCCTTCGTTCCTCTATCGCTAATCCCCAAGGAGTCGCCCAGTCTCCACTCCAATCAACTTATTTGCATAGTATATGTTTTAACAATTGTCATCCACGGCTTTTGGGGATGAACCCACTTTTAAGATAGAAGTGGATGCCTGACACACCTACCGAAAAAACTGGCGTGCAGTCGCCAAAACATATAGGTAAGCTCCGCACGAAAGCTTAATAAAGATGATAGAGCCAAAAAGTGTTACATTCCTTATAAATATAAAAAGCCTGCCTGCATGAACATGCATATGGCAGACTTTTTTAAGTTAAGCTTATTCTTCGTGTAAACCACGTAGCAATGTATCAATACGGTTCCCATATTCAATCGATGAATCGAATTCAAAAATTAGTTCTGGTGTACGACGTAAACGGATTCGAGAACCGATTTCTGAGCGAATAAAGCCAGAAGCCTTTAATAAGGCTTTTAGTGTGTCCTCTTTTTCACGTTCATTGCCTAGAGTTGTAATATAAATTGTCGCTTGCTGTAAATCACCTGTCACCTCAACACCAGTAACAGTAACGAAACCAACACGCGGATCTTTAATTTTACGTCCAATAATCTCGCCAAGCTCTTTTTTCATTTGCTCAGCGACACGGTTTGAGCGTAGAGACATAGTTTGTCACCTCAATTTCGATGTACAGAAAGTTGTGTCCTCACTTACACATCTATTTTCATGCAAGGTTGGTAAATCAAACAACACAACTTCTAATGTTACTTATAGATAGTCTCGCCACACATTAAGCTGTTCCCAAGATGGATTTGACTGTAAGTAGTGGAGCGCGTGATTAATTTCACGCTCGGCTGCTTCTTTTGAAGAAGAAACAGCAACAAGCGCTAATTTCGTGCGTTGCCATACATTTTGATGGTCAATTTCCGCGATGGATACATTAAATTTTTGTTTCGTGCGGGTAATCATACGCTGTAAGACAGCACGTTTTTCCTTCAACGAATGGGCAGTTTGAATAATGAATTCAACCTCTGCGTAAACAATCATTAAGCACGTTTAACTTCTTCCATAATATAGGCTTCGATAATGTCGCCTTCTTTAATATCGTTGAAGTTTGTAATTGTAATACCACATTCGTAACCACGGGCAACTTCTTTTACTTCATCTTTGAAACGTTTAAGTGTATCTAATTCACCTTCAAAAATTACTACGTTATCGCGAATCACACGTACGCCTGAATCACGAGTTACTTTACCTTCTGTTACGTATGAACCAGCAATTGTACCAACTTTTGATACTTTAATTGTTTGTCGAACTTCTGCTTGACCAATAATTTTTTCTACGAATTCTGGATCAAGCATACCTTTCATTGCTTGTTCAATTTCTTCGATTACTTTATAGATAATGCGGTGTAGACGAATATCTACGCCTTCTTCTTCTGCTGCACGTTTTGCATTGACATCTGGACGAACGTTGAAGCCGATAACAATTGCATTAGAAGCCGCAGCAAGAGAAATATCTGATTCTGTAATCGCTCCAGCGCCAGTGTGAATAATTTTCACGTTTACGCCTTCAACATCAATTTTCATTAATGATGCAGCCATAGCTTCTACAGTACCTTGAACGTCAGCTTTAACAATTAAGTTAAGCTCCTTCATTTCGCCTTGACTCATTTGTTCGAATAAGTTATCAAGCGTTACGCGTTGTTTTTCTGAACGTTGTGCTTGAATCGCTGTCATTGCACGAGTTTCTCCAACTTGACGTGCTGTTTTTTCGTCTTCAAAGACAACGAAACGGTCGCCAGCTTGTGGTACATCGTTTAAACCTGTGAGTTCAACTGGCGTTGATGGTCCAGCTTCTTTCACACGACGGCCTTTGTCATTCACCATAGCACGTACACGTCCATAAGTATGGCCGACAACAATTGGGTCCCCTACTTTTAATGTTCCATCTTGTACTAAAAGCGTTGCAACAGAGCCTCGACCTTTATCTAGCTGTGCTTCAATTACTGTACCAAGTGCTAAGCGATTAGGGCTCGCTTTTAATTCTCCAACTTCAGCAACAAGTAAAATCATTTCAAGTAATGTGTCAATGCCTTCACCTTTTAATGCAGAGATTGGTACGAAAATAGTTTCGCCACCCCAAGCTTCAGGAACTAGGCCATGCTCTGTTAACTCTTGCATCACACGGTCTGGGTTAGCTGAAGGTTTATCCATTTTATTGACTGCAACAATAATTGGTACTTCTGCTGCTTTTGCGTGGTTAATTGCTTCTACTGTTTGTGGCATAACGCCATCATCCGCAGCTACTACTAAAATCGTTAAGTCCGTTACTTTTGCACCGCGCGCACGCATAGTTGTAAACGCAGCGTGTCCTGGTGTATCAAGGAACGTAATTTTTTTGTCGCCTTCAGTTACTTGATAAGCACCGATATGCTGAGTAATACCTCCAGCCTCTCCAGCTGTAACTTTAGTATTGCGAATAGAGTCTAACAATGTAGTTTTACCATGGTCAACGTGACCCATAATTGTTACTACAGGAGGACGTTCTGATAAGTCCGCCTCGTTAATTTCTTCTGTTTGTTCGAAGTGTGTTTCTAAATCCGTAATATCTACACGAATTTCTTCTTCAACTTCTACACCATAGTCTGCGCAAAGTAATTCAATTGCATCCTTATCTAATTCTTGGTTAATTGTTGCCATTACACCAAGCATAAATAAT
The DNA here is from genome assembly GCF_050280145.1 of Lysinibacillus sp. NPDC093688. Classification (NCBI taxonomy): domain Bacteria; kingdom Bacillati; phylum Bacillota; class Bacilli; order Caryophanales; family Bacillaceae; genus Lysinibacillus; species Lysinibacillus sp. NPDC093688. The sequence goes on from NZ_JBNNUX010000010.1 coordinate 73,546, forward strand.
TTTTTAATAATTTCTGATGGCTCACGGTGTAATTTTTTTGCTAATTCCGCTACAGAAAGTGATTCAACAAAAGTAATTTTTTCTGGTAATTCCTTTTGTTTCACTGGTAGAGTTGGTTGATGTGTTTTTGGATGGCGACGTTTCCCGCCATGGATTCCTGGTCTTGGACGTTGGTTGTAACCACCGCCACCTCTGCGATTATTATTATTATTATTATTATTATTATTATTATTATTTTGTGTCATATTTTTATTTTGATTACCTTTTATATTCTTAGATTTTTCGTTAGACGAATTTGAGTTTTGACGCGTTTGTTGCTGATTACTTGTTTTAGGCTTAGAAGTAGCAGATTGTTGCTTTTGCCCTTCTTGCTTTTTCACCGGTTGCTGTTGTTTTTGCGATACATTTTGAGTAGGTTGCTTCACATCTTTACTATTTTTAAATGTTTGGTTTAACTTTATCACTGTGTCTTTTTCTAACATTGACATATGATTTGTTACGCTCTCATTTAATTTATTTAGTGCTTCAATAACCTCTTTACTCGTTTTATTCACTTGTTTCGCATATTCATGAACTCTGATTTTGGTCATCTGCTCACCCCCGATTATTTTTCGTTGAGTAGACTAGACAATTTGCTTGCAAAACCTTTATCGGTAATAGCTAAAGCCACTCGGGCCTCCTTACCTGTAGCATGTCCTAGATCATAACGATCACCAATTACATGATACTCAACGTTGTAGTACGTGCATTTATCTTGAATTTTTTTGCTAGAGTTTTTAGAAGCGTCGTTTGCAAGCAGTACTATCTTAGCATTACCATTGCGGACTTCCTTTACTACTAACTCTTCTCCTGAAATCACTTTACGGGCTCTTGCCGCTATTCCAAGCAAATTATGCACTGCTTGATTGATCATAATATAGACTCCCTACGAATCATCAAAATAAGTTCATCGTAGATTTCTTCAGGGATTTTTACATCAAGTTGATGCCCTAAAACATTTTTCTTACGGGCGATTTCAATCGCTTCCTCCGATTTAGAAACATAGGCACCACGTCCGGGTTTTTTCCCGGAAACATCTACACTTACTTCGCCCTCTTTCGAACGAACGACACGAATCATTTCTTTCTTTGTTAGCATTTCTCCAGTAGCTACACATTTTCGAAGAGGTACTTTTTTATTAATAGCCATAAGAATCACCTTTCCTCTCTGAAGCTTGTCGTAAGAGGTGGACTAGCCGTGCACTACATTGGTTATATACTTGCATTTTAAATTAATACCGTACTATTTTCCATTGTAGGCTCTTCCATTATTCAGTCGGCGCAGCCCAACGCCTACTGAATAATGGTAGTTAACTAGTCACACGGGCTTTCTTACTTATTCTTCGTCGTCTTGATATAAATCAACTGTCACATCATCAAAATCACTTTCTTCATCCTCAGCAGGTATGAAAGTGCTTGTAGCAGATGGATAAATACCTAACTCACGAGCATCTGTTTCACTCTTAATATCAATTTTCCAGCCAGTTAACTTGGCAGCTAAACGAGCATTTTGACCACGTTTACCAATTGCTAATGATAATTGATAGTCTGGAACAACAACTGTAGTAGATTTTTCTTCTTCATTTACTTGAACATCTAACACCTTTGATGGGCTAAGAGCATTTGCTACAAACACAACTGGATCTTCTGACCATTCAACGATATCGATTTTTTCACCGTTCAATTCATTTACAATTGTTTGCACACGAGCGCCTTTTGCCCCTACACACGAACCTACTGGATCTACTTCTTCGTTATGTGCATGAACAGAGATCTTAGAACGGTCACCTGCTTCACGAGCAATTGACTTAATTTCTACGATACCTTCGTAGATTTCAGGTACTTCCATTTCAAATAAGCGGCGTAATAAACCAGGATGTGTACGTGAAACAATTACTTGTGGTCCGCGTGTTGTACGTTCAACCTTTGTAATATAGACCTTGATGCGATCGTGTGGATGATATTTTTCACCTTGAATTTGTTCGTTTTGTGGTAATGCAGCTTCTACTTTTCCTAGACCTACGTAAATATTACGTGCATCTAGACGCTCAACTACACCAGTTACGATATCATCTTCACGGTCTACATATTGCTCGTAAATAAGGCCACGTTCTGCTTCGCGCACACGTTGTGTAACAACTTGTTTCGCTGTCTGTGCAGCAATACGACCAAAGTTTCGAGGTGTCACTTCCTGTTCCACGATATCTTCTAATTGATATGCAGGGTTGATTGCCTTAGCATCTTCTTCAGAGATTTGTAAACGATCATCTTCTACTTCTTCAACAACATCTTTGCGTGAAAAGACACGAATAGAGCCCTTATCTAAATTTAAGTCCACACGAACATTTTGTGCTTGATTGAAGTTGCGTTTGTAAGCTGTAACTAATGCCGCTTCTATTGCTTCAATTAACACATCTCTTGAAATTCCTTTTTGTTCTTCTAGCGCATTTAGCGCATCTAACAAATCACTACTCATTTTATTTTCACTCCTAAATATGCATTATGCTTAAAAATCGATGGCTAGTCGTGCCAATGCGATTTTATCTTGTTCAATTGTTACTGTAATTTTACGCGTTTTAATGCGTACTTCCATCACTAATGTATGTTCATCATATGACGTTAAGTAGCCTTGGAATTCCTTCATGTCCTTGATGGGCTCATAGGTTTTAACATAAATAAATTTGCCAATCGCTTTTTCAAAATCAGTGTCTTTTTTTAATGGACGTTCTGCTCCAGGTGAAGAAACTTCTAAATAATAGTTTTGTGTAATTGGATCATTTTCATCCAATAGCAAACTTAGTCGTTCACTAACTTGAGCACATTGTTCAATGTCAATTCCACCTTCAGGTGTATCTACATAAACACGTAAAAACCAGTTACGTCCTTCTTTTACGAACTCGACATCTACAAGCTCAAGATTCAACTCTTCAACAATCGGTTTAGCGAGCTCTTCAATTAAAGATGGTACTTTGCTCATTGTTTCCTCCTGCATCTATCAAATTCTGGCGTAATAAAACAGAAATTCCACCAGTAGCTTTGGTGAAATTTAACGGTCTTACCTGCTGTTAGTCAAAAATTTGTTTTGCTACGGCATAACAACAGAAAAGAGCGGGAAGGTCCCACTCTTTTGCTGGAAAAATATCAACAAATTATTACCATAAGGATAGCATAGTTTACAGCACAATGCAAATTTCCTTTTTCTAGACATCTAATCAATTATGCCTCGGCATAATTGTTGCTGTCGCTTCGCTTTCGCACAGAAAACATTTGTTGCTGTCGCTTTGCTTTCGCTACAGATAAACAATGCGTCTGGAATCGGCTTTGTGCTTAAATTAGGCCCATCTCTACAACGTGGGGTTGATTTCCGTTCCGACTGGGCACTTTCCTGGAGTCGCCTAGCCTTATCTTCAATCAACTTATATACATGGTATACATTTTAACAAATGTCATCCCAAACTTCTAAGCCTTAATTTGAACATAAGGCAGAGAAGTTATGCGTGAGATTGATGAAGATGCCTTCAAATTAACTTTCTAAATTTTAGAAAAGTGATAACTGATTGGCATCAGGCATTCCTTCTAAACAACCCAATTGATCCATGTATTCTATTAATGTTTTGGATACTCGACCTCGTTGCTGTAAATCTTCCTTCGATAAAAATTCTCCGTCCTTACGTGCTGCCACAATTTGGTTAGCAACGTTTGTACCAAGACCAGGAATCGCATCGAATGGTGGAATTAAAGAGTTCCCATCAATGATAAATTCACTAGCCTGTGAACGATATAAGTCCACCTTCTGGAAGTTTATACCACGCTCACACATTTCAAGTGCTAATTCCATCACAGTTAATAGGTTTTTCTCTTTTGTTGAAGCATCTAAACCCTTCAGATTGATTTCATCAATTTTTGTACGAATCATTTGCGGGCCCTGTACCATGGCAATTAAATCAAAATCATCTGCACGTACTGTGAAATACGCTGCGTAATAAAGAATTGGGAAATGTACTTTAAACCATGCAATACGAACTGCCATTAACACGTAAGCGGCAGCATGGGCTTTCGGGAACATGTATTTTATCTTTTTACATGATTCGATATACCAGCCTGGTACTTTATTCGCCAGCATTTCCGCTTCAAATTCTTCAGATAATCCTTTCCCTTTACGCACGGATTCCATAATTTTAAACGCCAGTGACGGTTCTAGATCTTGATAAATTAAATACACCATAATATCGTCACGACAGCCAATTACTTCTTTCAGCACACATGTACCGTTGTGAATTAACTCTTGCGCGTTACCAAGCCATACGTCTGTTCCGTGTGATAGTCCTGAAATTTGCACGAGCTCCGAGAATGTTGATGGCTTTGTATCTTCAAGCATTTGGCGTACAAAACGGGTACCGAACTCAGGAATGCCGAGTGTTCCTGTCTTACAGCCAATTTGTTTTTCTGTTACGCCTAAAGTTTCTGGAGAACTAAAGATTTTCATAACGACTGGATCATCTGTTGGAATGGTTTTTGGATCTATCCCTGATAAATCCTGCAACATCCGAATCACAGTCGGATCATCGTGCCCAAGTATATCAAGCTTTAAAATATTATCGTGAATGGAATGGAAATCAAAGTGCGTTGTACGCCATTCTGAATCCTGTGCATCCGCAGGGAATTGCACTGGTGAGAAATCAAAAATATCCATATAATCTGGTACTACGATAATTCCTCCAGGGTGCTGTCCTGTAGTACGTTTTACGCCTGTACAGCCTTGGACTAACCGATCTACCTCGGCACCGCGGAAATGTAGGTTATTATCATTAGCATAGCCCTTTACGTAGCCATACGCTGTTTTCTCTGCGACTGTACCGATTGTTCCTGCACGATATACATAATCCTCACCGAATAATACCTTCGTATAATTATGGGCTTGTGGTTGATATTCCCCGGAGAAATTCAAATCGATATCGGGTACCTTATCTCCTTTAAAGCCAAGGAACGTTTCGAACGGGATATCTTGCCCATCCTTTTTAAACGGTGTTCCACATTCTGTACAATCTTTATTTGGTAAGTCGAAGCCTGAGCTTACTGAACCATCATTAAAAAACTCAGAATGCTTACAATTTGGACAAACATAATGAGGTGGCAATGGATTTACTTCAGTAATCTCCATAAAGGTCGCCACTAATGAAGATCCAACTGAACCACGGGAACCTACTAAATAGCCATCAGCTAACGATTTTTTCACAAGCTTCGCAGAAATTAAGTAAATTACTCCGAAACCATGGCCTAAAATTGACTTTAATTCCTTTTCAATTCGGGCCTTCACGATTTCTGGTAGCTCTTCTCCGTATATAAGATGAGCCATTTCATAGGTTAAATTTGTAACCTCATCATCTGAGCCTTCGATTTTTGGTGTGTATAAATCATCTTTAATTGGCTTAACATCACCAATCATATCTGCGACTTTTTGAGAGTTGGTAACAACTACTTCCTTCGCAAGATCCGGTCCTAAAAAATCAAATTCTTCAAGCATTTCATCCGTCGTTCTGAAATGAACTTCAGGCAGCTTTGATCTATTTAATATGTTGGCACCACCTTGAGAGCCAATTAGTATTTGTCTAAACATTCCATCTGTCGGATCTAAGTAATGGACATTACCGGTTGCTACAACGGGTTTATCCATTTTCTTCCCTAGCTTTACGAGCTTGCGAATAATATCTTCAAGTGTCCATTCATCACGTACGACATTGCGCTCAATTAACGGTGCATACACGGCCTTTGGTTGAACTTCAATATAATCATAGAATCTCGCAATTTGCTCGGCTTCCTCTGGGGATTTATTCATCATCGTCTCAAATAATTCACCATTATTACAACCTGATCCGATTAATAACCCTTCTCTATATTGCTCTAAGACCGCTCGTGTGACACGAGGAACACGATAGAACGTTTTTGTATGGGAGTGGGTGACTAATTTAAATAAATTTTTTAGTCCAGCATTATCTACCGCTAATATCGTACAATGCATTGGTCGTCCCTTTTTATAGGCATCCCCGCCACCAACATGCTTATTAAAGTCGTCGTGATATTTAATACCTAATTCATCTGCCTCTTTTAACAGCTGTAAAAGTAAGAAGCCGGTTGCTTCTGTATCATAAATAGCTCGGTGATGCTGAGTTAAATCGATATTGAATTTTTTACAAAGTGTATTTAGTCGATGGTTTTTCATCGTTGGATAAAGTAATCGAGCTAGCTCCAATGTATCAATAACTGGATGAATTGTTCCATCTAGTCCATATTTTTTATAGCCTGTGTATAAAAAGCCAATATCAAATGATGCATTATGGGCTACTACTATGCCATCTCCGATAAATGCATGGAACTCCTTAATGACTTGCTCCACTTCTGGTGCATTTCGTACCATATCATCTGTAATGCCTGTCAGTTCAATGGTCGTCGCTGAAAGCGGGTGATGGGGATTGGCAAAGCTTTCGTATTTGTCGATTACCTGCCCATCTTTAATTTTCACCGCGGCAAGCTCAATGATCGTATCGTAAGCAGTAGATAGACCTGTCGTCTCTACGTCAAACACGACATAGGTATCATCATCTAATAATCGGTGCTCAGCTGCATAAGCAATCGGCACACCATCATCTACTAAATTAGCCTCCAAGCCATAAATAACTTTAATACCATGTTTTTTCCCTGCTGCATAAGCCTCGGGGAAGGATTGCACAACAGCATGGTCAGTAATAGCCACGGCTGGATGACCCCACTTTGCAGCCTGCGCAACAAGTCTATCAACTGGTGTCACAGCGTCCATTGTGCTCATTGGTGTATGCAAATGCAATTCAGCTCGTTTTTCTCCCTCTGGCGCCTTATCCTGTCGTGTTTCTTTTCTGATTTCATTGATATCATTTGCCATAACGATTAAATCACGAATGAATGTGTCAGTTTGTACGGAGCCTCGGACTTTTACCCACATACCCTTTTTCAAATGTTGCATAAGTTCCGCATCATCATTATCACGTGAGAACATTTTTACAACGATAGAATCCGTATAGTCGGTAATTTTAATTTGCAATAAAGAACGACCGCTTTTCAGCACTTTAACTTCTGCATCAAATACAAAGCCTTCAATGATCACACGACGTTCTTCCTCAACAATGCGTTTAATTTCCATTGTTTCATCATCTTTAATTAACATACCAAGCTGGAATGGTCGATCACCAAGGTTGGCAAGAGCCGGATTTTCTTTCTTCTCCTTCTCACGTTTTTGGTAATCTTCTATTGCTTGCTGAGCTAAAGCTGCTTCTTCTAAGCGCCTCTGCTCCATGAAAGCCTCCTGTGCCGCAATCATTTCTTCTGTTTGATCTTGAAGCACGAAATCTAGCACAATATGCGGAAAGCCGAACTGACTATAGCTTGCAGAAAGCTTTTCTGCATACTTTGTTTTCAGCATCATAAATTCCATTTCCTGCATGCAGGATAACGTAATTTTTTGCCCATTCCACATAGGGACTTGCGATACTAGGCAATTTTTTAAAGTTGGCGCCATATCATCGATTTGCTCTACTACTGTTAACCAATATTGTTGGACAAGCTCCTCCGTCACATTTTTCTCTACCGTATCAAAAGTTGTGTGGATTTCAGCGATAGCTGAAAATTTCTCAGCTAAACGAGTACGAAAAAGTTGGTATAGTGAAAAAGGAAGTATATCTCGTAATTTAATGGCGAAATTCCATAGCCTGTTCTTTTTGTGTACAGTTAGTCGTGATAATTCACCTTCCTCAAAAAAGGACATATACACATCTTCTGTTAATTCTAGTTGTTGCAAGAGCGTTTGAAACCTTGCTCTTGCTTCTTGTTGCTGTTCCAATCTATTGACACCTACTTTCAGAAAGAGACAGTCTTACATGCCCCATTTTTATTTCCTCACCAACATTTACGATTTGAAGGAACAAATGCGCTAAAGCGCTCGTTTACATCCGACAAGCGCTGGAGAGCCCGAAGCAAAAATAAGCGATCTACCCACTTTTGCCCGAGGGATCGAAGCGACCTCGGGGATGTAGCGCTTTAGCCTAGACGGAAAAAAATTCGCACCCTTTCCACGGGCGACCGTCAAGCTTCACAAATCCTAAACATCTATGAATTCATGCTTGGCTCGCTGTCCCCGAGAAGTGGCGCGAATTTTTTATCTATTTAATACCATTTGGGACAGCCTAAAGGAAAATCAATTATGCCTCGGCATAATTGCGTCCGGAATCGGCTTTGTGCTTAGGCCTGCACGAGGGCCGACACGATGTCGGTCATTTCGGTAATGCCACAGGACGTGGCGTTTTTACCGATGCAGGTCAGTTAGCCGTTATCGCATGGATGCGATGATTTTAGGCTAACATCCCCTAAGAACTTCCTTTCCGATTCCGTGACATCCGCCGGAGGCTTTAGGCCAACACGATGTTGGTCACTCAGTCGTTGCCACAGGACGTGGCGTTCTTAGACTGAGTTCCTCTATTTCAGCGGGTGTTTGGACACCCACTGAAAAGTAGCTTAAACCCGCATTCATCTCACCACTATAGAGGTGGGAGACTTCCGATGAAAGAAGTTAATGTTTGCGGAAAAATTCATTTAAGCGATCAATGACCTCTTCTTTTTTCCATTCGAACGTTTCACCCGTTTGACGGAATTTAACCTCAACCATACCTTCAGTTGCTTTTTTACCTACTGTTACACGGACAGGTAAGCCAATTAAGTCAGCATCTGCGAATTTAACCCCTGCACGCTCTGCACGATCATCTAATAGCACATCATAACGGTATGATTTCAATAAGCCATATAGCTCATCAGCTAAGGCAACCTGTGTTTCATCCTTTGTATTAACCGGTACAACATGGATATCATAAGGAGCTAATTGTGTTGGCCAAACAAAACCATTTTCATCTTGGAAATGCTCTGCAACAGCAGCTAAAATACGTGATACACCAATACCATAGCATCCCATAATAAATGGCTGTGCCTTACCTTGCTCGTCTAAGAAAGTACCATTCATTTTTTCAGAGTAAGTTGTTCCTAATTTGAAAATATGACCAACCTCGATACCTTCTGCAAATTTAACAATACCTTGTCCATCTGGAGATGGATCACCCTCTTGAATAAAACGAATATCTAAGTATTCATTCACTGCAAAATCACGCTCTGGATTAACATTTACTAAATGGAACCCATCCTCATTTGCACCAGCTACACCGTTACGAATCGATTTAATAGCATTGTCAGCTACTACTTTTACGTCTACTGGTAATTTAACAGGACCGATTGAACCAACTCCACAGCCTAATAAATTGCGGATTGCCTCTTCACTAGCAAGTTCAACAGAACCAGCATCAAGTGCATTTTTCAGTTTAATATCATTAATTTCGTGATCTCCACGAGCAAGTACAACAACTAATTCACCGTCTACGTCAAATACTAATGACTTGATGACATTCGAAGGGTCAACACTTAAGAAAGCGGATACTTCTTCGATCGTTTTCTGATCTGGTGTCGCCACTTTTTCAAGGTCCTTTAATGCTGCATCTGATGGTTGATAGTCTACAAGAACTTCTGCCATTTCAATGTTCGCAGCATAGTCAGATGTATCAGAGTATGCAATTGTATCTTCCCCAATTTCAGAAAGCACCATAAATTCATGTGTACCTTTCCCGCCAATTGAGCCTGCATCTGCAATAACTGCACGATAGTTTAAACCAAGACGAGAGAAAATTTTTGAATACGCACGATACATATCATCATATGTTTCATCTAAACTTTCACGCGATGCATGGAAAGAGTATGCATCTTTCATAATAAACTCTCTGCCTCGTAGTAAACCAAAGCGAGGACGCTTTTCATCACGGAATTTAGTTTGAATTTGATAAAGTGTTAGCGGTAATTTTTTATAAGATTTAATTTCATCACGTACTAAAGTTGTAATCACTTCTTCATGTGTTGGCCCTAATGCGAAATCACGATTATGACGGTCCTTTATACGCATTAATTCTGGACCATATTTTTCCCAGCGGCCTGACTCCTGCCATAGTTCTGCAGATTGTAATGAAGGCATTAAAAGCTCAACTGAATTGATTGCTTCCATTTCTTCACGAACAATATTCTCTATTTTTGTTAACACACGTTTTGCAAGCGGTAAATACGAGTATACCCCACTTGTATTTTGACGAATAAACCCTGCACGCAGTAATTGCTTATGTGATTTTACCTCTGCATCAGCAGGTACTTCACGTAGCGTTGGGATAAATGTTTTACTTTGCTTCATTCAGTGTTCCACCTTTTTTAATAAATAAGTTTTATACTCTAATTAGCATAAACAAATTTAGCTTTGAACGCAATGTTTCAAAAAAATTGCGCTCAAAGCTATGTTTTCAATCACTTGTCACCTTGGCGTAATTGCAACAGTCGCCTAGGCTTCTTCTAAATATGTTTTACTTGAAAAACTTAACTTCACTTCATTTATTTAGATCAATTATGCCTCGGCATAATTGCGTCCGGAATCGACTTTGTGCTTAGGCCTGCACGAGGGCCGACACGATGTCGGTCATTTCGGTAATGCCACAGGATGTGGCGTTTTTACCGATGCAGGTCAGTTAGCCGTTATCGCATGAATGCGATGATTTTAGGCTAACATCCCCTAAGCACTCCTTTTCGATTCCGTGACATCCGCCGGAGGCTTTAGGCCAACAAGACGTTGGTCACTCAGTCGTTGCCACAGGACGTGGCGTTCTTAGACTGAGTTCCTATATTTCAGCGGATGTTTGGCATCTGCTGAAATAAGTTAAAAGAAAAATCGTTGTATATCGTTCCATGTAACTACGACCATTAAGATCATTAATAGTACGATACCTACAAAATGAACAAGACCCTCTTTTTGACGATCGATTGGTTTACCTCTCACTGCTTCGAAGCCGAAGAACAATAGACGACCACCGTCAAGTGCTGGAAGCGGTAATAAATTCATAATTCCAAGGTTAATACTTAACATTGCAGCCCAATTCATTAAATTGATGAATCCATATTGTGCTACCTGCTCTGTCGCTTTATAAATGCCCACTGGACCTGATAAAGCATCTATCGAGAATTTACCAGTAATTAACATACCAAGCAATTCAAATATTCGAGCAGTCATAGTATAAGTTTCTTGAGCGCCATAAACAATAGCCTTTAACGGATTAAATTCACGTGGGCTCTCATACTTAACCCCTATTTGACCAAATTTTTCGCCATTTTGTTCTATTTCTTTTACCGTCATATTTAAGTTAACTTGCTGACCATTTCGTTCAACTGTAACAGTAATATCTTCACCTGGATGATCTTGTACAATGGCAGCTAGATCTTGCCACTTTTCAACTGCTTGTCCGCCAATATTAACTACTCTATCACCTGCAAGCATTCCTGCTTGTGCAGCTGGATCATTTTCCACTACTTCTGTTATGATTGGCTCATACGTAGGCACACCATGAATTAATCCAATCAGTAAATAAATAACAAAAGCTAATATAAAGTTAAATAACGGACCTGCAAAGATTGTCATAGCACGTTGTCCGACTGTTTTAGCGTTAAATTGACGATCATATGGTGCGATTAACGTTTCTTTACCGTTTTCTATTAGAATACAATCTCTTGCAACACTATAACGAACTAATTTTTCTTCTTCATCATAGCCTTCTACAAACAATTCCTTTTCTAAATCGGCACGCTCAACTTCTAAAAATAATAAATCTGGTAATTGCTTATTATTTTGATTAAAGATAATTTTCTTTACAACATTATCTTCATCTACAATAAGCCCTACTCGGTAACCCGGCTGTAGTTCGGTGCCATCCATGTCCTCACCAGCCATACGAACATAACCACCAATCGGCAATAAACGGATTGTATAGGTTGTTTCACCGTGTGTTTTTCCATAAATTTTTGGTCCCATACCGATTGCAAATTCTCGAACCATAATTCCTGCTCGTTTCGCAAACAAGAAGTGACCAAATTCATGAAAGAATACAAGTAGGCCAAATATCAAAATAAATGCAATAGCTGTTTGCATAATACCCCACCTTTAAAAGCGAATAGTTAACGATATCTTCTCATTTTATTTTACCATGTCTAACACTGTTTTTCTTGTTTCACTGTCTACATGCAAAATTGTTTGCAAATCTGGCACTACTATATTGTTATGTGCTTGCATTACACGCTCAATCGTTTCGTCAATTTCAAGGAATGTTATTTTCCCTTGTAAAAATGCCGCAACTGCCGCTTCATTCGCTGCATTCATCGCTGTTAAAATGGTACCGCCTGTGCGCCCAGCCTCATACGCTAGACGTAATGCTGGATAACGTTCAAAATCCATTTCTTTAAAATGCAGCTGACCAATTTGTGCTAAATTAAGTCGTTGTCCATTATGCAGTGGCATACGATCTGGATAGCTTAATGCATATTGGATGGGTACACGCATGTCCGGAGTACCTAGCTGTGCAATGACACTAGTATCATGATACTCAACTAGGGAGTGAATAATACTTTCTCTATGCAAAAGTACATCTATTTTATCATAGGGCATATCAAATAAGACATGTGCTTCAATAACTTCTAGTCCTTTGTTCATCATTGTAGCTGAATCTATTGTAATTTTCGCACCCATTGACCAGTTCGGATGGTTTAGTGCATCTGCAACCGTAACATGCTTCAATTCCTCGCGTGTTTTATCACGGAAGCTACCACCAGAAGCTGTAATAATTAATCGTTCAATATTTTTCGGACTCTCACCATTCATCGATTGGAAAATTGCAGAATGCTCACTATCGACCGGTAAAATTGTTGCATTGTATTTCTTAGCCTCTGCCATTACTAAATGTCCAGCAGTTACAAGCGTTTCTTTATTGGCAATGGCAATTGTTTTGCCCATGCGAATTGCTGCTAATGTCGATTCTAGTCCAACACTTCCAAGAACCGCGTTTACAAGCACTGTCGAATCAGGATGTGTAGCAACTTCTACAAGCCCTTTTGCACCAAACGAAAAGTGTACTTGTGGATATTCTTTAGCGAGCATAATTGCATCTTCTTCTAATTGAACAGATACAAGCTCCGGCTTTAAAGTTTCAATCATTTCACGAGTTTTTTCGATATTTTTTCCTGAAGAAAACGCCACTAAATGAAAAGCATCGCGTTGTTCTTTTAAAATATCATAGGTTTGCCAACCGATTGAACCAGTTGCACCAAGTAAACTAATTTTTTTCACAACAAATTGTCCCCTTTTTCTTTCTCAGCAAATGATATAGCACGTTTATTACCCACTCTGTTTAGAGGAAAATGCTATTATTATGGCCCATCATCATAACGTAGAGTTGATTTCGGTTCTGACTGAGCGCTTTTTTAGAGGCGTCCGATGAGCCACTAGTTGTTTTTAGTTACCAAAAAAATGCAAAAAATGTAGTAAAGGCACGACGAATAGTAGACTATCAAAGCGGTCTAAAATACCGCCATGCCCAGGTAAAATTTTGCCTGAATCTTTTACGTCAAAATGACGCTTTATAGCCGATTCCACTAAATCGCCCATTTGACCAATAATTGACGCTAAGATCGTGATGAAAATAAGTGAGACATAACCATTCGCAAATGGATAAATTACCTGCATACCAACAGCAAAGATTACTGCAATAACAATGCCACCTACAAAACCTTCTACGGTTTTCTTCGGTGAAATTTCAGGCCATAGCTTATTTTTACCTAATTTTCGTCCAACAAAATATGCACCTGAGTCAGTTGTCCAAACTATTAGTAAACAATATACGACAAACTCTAGACCATAGCTTCGTGTTTCAATTAAGTAATGGAAGCCTAATCCGACATAAAACGCACCTAATAAAATAAAAGCAACTTCATCGAATGTAATTTTATTTTTTACAAGGACTACGTAAATAAGCAATAGCATCATTAAACCATACACAACCATTAAATCGGAGGAATAGCCAATTGCTTCTACTACCTTACTTGACCAGTCCTTTGGTATAACAAGTAATATTAATGTTAGTAGCCCTAAAAAACCTGGCACTGAAAAAAGTGAAATACCTTTCATTTTTAGTATTTCATAAAAGCCGACAACAGCCATTGCAAGCACAAGAATTGTAAATGGCACTTTTCCATAAATAACAAATGGAATAAATAGCGCTGCTGCAATTATTGCTGTGATAATTCGTTGTTTCAAGTTGTTCCTTCTCCCTTCAACCCACCGTAACGGCGATTACGTTTCTGGTAGTTTTCCACCGCTTCCAGTAAGTTTTCCTCGCTAAAATCTGGCCACAATGTATTTGTAAACCAAAATTCTGTATAAGCGAGCTGCCATAACATAAAGTTGCTTAATCGTACTTCACCGCTTGTACGAATTAATAAATCTGGCTCAGGTAGATGAGCCGTCATTAAATGAGATGTCAAGCATTCTTCTGTTATGTCTTGCATCGTTAATTGACCATCTTGCACCTTTTGAAGCATTGTTTTCATGGCATTAACCATTTCCGAACGACTTCCATAATTCAGAGCAAAATTTAAAATTAATCCTGTATTATGTTTCGTTTCTTCCATCGCCTCAAACAACGCTTTTTGCGTATGTGCAGGTAACAAAGATGGATCTCCTATCATTTCAACACGTACATTGCGTTCCATCATTTCAGGTAAAAAGGAACCTAAAAATTCCACAGGTAAACGCATTAGAAAATCGACCTCAGGTTTTGGTCGCTTCCAATTTTCTGTAGAGAACGCATACACCGTTAAAACTTTAATACCTAGATCTGATGCAAATCTAGTTACCTTTCGTACAGTCTTCATGCCTTCGTGGTGCCCAGCAACACGTGGCATGGCACGTTTCTTCGCCCAACGTCCATTTCCGTCCATAATAATCGCTACATGGGCAGGAATCGGCTCGTTTTTAGCAAGGGCAACACGTTCCTCCAATGATTGTGAATCCATATTTATTTGTTTACCTAATAGCTTTTTGAACATGCTAACTCCCCCACTACAACTATTCGGACGTATACTAACCTATCATAACAAACAAAAGCGCTTTTTGTCTTTTTTCTCCCTCTAAATTGACTATGTACGAACTATCTTATTTTAGAACTACACTCATTTTAGGATGATCACCGTAACGTTG
Source organism: Lysinibacillus sp. NPDC093688 (assembly GCF_050280145.1). Taxonomy (NCBI): domain Bacteria; kingdom Bacillati; phylum Bacillota; class Bacilli; order Caryophanales; family Bacillaceae; genus Lysinibacillus; species Lysinibacillus sp. NPDC093688. The sequence continues at coordinate 88,765 of NZ_JBNNUX010000010.1, forward strand.
AGTCAATTTTCGTTTGACTAAGTACAGACGAAATGGAAACCACTTATCTCACGACATACATTGTACTAAAAAATACCATCCCAACAAGGGCTATTCAATTTAAGGTTAAAAAAGGATGTTTCCCTTATTTCGTTAATCTTCAATCATGTACTCCGCTTAAAAAACAGTTCTTCTTAATCTTAAAAGAAAGCAAAATTAGATGAAAGGTATTTCCCTAAAACAATTAAAATTGAATGTAGAAGACTTTACTAAACCTTTTACATCATCATTTAAAGTAAAGAGAAAAGACGTCCTGATATTTATAGGACGCCTTCATCTCATCAAAAAGTTCCATCATAGATATGCAAGCGAATTGCTTACACATCTAAAATTTCCTTTTCTTTCTCTTTCGTTACTTGATCTACTTTAACAATGAATTCATCTGTTAATTTTTGAATATCTTCACCGTAGCCACGTAGACCATCTTCTGTGATTTCGCCAGCTTTTTCAAGTTTTTTCAGATCATCATTAGCATCGCGACGAACATTACGTACAGCGATTTTTGCATCCTCTGCTTCTTTTTTCACTTGCTTCACAAGATCTTTACGACGCTCTTCTGTTAAAGCCGGGATCATTAAACGAATGACAGATCCGTCATTTGTTGGTGTAATACCAATATCTGATTTCATAATCGCTTTTTCGATTTCACCTAAGATTGTTTTATCGTAAGGTGTAATAACTAATAAACGCGCTTCTGGTACCGAAACACCTCCAAGCTGATTAATCGGTGTTGGTGCACCATAATAATCAACCGTAATGCGATCTAATAGAGAAGCATTTGCACGACCTGCACGGATTGAAGCTAGTTCACGTGAAAAAGCGGCAATTGTTTTGTTCATTTTGTCTTTAGCTTGTTCTAAAACTTGTTTAGCCATTATACATTCCTCCTAACAACTGTTCCAATTTTCTCGCCTTGTACGGCACGTTTAATATTACCTGGTTCCGTAATTGAGAAGACAATTAACGGAATATCGTTATCCATACATAAAGTAGAAGCTGTTGAATCCATTACTTGTAAGCCCTGTTGAATAACGTCTAAGTATGTGAGTGTATCATATTTAACGGCAGTTGCATCTACTTTCGGATCTGCAGAATAAACACCATCTACATTATTTTTCGCCATTAAAATCGCATCTGCGTCGATTTCAGCCGCTCGTAACGCAGCTGTAGTATCCGTAGAGAAGAATGGGTTACCTGTACCTGCTGCAAAAATTACTACACGTTTTTTCTCTAGATGACGAACTGCTTTACGGCGAATATACGGCTCTGCTACTTGTGTCATTACAATTGAAGATTGTACACGTGTTTCAATTCCTAATTTCTCCAGTGCATCTTGTAACGCTAAAGAGTTCATAACCGTTGCTAGCATACCCATATAGTCGGCTGCTGCTCGATCCATTCCCATTTCGCTACCGATTTTTCCACGCCATATATTACCGCCACCTACAACAACAGCAACTTCTACATCAAGATCTACTACTTCTTTAACTTCTTCTGCAACAGACTTGATTATTTTTGGTGATAAACCGAAGCCCGCTTCTCCAGCTAACGCTTCACCACTTAATTTTATAACTACTCGTTTATATTGCGGTACACTCATTGTAAACCTCCGTCAGACTTTATTTAAAACATCTCTATTCCCTTTTCCATTATAGTATAAATAACAATAATTTATAGTTATGAATAAGGCAAAATAGAAAATTATGTGCTAATTACCATAAAGTTGGTTGATTTTCTTTCCGGCCGGGCGCTTTCCTGGAGGCGTCCAACTTCCACTCCAATCAACTTATAATCAATTTCGCCTTGGCGTAATTGCGTCCGGATTTTGAATTGTGCCTGCACAATTCATTCCTTTGAAAATCCGTGACATCCGCCGGAGGCTTTATCTTTATTCAGTAGGTTTTTGGACACCCATTGAAAAGGAACCATATCCGCATCCATCTCACCACCTCCAGAGGTGGGAGTCTTCTACTGAATGAAGATAAATAGCATACGGTTTAACAAATGTTATCCGCAACTTTTGGTGATGAGACAATTATATCTTTTTTTCGCTAATTTCGGAAAAATAGGGAACACGTTATGTTGTGTTCCCCATTTTTTTCTAGAAAATCTAGATATTATTTGATTAGGATCAAATGCAAGCTAAATTAATTACCTTTAACTTGGCTCATTACTTCTTCAGCAAAGTTATCTTCACGTTTTTCGATACCTTCACCTACAGCATAACGTACGAAGCCATTTACTGTACCGCCAGTTGAAGCAACGAAAGCACGTACTTTTTGATCTGAGTTTTTAACGAATGTTTGGTCAAGTAAGCAAACATCTTCGAAGTATTTGCCAAGACGACCTTCAACCATTTTCGCTACGATGTTTTCTGGTTTACCTTCGTTAAGAGCTTGTTCAGTTAATACTTTACGCTCACGTTCAACTTCTTCAGCAGAAACTTCATCACGAGAAACATAAGTAGGGTTAATAGCTGCGATATGCATAGCAACATCTTTAGCAGCAGAAGCATCTGTAGAACCTTCTAAAGTAACTAATACACCGATGCGGCCGCCCATGTGTAAGTAAGAACCGAATGCATCTGCATCAGTTTTTGTTTTCACTTCGAAACGACGAAGAGTAATTTTTTCACCGATTGTTGCAATTGCTGTTGAAATTTGGTCAACAACTTTTACACCTTCTGCATTTGCAAGCTCTAATGCAGCTTCAATTGATGCAGGTTTAGCAGCAAGTAATTGTTCAGCTAGAGAAGCAACTAATACTTGGAATTTATCGTTTTTAGAAACGAAGTCAGTTTCAGCATTTACTTCAAGGATAATTGCTTCGTTACCTTGTTCTAAGATGTAAGTTGTACCTTCTGCAGCGATGCGGTCAGCTTTTTTAGCAGCTGAAGAAAGACCTTTTTCACGTAGGAAATCGATTGCAGCATCTAAATCGCCATCAGTTTGTACTAATGCTTTTTTACAATCCATCATTCCAGCGCCAGTTTTTTCACGTAATTCTTTTACTAATTGTGCAGTAATGTTTGCCATTTAGTGTTTCCTCCTCAAATTGGTTGTACAAATTTTAGTGATAGGTTCTAAAAAAGGTGATAAGGGTCCTGAGCCACTTATCACCTTTTTGTAAACGTGAATTACTCAGCAGCAGCTTCTACAGCTGGAGCTTCTTCTTCACCTTGTTTTGACTCGATTAAAGCGTCAGCCATTTTAGCAGTTAAAAGTTTAACAGCGCGAATAGCATCATCATTAGCAGGGATTACGTAGTCGATTTCATCTGGATCACAGTTTGTATCAACAATACCTACTAGAGGGATGTTTAATTTAATAGCTTCTGCAACAGCAATGCGTTCTTTACGTGGGTCAACCACGAACATTACGTCTGGAAGAGCGTGCATATCACGGATACCGCCTAAGAATTTGACTAGACGTTCGTGTTCTTTTTTAAGTTGGATTACTTCTTTTTTAGGAAGAACTTCAAAAGTTCCGTCTTCTTCCATTTTTTCGATTGCTTTCATACGTGCAACACGTTTTTGAATAGTACCGAAGTTTGTAAGAGTACCACCTAACCAACGTTGGTTGATGTAGTAGTTGCCTGAACGTTCAGCTTCATCTTTGATCGCTTCTTGTGCTTGTTTTTTCGTACCAACGAAAAGAACTTTACCACCGTCTTGACCAACTTGACGCATGAAGTCATAAGCTTCCTCTAATTTTTTAACAGTTTTTTGTAAGTCGATGATGTAGATCCCGTTACGCTCAACGAAGATATATTTCTTCATTTTTGGGTTCCAACGACGAGTTTGGTGACCGAAATGTACACCAGCTTCAAGTAATTGTTTCATAGAAATTACTGACATGTGTGTTTCCTCCTAGTATGTTTGGTTTTTATCCTCCGCATTTATCATTTGCAACAAGCTACCCTAAGCTTAGAGCACCACTTACTACATCAAAATGCGTGTGTATTAATAACACCATTTGCAACTATATCATAGCTTTACTCCATTCGCAACTGTTTTTAGTTATGAAATTTCAATAAAAGCTCGATTTCTGTTTTTCCCTTTTGAAGTTGTTTTGCAATTTCTTCTGATGTTTTACCTTGTTTCGCTAATTCAATAGCTTGCTGTTCCAATGTTAACGGTTTAGCTTCTTCCTTTTCGGTTGTCTCAGTTGGTTGTCGGGCCGAATGTACCACCTTAGCTTCAGCTTTAACTCCAGTTTGCTGCTGACGTGAATAAGCATTGGCTACGATATTTTTGGGCACATAAATACGCGGTTCATGATCTAGACTAATAGAACCTTCTACTGTGCTTTCTTCTTTTGTCAGAGAAGGCGGTTGCTCCTGCTCCTGTTGTCTCGCAATCTGTTCTTCCTTTTTCACAGCATTCGTTTGAGTTTCAGGCTTTGAAACTCTTTGCAGCTCTTGAATGAGGCGATCATTTTCATCTTTCATCTCAGCTAAATAGACACTGATGGTGTCATCCATTTCACGCATTAAGCGTTCCTGTTTTTTTTCTAAGTCCTTAAATTTTGCTAGTTTCGTATTTAATATAATAAGGAAATAAAATGAAATTAGCTGTAAAATAAATAGAACCGCAATTAGTATGATTGTCATAGTAAACTCCTATCCACTAAAATCCACGAAATTCCCTTTAAACGGATGCTGCGCCTGCGTTTCTCGCTTCTCGTTATCCTTATTTTTCCTTTTTCGAGTACCTTTTATATACTCGCCCTCTGCTTCTTCATCTTCACTAATCCCATCCATACCCTCTGAAGTATTCACAATTTTTTGCTTGCGTTCTACTTCTTTTTTTAACGCTTCATTTGCATGTGCTTGCTGAGCCAAAGTTTGTTGTTGTGCCTGATCAGCCATTTTTCCTGCTTCAAATGTTTTGGGAATAGCTATTTGTAGTTCGACACCCTTTAAACTCATAAGACCCCTCCTTCAACGATATGTATATAAGGATTATTATGCATTAATCATTTCATTTGATAATAATTTCCGTAGCTTTAATAACGCCTTAGAGTGGATTTGTGAAATGCGTGATGTAGATAATTCAAGCATCTCTCCAATTTCTGTTAGTGTTAATTCCTCAGTATAAAATAAACTAAGCACTAGCTGCTCCTTGTCATTAAGCTTTTGGATATTTTCCGCTAAATCCCCAAGCAGTTCGGACTTAATGACAGCCTGCTCAGGTGTCTTAGTCGTATCATCACGAATAACAAATGACTTTCCATCAGTCTCCTCTTGATCTTGCTGCTCATTAATGGAAAGAACATTTGAAAAGAAATGCTCCTGTACAGTTTGGTAAACTTCCTCAACAGGTAAAGCCATATGTTCCGCAAGATCCTCAGGTGTTACATGACGCATATATTTTTGTTCTAACTGCTCAATCTGTGCATCTAACTTTTTCGCCTTTTCACGTGCTGAACGTGGCAACCAATCTTCCTTACGTAAACCATCAATAATGGCTCCTCTTACTCTAAAAGAAGCATATGTATCAAATTTTAAGTCTCTATTAATATCAAATTTATTCAACGCGTCAAACAGACCTAGCATACCTAAGCTCATTAAATCGTCTCGCGATACACTCTTTGGTAAGCTCGCACCAATGCGTTGCACATGATAAGTTACTAGCGAAATATATTTTTTTATAAGCAAATCACCAGCATCTGGATCACGTTCATTTATCCAGCGGTTCCACAGCTTTTGTTCATCGTTCAGAATTGGTTGTGTCATGTAATCCACCTCTCTAAGAAAAACGCATTTACGCGCCTGTTTGCCACTGTCTTATATTACCTTGATGTTTTATCAATACAAAAAGCATTTGTAGCTGTCGTTTCACTTCCGCTACGAAAACACTTGCTTAAATATAAATTCGTTGAGAGCAACAAAGCGTTACTAGCCATGAGCCCCTAACATAAAAATCCATCTAATTCTTTCCTATATTATAACAAGAATCGACTATAATTTCATTTGTTTCTCCTACTCTATCACAGATTCTTTACATTTATGTGTCGGGCATTTTTAAGTTTGGATATAGTCAAGACTCGTTAAGACACTCTAAAATTAAGAATTTGCAAAAGAATCAAGTTAACTATAAAAAAGAGCCGCTACGCGCGACTCCCTTTTTAAGCATTATTTAATTGTTGATCAGCCTCACGATTCATCATCGATCGTACAGCCTGAGCAATTTCTTCCGAGTTTTCATCTTGAAACTCAACGGTTGAGTTAGCCGTCGGTGTTTCTTGATTTTCTTCCTCTGGATTGTCAGATTCGTTTTCTTCATGCTCACCTTCAACGACTTCTCCATCGCCCTCTGGTGTGAATAAAACGTAGGCAATTAAAAATCTTACAATATACATGACGAAGAACATAATTATTCCCGCCACAAATGACCCTATGATAATACGTAGTGGTGTATAGGGTTTTTGAAATGTACTAAAGAAATATATAGAAAAGGCAAATAACGCTCCCCATAGGTTATAAAAAATAGAACCAAACATTATATTTCGCTCACTCCTTGGTTAACCGTTCGAATATGTAATGTCGACGTCGCAGGATTAAATTCAATTGTTCTACCACTATTGCCGCCTGTGTCTTCGGCAACTAAACGAATTCCATGACGCTTCAGCTCATGCTTTACAGCTTCTACATTACGTGGGCCGATGCGCATAGAGTCTTTATCTGAAGTGAATTGAAACATTTGCGCACCACCCGCAATTTTTGCCTTTAGCTTGAATTTTTGCACGCCTTCTAACTTTAATAAGTCAATCATTGCCGCAATGCCTGTGTCAGCAAATTTAGCCACATTTATTGACTCTTGTCTACCTAAACTCGAATCTGGCAACATCACATGTATTAAACCAGCCATTTTTTTTGATTCATCATATAAAATAACACCTACACAAGACCCAAGACCTGATGTTCTTATCGTATTTGGTAACTTTACTACATCCATTTGTGCAATTCCGACTTTTATAACTTGCCCATCATTACTGTTTAGCATCATCTATGAAACTCCTAATGCTTTAAAAATAGCATCAAATGAGTCTGGATCTGGTAATAAGAAGAAATGACCTCTTACTGTTTCTTGATCCTCTACACCGTCTTCAAAAATGGATGTGTTTATGACAATAACATTATCGCTAACGTGTGATAATTCAATCAAGCCAATACTAATGATGGCACCAAACATGTCTACACTTAGTCCTGGCACAGTTGGATAAATTTTCAAACTCGTAAAGTCAGATAATGCCGATAAATAAGAGCCGGATAAAATATTACCCATTTCCTGCATAGCTGATAAGCCTAACTCTGAAACAGGTTGTTTTTTAAAGTCGAATGTTTCATCAAATATGAGACGACGGATAAAACGATTTGCTTGTTCAATTGGTAGGATAAAGAACATACTACCTTCAGCATCACCTTCAATGCGTAGATAGATGCCCACTACGACATTTTCAGATCCTCCTACAAGCTCCATCATGTCATTAAATGACACCATTTCAACCTTTGGTACTCGCATATCAATTTTTTTACTAAGTAAATTGGAAAGTGCTGTCGCAGCATGCGCAGCACCTATATTACCAATTTCCTTTAATACGTCTAAATGTAGTGATGTAATCTTTTGATTATATGTCATTATCGATCCCTACTTTAGTGGATTTAATACTTTCTCTAAATGCAATAAAATTAATAATCGTTTATCTATTTTTGCTACTCCTGAAATAAACTCTTCTTCAAGTGAACCTACTACTTCGGGCTGTGGTTCAATTGAGTCAGCTGGGATATCTAACACATCATTTGCAGAGTCAACGACGAAACCTACTTCCATATCTTCTAATGAAATAATGATTATGCGTGTTGTTTCTTCATGCTCAGAGATCGGTAAGTCAAATCGTTCACGTAAATCAACAATTGGCGTTACGACACCGCGTAGGTTAATAACACCTTTTACGTATTTTTCCGTTTTCGGTACACGTGTAATATGCATTAGTTTTTCAATTCCTTGTACATGTGACACCGGAATCGCATATTCTTTATCTGCTAGTTGAAAAACAATTACTTTAATACTTTCTTGTTCCACTGCGTTTGTCATTGTTTACACCTCTCTTATTCATTCACCTTATTTAATAAGTGCGTTACAATCCACAATTAAGGCTACTTTCCCGTTACCTAAAATTGTTGCACCTGAAATTGCAAAGATATTCGTTAAGTAATTTCCTAATGATTTCAGCACAATTTCTTGTTGGCCAATGAATGAATCCACAACTAAACCAGCAAGCTTCTCACCTTTTCGAACGATGACCACTGAATGGAATTCGTCAGCCTGAGGTTCTTTGCGAGGTACCTCAAAGATTTCTTCTAAGAATACTAGTGGTACTACTTTGCCACGGAAGTCGATTACTTTTTGATTATGCGCATTCATAATTTCTGATGAACGGATAATTGAAGTTTCAATAATTGATGAAAGTGGAATTGCATAAATTTCTTTTTCGATTTCTACTAGCATGACAGAAATAATCGATAATGTCAGTGGTAATTGAATCGAGAATACTGAGCCTACATCTTGTGTAGATTCAATTGAAATATTTCCACCCAATGATTCGATTGTTGTTTTAACAACATCTAATCCAACACCTCGTCCTGATACGTCAGAAATAACATCTGCCGTTGAGAACCCTGAGGCCAAAATAAGCTCATTAATTTGCTTATCTGACATCGAATATGATTGTTCTTGTGTAACGATACCTTTAGAAATGGCTTTCGCTAGTACTTTTTCACGGTTAATACCTGCTCCATCATCTTCAATTTCAATGAAGACATAGTTACCACTATGGTAAGCACGCAATACAACTGTTCCTTCTTCTGGTTTACCTTTTGCAAGGCGAGCTGTAGGATTTTCTATACCGTGGTCAACAGAGTTACGAATTAAATGAACAAGTGGATCCCCAATTTCATCGATTACTGTACGATCTAGTTCTGTTTCAGCACCAATAATTTCAAGGTTAATTTTCTTGTTTAGATCACGAGATAACTGACGAATCATTTTCGGGAAGCGATTGAATACTGTTTCAACCGGAACCATACGCATCGTTAAAATAATCGTTTGTAAGTCACCCATGACGCGGCTCATGCGCTCTACTGTTTCATTTAACTCTCCATGGTTAACTTCTGTTGCAATAGACTGTAGTCGTCCTCGATCGATAACAAGCTCTTCAAATAAGTTCATTAAAATATCAAGTCGCTCGATATTAACTCGAATTGTTTTATTACCAACAGGCGCATGACTTTTATCAGCTTTAGCAGGAGCAGCTGCTTTTGCAGGTGTAGGAGCTGCAGTATTTGTTTTAGGTGCAGTAGCAGGTTGAGCCTCCACTTCTACCGTTGCTGTTGCTGCAACTTCTTGAACTCCTTGTTCTTTTACACTATATTGCTTTTGTTCGGTAGCTGTGACAATCACTTCTTCAACTTCAGAAACTTTCATAATCTTTTTCTGCATATCTTCAGCAGATTCTTTTGTCACGAAAGCTACATAAAATTGTTGATCGAACTGTTCGTCTTCAAGCTTTTCTACAGATGGACTTGATTTAATAACATCCCCATCTTTTTCCAAAATCTCAAACACCATAAATACTCGTGCCGCTTTTAAAAGACAGTCCTCACGTAGTTTTACTGAAATTTCAAATGCATTGAAACCTTGTTCAGCAGATTGTGAAATAACTGTTTGTTCAAAGCCGTCATACTCTAACACACTTGCTGCAGCAGGAGCTGGCGTCTCAATAGTTGTGACAATCACTTCTTCAATTTCTGAAACTTTCATAATCTTTTTCTGCATATCTTCAGCAGATTCTTTTGTCACGAAAGCAACGTAAAATTGTTGATCGAACTGCTCATCATCAAGCTTATCTACAGATGGATTTGATTTAATAACATCCCCATCTTTTTCTAAAATCCCAAACACCAAAAATGCACGTGCCGCTTTTAACAGACAGTCTTCACGTAATCGCACTGAGATTTCAAATGCATTGAAACCTTGTTCAACAGATTGTGTAATAACTGTTTGTTCAAAGCTGTCATACTCTAAAACACTTGTTACAGAAGTAACTGGTGTCTCAGTAGTTGCTACTACTTCAGAAATCGCGTATTCACCTAATTCAATAAGCTTTAACTGCGCTACAGTTGAGGATACATCACGCTTTCCATCTCCGCCATTCGCAATGTCCATCACCATTTCTTCTAGATGGTCTACAGACTCAAAGACAACATCTAAAATTTCAGGAGTTACATGGATTTTTTCGTTACGGATCGCATCCAACACATTTTCCATTTTATGAGTTAAATCCGCTAAATCTTCAAAGCCCATTGTCGCAGACATACCTTTTAATGTATGCGCAGAGCGGAAAATTTCTCCGACAATCGCCAAATCATCTGGATTTTTTTCTAGTTCTAATAAATGTTCACTACACGCTTGTAAATGGTCTTTACTTTCTTCAATAAACATCTCTAAATATTGATTGACTTCCATAAGAGGACACCCCTTTAAGGCAAATATTTCATTATTGTTTGTGCAATATCATCTACATCTGCTACTTCATCGACAAGCTGCGTTTCTACTGCCGCTTTCGGCATACCATACACTATGCAAGTTTCAGCTGACTCAGCAATTGCCATCACATTCCCAGTACTTTTTAGTGCTTTGAGTCCGTTAGAACCGTCATGGCCCATACCCGTCATAATAACTGCCACTTTATCAAAATCTTTAAATTGGCTCACATCTTCAAACATCACATCTACAGAAGGACGATGTCCAGATCTAGGTGGCTCATTATTATCAAGGACTATGCCAAAGGAGGTACCTACTTTTCTAAGCTTTAAATGATACCCACCAGGTGCAATATACGCAACTCCATTTTGGAGAATATCTCCTTGTTCAGCTTCTCTTACGGTAATCTCACTCAATTGATCTAGACGATTCGCAAGAGATTTCGTAAATCCAGCCGGCATATGTTGGACAATTAAAATGGGTGCTTGAATTGATTTTGGGATTTTTGTAATTACTTCTTGTAAAGCTCTAGGCCCGCCTGTGGAGGTACCTATCAGTACAATTTTCCGACCTACTTTACTCCATTCAACATGTGGCTTTGATAGCTCTGCCCTTGTCGGAAAAACATTAACACAAGGAGTCACTCTGGCTTCACTAAGTGAATTTCTTCTAGTGATACTCGCTTGTAATGTCTGTTCTTGTTGTCTTTTACTACCAGAAGGTTTCTTTAATTTTGAAATAGGTACCAATGATGCTTGTTCAACCTTGTGGACAAGTTCAGTTTGGATTTTATGTAAATCTAGAGAAATTGTTCCGCTCGGCTTTGCGACAAAATCTACTGCCCCAAATTCAATTGCTGTTAAGGCATTTTCTGCTCCTCGTAGAGTTGTACTGGAGAGCATAACAACAGGTACTGGACATTCAGCCATTATTTCTTTTAAAGCATCAAGCCCATTCATTTCAGGCATCTCAATATCCATCGTCACAACTGTTGGCTGCAATGTTTGTATCTTTTTTATCGCATCTTTCCCATTTCGTGCTGTTCCAACTACTTCAACCTTCGAGTTGCCAACAAAAAAGTCACTAATTAGCTTTCTCATAAAAGCGGAATCATCAACAACTAGTAGCTTGCTTTTATGTAAAAAGTCCAATTAATCACGTCCTTTCGAAAAAATATTTCTTAATTTAGTTAAGAATTTACCCGTTGACTGACCATGTGCATGAACTTCTTCCACACGATGTTCCATAAAACGCGCCACTATAAGTTGAAGTGTCTTTGTAATAAGTGCGTCTGGATAGGCAAGTGAAAAAGGCACCTGCTCACGCACAGCCTTACGCACAGCAGAATCTTCAGGTAATGAGCCTAATATCGTAACCTCTTTGTCCAAAAAACGTTCCATGGTATGCTTTAGTCGCTCATTAGTTTCCATTCCTTCTTCTTTACTATAGGCTCGGTTACAGAGTACATAAAATTGCTTGTCCGCATCTCGCATATGAATATATTTCATCATTGAATAAGCGTCTGTTATAGATGTTGGCTCTGCCGTTGATAAAACAATGATTTCATCTATAGAAGTTAATAAATCTAATGACCAATTGGTAGCTCCTGCTCCCATATCGAACAAAATGTAATCAAAGCTCTGTTGAAGTTGCTCAAATGCGTAAACGAGTCGTTCAAACATTTCCTCTGACCATTCTAAGACGCCCGACATACCAGACCCACCTGAAATATACCTTAAATTGTAAGGACCTTCAAATATTACTTCATCTAGTAACTTATTCCCTCCCAAGTAATCTTTTAAACTATAAGAAACATTTTTTCCGATTAAAATATTGATATTGCCCATACCAATATCCATATCAACGATGACAACTTTTTTCCCTTTATTGGCCAATGTAATGGCAAAATTCGTCGTGAAGTTACTTTTACCAACCCCACCTTTGCCGCTTACAACCGCAATTGCCCTACCTAATTCACCCTGCTGTTTCAACATTTTCAAGCGTAATGTTTCAGCTTGGTCTCTCATTTTTCCTCACCTTGAAAAAATAAATTTAGTACTGCTTCTAGATCAGCTTCTTCAATATCTTCTGGTACTTCTTGACCATTCGTATAGTAAGCAAGTCCTTTATTATATTTAATCATTAAATTAATCATTGTGCCAATAGAATTTGTTTCATCAATCTTTGTAAAAATGAATTTTTCAATTGGTAATTGTTTAAATTGCTCGATAATGTTTGCCATGTCTTTTTCTTTTGTTGTCATTGCAAGTACTAAGAAGGACTCTGCTTGATCATCGAATTTTATAAGACGCTGTAAATCGTCTACATATTTTACCTCTTTATAATTGCGGCCTGCTGTATCTATAAACACTATATCTAAATGGGCCAATCGGTGGATTGCTTGTTCAAAATCTGTTGCATTATAGGCAATTTCGACAGGAGCCTGTAACAGTCCAGCATATGTTTTTAATTGCTCGATTGCGGCAATACGGTAAGTATCTGTCGTGATAAATCCTACTTTTTTCTTTTTTTCTAAAACTGCTCTCGCAGCCATTTTAGCAATTGTCGTAGTCTTTCCGACACCTGTTGGTCCTAAAACATTAATATATTTTTTTTCATAGGATATACCTCCGACTGGGAGATCCTCTAGCGCTTTGCGCAATAAGCTTTTCGTAATCATCTTACATTGAGAAAAATTGATGTCTGACGCTTCTTTGACATGCGTAAAAAGCTCATCACCAATCGTTGTGATGAGCTCCTCACTTAGCTCCTGCTGTCTTAAGTATTCAATGAAGGATAAGAGTTCATCTGGATATTGATCTTGGATAGTCTTCTTATGCATGGAATGCATTAAAGATTTTAAATCTGCAATTTCCTTCCTCAAATCTTCAGAAATGCTAACTTCCTCATGTAAGGGCGCATCATTCTGCGGCTGTACTTGGTGTATTTTAGCTTGAACAGCGTTCGTAATCTCTTGTAATCTTGCATTTTCATATTTAGGTGTTGTTATAGGTAAAGCAACAGGTGCTGGAGCCACATTACTTGGCTCCATTGAATCAATACCTGCAACAACCTCAAAGCTCTTCTTTTTAATGATTCCAAAAAGCTTTTTTGTAACGACTACTTTTGAGTTCAAAATGACAGCGTCCTCACCTAATTCAGCACGCACAAGCTTCATCGCCTCTGGTATGGAGGATGCATAATATTTTTTCATTTTCATTCAACATTCACCACCCCAACACTTTGAATTTCAACCGAAGCATCAAGTTCGTTGTATGATAGAACTGGAATTTGCGGGAAATAGCGCTCCGTAAGTTGACGTAAATACATACGAACTGCTGGAGAGCATAAGATAATGGCAGATTGTTCCATAAAGGAAACGCGTTCTACTTCTGCCGCAATGGTCTCTAAGATCGTTTGAGAATCTTGTGGATCCATCGCTAAATAATTTCCGTGATCAGTTTGTTGAATACTATCAGCAATCAATTTCTCTACTTTACCCGAGACAGTAATAACTTTTAATGATGTGCTGTCCCCTACGTATTGAGAAGTAATCTGACGTGCCAATGCTTGACGTACATACTCAGTTAATATATCGGTATCACTCGTTAACTTTGCATAGTCTGCTAGAGTCTCAAAAATAATTGGTAAGTTTCGCACTGAAACATTTTCTCGTAGAAGTTTACCTAGTACTTTTTGAATTTCCCCAGTCGATAATGGAGCAGGTGTCAACTCTTCAACTAAAATTGGATGCGTTTCACGTAAATGATCGATTAACTGCTTCGTCTCTTGACGGCCGAGTAATTCATAAGCATTTGCTCGAATCATTTCCGTTAAATGAGTTGACACAACGCTTGGTGGATCAACAACTGTGTAGCCAAACATTTCGGCATCCTCTTTAACTTGCTCAGTAATCCATTTTGCAGGTAGGCCAAATGACGGTTCAACTGTGTCAATTCCTTCGATCGAATCATCATCTCCTGGACTCATTGCTAAATAATGATCCAGCAGGAGTTCACCACGTGCCATTTCATTACCCTTTATTTTAATTCGATATTCATTTGGTTGTAATTGAATATTATCGCGAATACGGACAACCGGAATGACAATCCCTAATTCTAATGCTAACTGTCGACGTATCATAATGACTCGATCTAATAAATCGCCGCCTTGAGCAGCATCTACTAACGGTATTAAACCATAGCCAAATTCAAACTCGATTGGGTCCACATTTAATAAATTCACAACATTTTCAGGGCTCTTCATGCCGTCTGTTGCCACTTCTTCCTCAATTTCAAGTAATTCTTCTTCACCTTCTGGTTTCTTATGATCCATCATATAAGCACCAGCAATTAGCGAACCACCAATTGGAAGTGTTATCCAGAGAGGGATAGGTGTGAAAAATCCAAGTAAAAGTATTGTTCCACCCGCTACATAAAGCAGTTTTGCTTGAGCAAATAACTGTCCCGTAATATCTTCACCAAGACTACCTTTAGAGGATGCACGTGTTACGACAATCCCTGTCGCTGTAGAGATCAGTAGCGCAGGAATTTGTGAGACAATACCATCTCCCACTGTTAACTTAGAAAAATGATTTGCTGCATCTGCAAATGGAAGCCCCATCTGCACAACACCGATGATGATACCAAATAATAAGTTGATAATAACCATGACCATTGAGGCAATGGCATCCCCTTTTACGAATTTTGTGGCACCATCCATCGCTCCGTAGAAGTCCGCTTCACCCGCTACTTTCTCGCGTCGTTCACGTGCTTCCCGCTCAGAAATAACTCCTGCATTTAAGTCAGCATCAATACTCATTTGTTTACCCGGCATCGCATCAAGTGTGAAACGTGCTGCAACTTCTGCTACACGCTCCGCGCCTTTTGTAATAACAATAAACTGAATTAACACAAGAATTAAGAATACAACTAAACCAACTAGTACATTCCCGCCGACTACAAAGTCTCCAAACGTTTCAACAACAGAACCAGCATCACCCTTTGCTAAAATGGCACGTGTTGTAGAAACACTCAGTCCGAGTCGGAACAAAGTTAACAATAAAATAACTGAAGGAAAAATAGAAAAGTCTAATGCTTCCTTCATACTCATTGCTGTTAACAGTACTATTAATCCTAATGTAATATTAATGACGATTAAGAAACTTAACATCCACGGAGGAAGAGGGATGATGAGCATTGCAACGATTAAAATAACCGCACCTAATACCCCTATATCGCGAACTTTCATTTGTGTCCCTCCTACTTAAAAGCTTTAAATTTTCCGCTTAATTCGATAAACATAAGCAAGCACTTCTGCTATCGCTTTGAAAAACTCTTCTGGT
The DNA here is from genome assembly GCF_050280145.1 of Lysinibacillus sp. NPDC093688. Lineage (NCBI taxonomy): Bacteria > Bacillati > Bacillota > Bacilli > Caryophanales > Bacillaceae > Lysinibacillus > Lysinibacillus sp. NPDC093688. Next base: position 104,694 of record NZ_JBNNUX010000010.1, read on the forward strand.
ACTTGATCGCCAATTTCTACTTGATCGTACATTGCTCGTGCTAATGGTCTATTTTCAACCATAACCACATCATGTTCTTTCGCAATCAGTTTAATTTTTTGAGCGATAAAGTCCGTACCCTTTGCAACAATGCGTGGGGCATCCATACTTTCCTCATCATATTTGATGGCAATCGCATAGTGAGTTGGGTTTGTTATGACAACATCGGCGTTTGGAATCTCTGACATCATTCGACGCATCGCCATTTCGCGTTGGCGTTGTTTAATTTTCGATTTTATCAGCGGATCGCCCTCACTATTTTTATATTCATCTTTAATATCTTGTTTAGACATTTTAAGATTTTTTTCGTAATCATGTTTTTGATACATCCAGTCTAAAAGGGATACACATAGTAAGACGAGCGAAGCAGCAATCCCCATGATACCAACAAGCTTACCCACTGTAATAAGAGTTATCCATGGGCTTTTAAAGGATAACGCCAAAACTTCCGGCAAATTCGTCCAAACGATAATTGTCGTCACGCCACCTATAAAGCCAATCTTTAATACTGACTTTAAAAGCTCTATAATGGCTTTAACAGAAAATATTTTTTTCAACCCTTTGATTGGGTCCATTTTTTTTAAATCAAACTTCATCGGCTCTAATGTAAATAGAAAACCGAACTGCAGGAAGTTACCTGCTAACGCTCCAACAAATGCCATTCCCATTATTGGGACAATAATAAAAGCCATTTGCACTAATGTTTCTGTAAATAAGTGCATCACACTATCAATTGTTAGTGTTTCTACGCGTATGTTATGAATAAAAGTTTGCCTGAAAAAAGCTAAAAGATCGTCTCGCAGTGAACCCGCAAAGAAGAATAAAAAGATAAATACCATGAGCATGACAATTGCACTGGAAATATCCTGACTTTTGACAACCTGACCTTTTTTTCGAGCATCTTGTCGTTTTTTCGGCGTCGCCTTCTCCGTTTTTTCTCCCGCAAAAAACTGTAAATCTAAGTCCAGCAGTAGCAACATTTTACCCACCACCTAAAATAGCCATTACATCACGCATAGCATAAATCATAATGGTAATAAGCTTTTGAATAACTTGAATCATTACAGCCATCATTGTGAATAACACTAAAAAACTAACACCTATTTTAATAGGAAAACCGACAACAAAAATATTTAATTGTGGTACAGTTTTCGCTGTGATTCCTAACGCCAAGTCGACTAAAAATAAAGTTGCTACAACAGGAGCAGCCATTTGAAAGGCAATCGCAAAAACTGCCGTAAATGTTGTGATGATAAACTCTATATAACTGACATTTGCGAAATTAGGAAATCCTTGATCCATCGGTAAGAATTGATAACTATAATAAATTCCATCGAGAATCATATGATGCCCATTTATAGCTAGTAGGAAAAGTAATGCTAGCGTATTAAAAAATTGTCCGATCAATGGACTTTGTGCACCTGTTTGCGGGTCAATAATATTCGCAATGGCAAAACCCATTTGAAAATCTATAAAGCTTCCGGCAATTTGAATTGCCGACATGATGATATAGCCTACTAAACCGAGTAACAGTCCAATGAGTGCTTCTTTCATCACTAAAAGTATGTAATCACCATTAAATACAAATGGTTCGACGTCAATTGTGTAATACATCATCCAAGCTAAAACTAATGCGAGAGTTATTTTAACTTGTGGCGGAATCGTTCTGTACGAGAAAAAAGGCACCGTGACAAAAAATGCCGATACGCGCACAAGTACTAATAAGAAAACCGTAAAATGCGGGATTAATTCATTCATCTACTCACCCTATATAACGCGTTAAATTCTCAAAAATGTCTCTCGCATAGCTAGTCACTTGTGATAACATCCAAGGACCGAAAAATACGATGGCTGCAAATACAGCGACGATTTTTGGAACGAATGCTAACGTTTGCTCTTGAATCGATGTTGTTGCCTGAAAAATACTTACCGCTAAACCAGTGATTAAAGCAACTAATAGTAGCGGACCGCTTGTTAGAAGGATAATCATAATGGCACGCTCTGCAATTGAAATAACCAATTCACCTGTCATACTATATCATCCCCTAAAAACTTTGTAGTAAGGATTTCATCACAAGGTACCAACCATCAACGAGTACAAATAATAAAATCTTAAACGGCAATGAAATCATAACCGGTGGTAACATCATCATCCCCATCGACATTAGCGTACTTGCGACAATCATGTCGATTACTAGGAATGGAATAAAAATCATAAAGCCAATTTGAAATGCTGTTTTAATTTCACTTAATGCGAAAGCAGGTACTAGCATCGTCAGAGGAATTTCTTCTACAGATGCTGGCTTATCTGCCTTATTATACGTTAAAAATAAATCAAGATCTTTTTGCCTTGTATGCTTACTCATAAACTCTTTAAACGGCTCACTGGCCCGATCATACGCCTCTTCAATGCCAATTTTCTCTGAAAATAATGGCTGTAATGCCTCTTTATTGACCTCTTGAAATGTTGGGGCCATGATAAAGAAAGTTAAAAACAAGGAAAGACCTACAATGACCTGGTTCGGTGGCATTTGCTGTGTCGCCAATGCAGTACGAACAAACGATAACACAATAACAATTCGCGTAAACGATGTCATCAAAATTAAAATACTAGGTGCCAGTGAAAGAACTGTTAACATTAAGAGAAGCTTTACAGAACTGGAGACATTGGTCGGATCGCTGTTGGAAAAAACACTGATTACATCATTCATTTACCATCATTCTCCTTTTGCTTCCATTTCTCCAGTTCTTCATTGCGCTCTTGTTTAATTTCAGAAATCTTTTTTTCGAACAGCTCACCAAAAGAGTTTTGTGTTTGCTGTACGGATAAACTCTCATTATTTTTTCTCTTAAACTTAGATAATACTTCTGCAATATACGGTGATGTTGATGCAAGTTCTTGTCGTTCATTATATAGCGCTAAAAGTGTTGCAACTTCATCGGGATCAGTAATTTCACGTAATAGCTGGACATCCTCACCGACCCCAACTAAATAGAGTGTTTTACCTACTTGTAATAGTTGTACCGACTTTTGGGCACCTAACGATAAACCGCCTAAATTTTGTACTAATTGATTACGTTGAAAGTTTAAATTTCTTTTATTTAAAAACTTCATTAATCCATAAAATAAAGCTACAACAAAAATAAGCGCCAAAACCATTTTTATGTATTCCCACGCAGATATGTCTCCAGCCGCTTGTGAATCTGAATCTTTCTTAGCAGCTGGAGTACTATCTTCTTTACAATCTCCTTTAATGCAGTCGCTTACAAAATTCGTGTTAGATTCTGCATATACAGAAGTCGTTGTAGGGTACAAAAACAGGAAGGTTACAAGAAATGCGAAAATCATCGTTAGACGAAATGATTTTAACATTTGCATTCAATCATCCTAGAGCTTTTTGAATCGCTTCAATTACACGATCAGCTTGGAAAGGTTTTACAATAAAGTCTTTCGCACCAGCTTGAATTGCATCGATTACCATTGCTTGTTGTCCCATTGCTGAACACATAATGACAGTTGCATTTGGATCTGAACCTTTAATTGCTTTAAGAGCTGCAATACCGTCCATTTCTGGCATTGTAATATCCATTGTTACTAAATCTGGCTTTAATTCGTTGTACTTTTCAACAGCTTGTAAACCATCAGCTGCTTCCCCAACAACTTCAAACCCATTTTTCGATAAAATATCCTTGATCATCATGCGCATGAATGCTGCATCGTCTACAATCAAAATTCTTTTAGACATGGTTAACTCCTCCAATTGAAACTATCTTAAATTATTTAAACGCTCTGCTTGACTTAAAACATCTGTAATACGGACACCGAAGTTTTCATCAATAACAACGACTTCACCTTTAGCGATTAAACGGCTATTTACTAAAATATCAACTGGTTCACCAGCTAATTTATCTAGTTCAATAATCGAACCACTAGATAGTTCTAATATCTCTTTTACAGAACGCTTTGTACGTCCTAACTCTACAGTAACTTGCAATGGAATATCAAGTAGCATATTTAAATTTCTAGCTTCAGATTGCGAGATAACATTTGGATCAAAACTAGCAAACTGTGCTTGTTGAACATTGACCGGTTGAACAGGTCTTGTTGCTTGTGGAGTCTGTTGTTGCCCTTGATACATTGGTTGTTGCTCTTGATACATTGGTTGTTGCACAGGCGCTGGCTGCTGTTGATATACTGGCTGCGCAGGCGGTGGTGTTACAGGTGCTTGTGGTTGCATAGACGCTTGTTGTTGGACAGGCGGCGGTGCCACTGGCGCTTCAGGTGCTAATGTTGCAGCCACAGGTTCCTCGATTGCTTCTGTTTCTCCTAATAGAGATTTTACAATGTTTTGACTAAATTTCAGCGGTAGTAATTGCATTATATTTGAATCAATTAAATTACCAATTCTCAATCTGAACGATACTTTTACGAGTAAATCATCTTCAGGAATATTTTCTCGTCCTTCATTTTGAGAAATATTCATTAAATCAATAGTAGGAGGCGAAATATCCACTTTTTTATTAAATACTGTCGACATTGAAGTAGCCGCAGAACCCATCATTTGATTCATAGCTTCTTGCACGGCACTTAGCTGAATTTCACCTAAGTCTGGTTTCGGATTTAAGCCATCTCCACCTAACATTAAATCAGCAATAATCGCTGCATCGGATTGCTTAATAACGAGTAAATTCATACCTGTTAAACCGATTGTATATTCAACCTGTACGGCTACATAAGGATGAGGAAATTCTTCTTCTAATTTATTACGGTTAATCATTGAAATACTTGGGGTAGTAATATCTACTTTTTGCCCTAATAACGCTGAAAGCGCTGTGGCAGAGCTACCAAACGATATATTTCCTACCTCACCTAACGCATCTTGGGCAAACGAATCGAGGTAATCCTCTACTCTTAATTCATTAATATCCTCATTTGTAGAAGCTTCAGTGCCGCTGTTTTTATCTTCCAACGTTTCGCCCCTTAATAACGCTTCAATTTCTTCTTGGGAGAGCATTTCATCACTCATCTTCGTCTCCTCCTTTCAAAGGGTCGATAATCTGGATTGCTAATTTTTTACCTTGTTTTCCTGGTTGAACTGTGAATTTCGGTAATGTTCCTACTTTTAATAGTAGTGGATCTTCAATTTTTTGTTCTAATTGAATGACATCCCCAACCTGCATTGTGAGGAAATCCTCAATGTTAATGTCGGTAATACCTAGTTCAACAGAAACCGGTAGTTGTGCTTGTTTCACACTTGTTTCAAGCATTTTTGTTTGCTCTGGAGACATCTCTTTTGTATTTGCCTGCATCCAGTAGCGAACAGAAAGATTCGGAACAATAGGCTCCAATACAACATGCGGAATACAAATATTGATCATACCGCTTGTCTCACCGATTATCGTATTTAAGGAAATAACGACAACCGTTTCATTTGGCGAAATCATTTGTAAAAATTGAGGGTTGACCTCAAGCTCTACTAAAATCGGATCAATTTCCGCAACATTTTCCCATGCCTCGCGTAAATTGTCGAATGAACGTTCAAAAAGGTTTGTCATAATTTTAGTTTCAATTTCCGTTAAGTTATCCACATTACTATGACTCGCCCCACTACCGCCCATTAAACGATCTAACATAGAGTAGGCAATGTTTGGGTTTATTTCCATCAGTATATTACCATCTAATGGCGGCACTTCAAACACATTAATGAGTGTCATATTCGGAATCGAACGTACAAACTCTTCAAATGGTATTTGGTCCACTGATGCAACAGTAATCTGCACATAGCTTCTCAGTTGTGCAGAAAAGAAGGTTGTCAGTAATCGTGCAAAATTTTCATGTATTCGGGTCAAACTTCGGATTTGATCTTTTGAGAAACGTAGTGCACGTTTAAAGTCATACACTTTAACCTTACGCACCTCGTCATCTTTTTTCATATCATCAGCTGACATTTCCCCCGTTGATATTGCGGAAAGCAGCGCATCTATCTCCGATTGAGATAATACCTCTCCTGCCATTTGCCCACCTCCATTTCAAGCAGTTTCTTTATTATTGTGTGATGAAGGAGGTAAAATAAACTTCCTGAACTTCTCCATCTTGCATCAATTCATTTAATCGTGTTTTTAATGATTTTTGGAAAATTTGTTTACCTTGCTTACCTTCTAAATCCTTTTGCTCCATTTCAGAAAGCTCTTGAATAACAATGTTTTTCACTTGGAAATCACGCTTCGTTAACTCAGCAGCAGCATCTTTATTCGTTGTTTGAATTTTTAACGACATGCGTGCAATTTTGTTATCAGCTAGATTTGTCGTAATTTCCGGAACTTCTACGGAAGCTTCTACGATTTCATCAATGGTCGGCTCAAGAGTTCCTGCTGGCTTATTAAATTGGGTATATAACACAAACCCAATACCCCCGATAAGTATGATTGCTACTAGTACGATGATAATCATCGTTAACGCTTTGTTATTCTTCATCTTCTTCACCTCGTAGATGCGGGTTTGATAGTATTTGTATATTTTTATAAAAGGCTGTTACCTTTTGTCGCACCTCATCTTCACTCTGTAAAACAATGATTTTGGTTCCAGTCGTTAATGTAATGGTCGTATCTGGAAAAGATTCGACCGTTTCTATGTATAAAGCATTCATTGTAAATGCTTTGCCATTTAAACGTGTTAGTTCAATCATTGAAATAGGGCCGGGTCTAGCGCGAGAGCCGGCCCGACCCTCCCTCATATGAAATTATGTTTTTTAGTTTTGAGCACTTTGTAATCTTAACCGGTATTTTTTTACCTACATATTGAGTATAAATCTCATACTAAAATCTAAATCTACTTAGCGTTTTAAATTCACAAGCTCTTGAAGAATTTCATCAGAAGTTGTGATAATACGTGTATTTGCTTGGAAACCACGTTGCGCCACAATCATTTCTGTAAACTCCTCTGAAAGGTCTACATTGGACATTTCAACGTAGCCAGATTCAATACCACCAATCCCGCCTACTGTTCCAACTTGAGCGTATGGATCTCCAGAGTTAGCTGTTGGTTGGAAGTAATTCGCTCCAACTTTTTGAAGACCGCCCGCATTTGGGAACTTCGCGAGTATAAGCTGACCTGCATATTGATTGGCACCATTATGGTCTACATAGGTAACTGTACCATCTTGACTAATAGACATTGATTGCGCTGTTGTAGGAATACGAATTGGTGAAACATCAGCTGAGAAATCTATATCTTCTGCTATATTACCTTCTATATCAGCTAGTCCATTGTCTGCTTTTTGTTGGTCAGCTTCAGAACCATCAATTGGATCTTCAGGAGTTGATAACTGATCACTTGGCTTACCAACTAAATATTTACCATCAGCATTTACTAAATACCCATTTCTATCCATATAAAAATTACCAGCACGTGTATAAAGAATATTGCTGTAACCTTCTTCACTAAGTACCCCCTCTTCATCAGGTGCTCCATTTGCGTCACCCACCATGAAAAAGCCATCACCAGCTATAGCTAAATCTAAATCGCGGAAAGTTGATTGTAGTGAACCTGAACCGTGAATTGTATCGATTGCAGCAAGTTGTGAGCCTAAACCGATTTGTTTAGCGTTAACACCACCACGAGTTTGAGACGGTGAAGATGCCCCTGCTTGCGTTTGAGAAATTAAATCTTTAAATACTACACGTCCTTTTTTAAAGCCGTAAGTATTAACGTTAGCGATATTATTCCCAATTACATCTAACTTCGTTTGGAAGTTTTTTAAACCTGAAATACCAGAATACATAGAACGTAACATAATGTCGTTTTCCCTTCGTCTATAAATTGTGTGCCTCTATCAATCAGCACACCTAGGCCTCCTATGACAGGTCCAGCCCTTACAGCACGATTGTGCCATCAATATTTGTAAATATTTGCTGCTTTGCTTCCGTGCGGTCCATCGCGGTAATGACAGTTGCGTTTTTAGCACTGACAATTAAAGCTGCTTGATCCATCAAGACTAATGGTTGTTTGACACCTTTTGAGTGCGCTTCAAATACCTTGTCCGATACAGCCTGCCATTCTTGATCAGAAATCGCTATATTACGCTGGATAATACGTTCATGCGCATGCTTGCTCACTTTTAATTCTTGTTGATTGGTAGCTTCCTGTAAATGAGCTTTAAACGATTGCTGTGATTTTATTGGCGTAGGTTGTGTCTGGCGAATGGATGGATGCAATGGTACACGATGTATTGAAAACTGATCCATCATTCTTCTCCACCTTTAGTCGCTTATTTCGGTAAATTCTTTTTGTGTTAATTTTTTGTCATTGTCTAATACGTAATAAATAACGCCATCTTTACTGGAAACAGAAACGATACGTCCTTGTAGTTCTTGCTCGCCGTCTTTATAGGTAACTTTTTTACCAATTAGCTTGCTTGCTTGTACAAGAGGAGATTCTTTTTCAGTATTGTTATCTCCTAAAATAGCTGAGATATTGCCAGGTTTAATTTCCTTACCATCAGCTAATACGAAAACTACATCTCCGTCTACAAATTTCAACGATGCAATAATGCCTGTTCCTTCATTGATAATTGGCTTTTTATTTTCATCCAACTCATCTGTTATCTCATGCCATTTAACTTCCTTACCAACAAATGTTGTATAATTCATAAGCTGTGTTTGTTGTTGCGAGGCAAGTAATGATTCCATCGTTTTTGTCATATTTTGCATTTGCTCTAAAGAAGAGAATTGTGCCATTTGAGAAATGAATTCACGGTCGTCCATAGGGTTCGTTGGATCTTGATGTTGTAATTGCGTAATTAGTAATTGTAGAAAAGCATCCTTACCTAGTTCACTATTACCCGTTTCCCTAACTGGCTTCTTATAATTCTTATAGTAAAAGTCATCGGTTATTTTTCCAGTCATTTTATCAGTCTTTGTATCTGCCACTCCTACACCTCCTCACTTATTAGATAATCACTAAACGATTTACCTTCATCATCATCGTCGCTTTTTTGCTCCTCCTCATCTTGCTGTTGTTGCTTAAAGAAATTATTAAAGAAGCTTTGATCGCGTTGTTGGCGATCTGCGTCTTGCAATGATTGAGCAATATCGAGACGATCAACTTGAATGTTTTGCTGTACGAAGGCTTGCTTTAATTGATGTGCCTGACTATCAAGTAATTCACGTCCATGAGCTGTTGAAGCGAGTAGACGGGCTGTGAGGACACCGTCATTTTGCACAAGCTCGATACGAATTGTTCCTAGATTTTCTGGATACAATTTCAATGTTAAGCGTGTAATACCTTGTGCATTTGAGATTTGGGCTCTATTGATAATTGCTTGCATCTCTTTTAATAACGCCTCTGACTGCGCTGGTTTTGCAGCAGGCAGTGTCACTTGGAACGTATCTGCTTTTGTTTGGACTGTATTGGAAGTCACCATTTCATTAGCACTTGTGTCTGTCTGTTTTGTAACTTGAACTTGTTGAACTACTTTCTGAAAGCCTGGCAACGGAAGTGTTACTGTTGTTTTAGTTGTTACTTGTTGTTCCGATTGAAGTGTTTGCATCGTCGTCAAAAGACTCTTGATGTTAGTTAGCAAATTTTCTTGTGAAGCTGTTAAGTCTGTTTTTTGTCCAACTAGCTGTGCTAACTTTAACACTTGAAGCAACGGTGCTACTTCTTTCGTTGTCACTTGTCCTTCACCTTGTAAAGCTGCTACGATTTGTGTTTGAAGCATCGGTGCTTGAGCGTCTACTAGTGCTAAAAGCTCCCATATATCTCTTGCTTCTTGATCCTCTCCTAGCAACTGTTGTACTAAACTTTGGAGTTGCTCAGCATCAATTCCTAATGCATCCATTAAGTGATCAAGATTTAACATTTCATCTATTGCAACAGCTTTGCCTTCTTCACCAATTTGAAGCATTAACAAGCCATCGTCATGTGGGATTCCTAGTACATCTAATACATCTTCTATAGATTCAGCATTTAAAACTTCTTCTAAATCAGAGGTATCTTTTTTATTTGTTGACTGTGTTTGCTGCTCCATTTTATTTGAAGAAGAAATAGCCTTTCCAAAAACTGATCCAAACGTTGCTAACTTTTCTTTGTTCGACGGTCCATCTGCTTTCACATTGGAATCGCCTGATGTCGAAGATTTTGTAGCCGCGTTTTTAGTTGGTATAGCCTTAGACATCATTTGCATCTTTGCTACATCCATCCTTTCACCTCCTTTCAGATGTTCTTATTGTTTAGCCATCATTTCTGTATACTTCGCTGCGTCTTGTGGATCCATTTTTTCTAGAATCGCTGCTAATTTATCTGGCTTTAAATTTGTTAAAATACGAAGTGCTTCCGTATCACTCATTTTAATTAGAACTGGCGCTGCTGCTTTAGGGGACATCTTATCGAATGTTTTTAAAATATCAGTAAAGTCACGCTTTACGTCACTTTGCTCCCTATTTAATTTTTCAACTTCAAATTTTAGCTGTTCATTTTCTGTCGTTAACTTTTCTTTTTCAGTTGTTGCTGTATCCATCTTTTTTTGTAGCTGTACGATTTCTGCTTCTTTTTCTTGTATTTGAGCCTGTAAATTTACAACCTTCGAATCATTATTTACTACGGCATCTTTTGCTTGTTGTTCTTCTGAAGGCACGAATGGCAAGCTTTCAAATGCCTTCTTCCCTAAATCAAAGACGTTCGTATTCATTAGGGTTGCAACAACAAGTAGAATTGCCGCTACAAACATGATCGGTATTACAAACCATGTAAAAAACTTTCGAAAGCCTCCTGATTTACGTTTAGGCGGTTGTTCTACTAATTCCTTTTTCAGTCGGTTGTCTTTTTTTTCCATGAAATCACCTGATTTCTCTCTTGTTATACGTAAGCGATGAAATCTCATCTAAAAAAATGCCTTCGATACGATCCTGCTCTTGCTGGAATACTTTTAAATCTTTTTCTCGCATTTTTTCAAATTTACGTACTTCCAAGTTTTTTTCTAATAATTTTTCTTCGTGCCAATTCATTTTTGCACGAGCTTGAACAACTTTCTGCTGTACATCAACAATTGTTTTTTCGAGGCTATCAATAAATCGTGCATAATGATGAACCTCCTCTATTGATGAACCTACAGCTAAACGCTCTTGCTGAAACTCTATTAAATCTTCTTTCTTTTTTAACAACTCATATAACTTTGTTGCTACTTCTTCAAAAGAACGTACAGATTCTTTATAGGCAATTTCAGTTTCGTTTTTTTCCTGCTCTCGAATGGCTAACACTTTTTCAAAACGATAAATATAACTTACCACCCTAATGTCCACCACCGTTCGATAATGAAATTAACTCATTCATACTTTCCTCAAGGGTCACTTTATCTAAATAGCCTTGCTTTAAATAAGCGGTAATGAGAGGTTCATAGTAAATAGCTTCATCAATTTCTTTTGACGTTCCTCTCTTATAAGCACCGATATTAATTAGATCTTCCGACTTGTCATATGTATAATAGAGCTCCCTTAATCGTTCTGCAGCCTTTTTGTGCTCTGGCTCTGCCACATGATTCATCAAACGGCTGACGCTTTTTAATACATTAATAGCTGGATATTGACCTTTATTGGCAAGGTTTCGATCAAGGACTATATGACCATCTAAAATCCCTCGCACAGTATCTGCAATCGGCTCATTCATGTCATCACCATCTACTAATACTGTATAAAAGGCAGTAATAGAGCCTTTCTCATTAGTACCTGTGCGCTCTAATAATTTAGGTAAAATGGCAAAAACAGATGGTGTGTATCCTTTTTGAGCTGGTGGTTCACCTGTCGCTAGACCGATCTCACGCTGCGCCATAGCAACACGAGTCACAGAGTCCATCATCAACATGACATTTAAGCCACGATTTCTAAAATATTCGGCAATCGCTGTTGCGGTAAAGGCCCCTTTAATTCGCATCAGTGCGGGCTGATCAGAAGTGGCGGCAACAACTATTGAACGGCTTAAACCCTCTGGTCCTAAATCTCGCTCTATAAACTCACGTACCTCACGCCCACGCTCTCCAATTAGTGCGATTACGTTTAAATCCGCTTGTGTATTTCGCGCAATCATACCGAGTAATGTACTTTTACCGACCCCAGAACCTGCGAAAATACCAACACGTTGTCCATTACCCACTGTAAGCATTCCATCAATTGCTTTCACACCTACTTCAAGTCTTTCATTAATAGGTGGGCGTGTTAGTGGATTTGGTGGGTCCTGCTCTGTCGGAACTGACATTAATCCTTTCGGTAATACAGTTCCATCTATTGGATTCCCCATAGAATCGAGTACCTTACCGATTAGCTCAGGGCCAACTTTAACCTCAAGTGGTGCCCCTGTACCTTCGACTAGACAGCCTATTGATATTTCTCGAAGAGAGGTAAAAGGCATTAAGACGACAATTTCATCTTTGAAGCCTACAACCTCTGCCAAGATAATTTGATGACCGTTTTTAGAAGTTTCTACATAAATTTTACAAACGTCACCAATGGAACTATCTGGACCTTGCGACTCAATCATCAAGCCGACAACTCTAGTTACTCTACCAAACTTTTTGAAGGTTGGTATTTGAGGAATTTGTTCGATTAATTGAGCCGTTTTCATCTAGATCATTCCTTACTTTCTAATATTTCATGTAGTTTCAATCTTAGTTCGTTTAATTGCTCATCAATACTTACAACAATACGGCCATGATTTGTTTCAATATAGCAATCTGTTTCATTTTCTAAATCCTCATTTACAAAAATCATGAATGGTACGTCAGTAGGGAACATTTCAGCTAGTTCATCGCGATTAGCAGTAATTAATGCATAGTAAGTAGGTGAAACGTAGATTTTTATTTCTTTCATTTCTCTTGCTTCTTTAAGTCCTCTACGAACGATTGACACAAATAATTCGTCGTCTCGCTCTAAAGATGCATCAATAATTCGCTCTGCTGCGGTTAAGCCTAGCTCTAAAATAACCGATTCCTGATCTTCAATATATTTCCGAGCATTTTCCCTAGCATGAATGATTATTTCATTGGCCGTTTGGAGAGATTGTGCCATCGCTTCATTCGCTTTGTTTGTCCCATCCTCATAGCCTTGACCAAATCCTTCATCATAAGCTTCTTGCACTCGATTAGGTCGTTCTTCTTCCCAACCTTGCTTTAAATGTTCAAATTGCTGGGTGAACATTTGCTTTTCTTGTTCAAAAACTTCACGTTCAGCCTGTAAAGTAGCTCTAGCTTCCGCAAGTAAGCGCTCGCGTTCTTCTAGCACTTCTTCTATAGTAATCTGTTTTTGAGGTTGAAGAATTTCTCCATTTTCTATCTCATGCAACTCAAACATTTCACGGATTTGAATCTTTTTGACATGATCACCATTGGACTGTGTGTGTACAGAACGGATGATTCTAGACAATGACGTCATCTCCTCCACCACGTGCAATAATAATCTCACCTGCATCCTCTAAGCGACGAATAACCGCAACAATTCGAGATTGCGCTTCCTCTACGTCACGCAGACGAACAGGACCCATAATTTCCATTTCTTCCTTAAATGTATCAGCCATACGTTGTGACATATTGCGGAAAATAATATCTTTTACTTCTTCACTTGAAACTTTCATTGAAAGCAATAAGTCTTCATTTTCACAATCACGAATAACACGTTGTATCGAGCGATTGTCGAGCGTGACAATATCCTCGAATACAAACATACGTTTTTTGATTTCTTCTGCAAGCTCTGGATCTTGAATTTCGAGTGCATCGAGAATCGTTTTTTCCGTTTGTCGGTCCACACCATTTAACACTTCAACAACTGCATCAATGCCACCCGTTTCAGTGTAATCCTGTGTTACAGTCGATGATAATTTACGCTCCAAAACAGATTCAATTTCACTAATAACTTCTGGTGAAGTTGAATCCATTACAGCAATACGTTTAGCAATATCAGCCTGTACTTCCTGTGGCAATGAAGATAAAATCACACCCGCTTGCCCTGCCTCTAAATAAGAGAGGATAAGGGCAATTGTTTGTGGATGCTCATTTTGAATAAAGTTAAAAATTTGTGCTGGATCAGCTTTACGCGCAAAGTCAAAGGGACGTACTTGTAAAGAAGATGTAAGACGATTAATAATTGTTTGCGCCTGTTCTACTCCAAGAGCTTTCTCCAATACTGTCTTCGCGTAACCAATACCACCCTGCGTAATATAATCTTGCGCAAGTGCAATATTGTGGAATTCTTCAATAATTTCCTCTTTCACATTTGCTTCTACTTTTTTAACGCTTGAAATCTCTAATGTTAAACGTTCAATTTCTTCTTCTGTTAAATGTTTATACACAGAAGCTGAAACCTCAGGCCCTAATGAAATTAACAAGAGAGCGGCCTTTTGTTTGCCTGTTAATTCCTTATCTTTCTTGGACACAGCCGAACCTCCTAGTTAGTCTTCCGCAATCCAACTACGCAGTAACTTCGCAAAATCGTCTGGCTTTTCTTTTGCCATTTTTTCAAGCTGCTTACGACGCATTGTAGCTTCCGTTTCAATTTCTTCATTTATATCTTCAATCATTAGTTCTTCTTGTTCATCTAGGATACTTAGTTCTTCTTCTTCCTGTGCACGTTTACGTGAACGGACAATGAAGAATGCAAGCAATACTATGACAGCAAGTAATATGCCGCCGATTACCCAAACCCACCATGGAATAACAGATTTTTCACTAGCCGTCTCTGTTGCTTTACCATTTAAAGGATGCACTGAAACAGCTACTTTTTCATCGATTTGATCTTGAGTAAGTTCAGCTGCTACATCTTTAGAAATCGTCGTACGAACAATAGTACTTAAAATTTGCTGGATATCCTCACGAATCCCATCCGGTAATGTTGCTGCGTCAGTTGCTGTCGGCGGTTCAACAATTACTTGGATCCCCATATCTTGAATTTTATATGGTGCCTCTTGGATATCTTTACGTATACGGTTTACGTCATTATTAATTGTCTCTTCAGTACGTTCGTAATCCCCGTTACCATTTACACCTTCGTTATATGTTGTGAAATTATCTGTCGTCGTTTCAGCTTCAGGTGTACCAGTGGCTGCAGCCCCTGTTCCAGAATATTGCTCTGTAATACGTTGAGCGCTAATCGCGATTCCTTCCATGTTCTCTTCGTCTACCGGCGTAACTAGGTTTTCTTCACGATTTTCTTTTTTGAAATCGATGTCTGTTGTCACAGAAACGATTACTTTGTCTTGTCCCATAAGCGTACCTAGCATATTTTGAACTTGACGTTGTAGGTCACGCTCAACCAATTTCTTCGCTTGTAACTGACCCTCAGCTGTCGTTGTTGAAGCTCCATCAGTAGTCGCAGCATTCAGATCAAAGTACTCAGAAAATTGGTTAGAAATAACAATGTTGTCCGTATTTAAATTTGGAACACTTTTTGCAACTAGATTGTACATAGTGGCAATTTGTTGTTCTGTAAATTTATAGCCAGGGTCAGTATTCAAAACAATAGATGCTGTCGCTTCTTCTTTAACATCCTTTATAAATACGCCCTCTTCTGGAAGGTTAATCATTACCTTTGCATCTTTTACACCTTCTAGATTTTTAATGAGCTTAGCAATTTCTGTTTCAGTCGCAGCTTTTTTTAAGAGGTTAAACTCATTATCTGTCATACCAAATCCAGAGCTATTTGCAAAAGAGTAATCAATCGACCCTGTTTGCGGATATCCTTCCGAAGCCAACTGTACTAACAATGAATCAACTTGTTCTTCAGGCACTAAAATCGATGTCCCCCCCGGTGCAAGTTCATATTTTACACCTTGGGTATCTAACGCTTCCTTCACTTGTCCGATTTCTCTTGTCGATAAATCCTTATAAAGTGGTACATATGTAATTTTTGTAGCAAAAAGTGTAATAACGGCAGCAAGTGCTAAAACCCCTACCACTGAACCAAGCATTACAATTTTTTGTTTTTTACTACGACTTGTCCAAAATTGGCTGGTGTCGTTTTTTATTTTCGTCAATCGTTCATTCATTATGAATCCTCCGGTTATAGTGAACAACCTATCCATCTAATAATTCGCGAAAACAGTGATATCCCATACCATCCATCATTATCATCACCATAACGGGTTGATTTCCGTTTCGACTAGGAGCGTCCGATAAACCATTTGGGGCAATCAGGATGTTTGCCACGAAGGCATCACCACAGGACGTGATGCTTTTAACCTTCGTTTTTCTATTGTCTCACTTCAGGTCTATCACCTTCTGTTACGTGATCCCTAAGGAGTCACCCAACCTCCACATCAATCATTCATTTAAAATATGGGATATATTCTTTACTTCAATAGTACTTATTCAAATAAAGTTAGACACTCATTCGCATTATTTCTTGGTAAGCTTCAATCACCTTATTGCGAACTTCAATTGTTGCATTTAATGTAATGCTCGCCTTTTGTGATGCAATCATCACTTCGTGCAACTCTACATCTCCACCATTAATTAACTTTTGAGTAAGGTTATCAGAAGTAATTTGTTGATCATTAACTTTCGATATTGCTTCTTTTAACGAGTTCGCAAAGCTCTGTTGTGCTTCATAAGGTGTCGTATTGAGTTTATTTGTTTCATTTACAACCTGCGTAGGTGTCATTTGTGAAACGGACGAAATTGTCATTATGTATCTTCCTTTCCTCTTATTTATCTTCCGATCTCTAAAGCCTTTGTCAGCATGGATTTATTTGCATTCAATACAGTTATGTTTGCCTCGTAGGAACGAGTAGCTGACATTAAATCTACCATTTCTTTTAATGGATCTACATTCGGCATATTTACATAGCCATCTGCATTTGCATCTGGATGAGTTGGATCATACACAAGTTTGAAAGGTGTTTCTCTATCTTCTTTTATTTGTGTAACTTTTACGCCGTTGCCAACACCACTTTTTGCATTTTTGCCAAGTGCTGCATTAAAGAACTTTGAAAACTGTCCCTCTTGCGCTGTAAACGTCACAGACTTCCGGCGGTATGGTTCCCACTGCCCATTCACTTGTCTAGCGCGCGTTGAATCCATGTTTGCCATATTTGAAGAAACTACATCCATTCGCAAACGCTGTGCTGTTAAAGCTGAGGCAGTAGTATTCATCCCATGAAAAATAGACATCTATTACTTACCTCCTTTAATAACCGTATTTAGAGTATTTAACTTACCGTTCATACGTTCAATTAATGCGTTGTAATAAATTTGATTTTCCGCAAGTTTTGTCTGTTCAGCATCCATATCTACGGCATTCCCGTTATTTCGATAACGTAAACCATTAACATTATTCACACCAGGCGTTGATTGTCGAATCGCGAAATCATAATGTCTATTATCAGTACGATATGCAGAAATTGACATTTGTTTTTCTTTCTCCAACATATCCTTAAAACTTACATTTTTCGCCTTATAGTTCGGCGTATCGACATTCGCAATGTTATTAGCGATCGTTTTATGATTCAAAGTTGCATAGGAAAGTCCATTTTCCAGGCTACTAATAGTTCCTCCAAACAAATCCAAAAAACTCACCTCATTCATGTACTTCTTATTTTATCCAATATTACAATTGTAATTAAGATGATACGGAGTGTCTATTGTCTTTTGTCACTTTTTGATAGTATAAATGACCCATTTTTATTCACAAATAACCAGGACAATACTTCCGCACCCATTGATACTACTGACTTCACAGCCCCAAACTCATTACTAGTAAATTTACACTACTACGACAGTGTTTACGGTTTTAGTATCTATTTTATTCCATTTTTTAACAATTCGACAGTAGACACGATGTCTAAATTAGAGTCCATTTTTACTATTTAACCCCAAGGTTGGGATATTACATAAAATTCTGAATAGTAATTCCATACTGTCTTTCAAGTAACAATTGGAGCATATGTTTTTTTTACTTATGCAAAAAGTATGCAGATGCTAAAAGTAAAATTTAGGAATAAAGCAATGATATTTAGCGTCTAAGAGGTTAGAAAACATACCTACAGAAAACAAGAAAAAGGATTAAAATATAGATAATTCCCCCTATTTAGTACTAAAACATAGTTCGACATAATTAAGGCGATGTAAACCAACCTCAAATTAAGTCGAATTATAAATGGCATCTGAACAAGATTATCCCAGATGACTTCGTGTTTCCAATGAATTTTTTGTGTCATAATCCGACAAAGCTTTAAGCCAACAAATGTTTTTTTGCGAAAGCGTAGTGGTAACGTAGCGACCGCACGAAGTTGGACTACCCAGGCATTTTTGCAGGTTATAAAGTTCTTAGCCCTGAGCTCAGCTTTCAGGGGAACACCCGCTGAAAAGTAGCTTAAATCCGCATTCATCTCACCACTTAAAGGGGCGGAAGACTTCTTTACCTGTCGCTTCGCTATCGGTACAAAAACATTTGTAACTAAAAGAAGTTTAATTAAATATGCCCCTTCAACAAAATAGGGGCGCGATTCCCATTCCGACTGAGCGTTTTCCAGGGCGTTTTAAGTACGAAAGGTACAGCGACAGCCACGAGGGTTATATGCGCGAATACGCAATGCTACCATAGGGCCTAAAGCGGAGGAAGTGATCGATGCTCGGCATAGGACAGTAAGCTGCCTGGAACGGAAATATTAGGGCCACAACATTCACAAAGCTTTCCTTAGCCATTTTATTTCTCTACATGATAAAAGGCATCTGGAATAAACTATTCCAGATGCCTTAAACCGTCCCCAAAAGGACTCTTTATTATTATTATTTCATTTTAATTTCAGCTAATGCGTTTAAGAATTTATCGTTTAGTACTTTAATATAAGTACCTTTCATACCTAGAGAGCGAGATTCGATTACACCTGCAGATTCTAGTTTACGTAATGCGTTTACGATTACTGAACGTGTAATACCAACTCGGTCTGCAATTTTCGAAGCAACAAGTAAACCTTCATGGCCGTCAAGCTCTTCAAAGATATGTTCAATAGCTTCTAACTCACTGTATGAAAGAGAATTGATTGCCATTTGTACAACAGCTTTGCTACGAGCTTCCTCTTCAATCTCCTCAGATTTCTCACGTAAAATTTCCATGCCAACTACTGTTGCACCATACTCAGCTAAAATTAAATCATCATCCTCGAATTGTGAAGATAAACGAGCAAGAATTAATGTACCTAGGCGCTCACCACCACCAACAATCGGTACGATCGTTGTTAATGCATTTTGGAATAGCTCTTTGTTTTCAACTGGGAAAGCAGTATGTTCGTCATTAATATCTAGGTTTGAAGATGTTTCAGAAATTGTAAACAAGCTATGTGTATATTCTTCTGGGAATTGACGCTCTTCGAACATCTTTTTCATACGTTCGTTTTCAATTTGTTGGTGAATTGAAATACCTAAAAGTTTCCCTTTACGGCTTACAATATAAACATTACTGTCGATAATATCTCCTAATGTATCTGCCATTTCTTTAAAGTTCACCGGTTTACCAGCAGATGCTTGGAGCATCGAGTTAATTTTACGCGTTTTTTCTAATAAATTCATTATATGTTCCTCCTATAAATAATCCGAAGAGTATTTTCCTAATATTCTAAATGTTTTTTTAACTGAATGAAACTATTCAGCCTTATCTTACAATATAAACTGTGACAAATCTTTGTTTTTAACTATGCCCGCAAGTTTTTGATCTACATATGCAGCAGTGATTGGTATATTTGCAGGTGCAATTTCAGCAGCTTCAAACGATAATTCTTCTAATAAGCGTTCTAAAATTGTGTGCAAACGTCGAGCTCCAATATTATCAGTCTCCTGATTAACCTCAGTTGCAATTTCTGCAATTCGTTCAATCGCGTCTTCCGTAAAGTTTATTTCCACGCCCTCAGTTTCTAATAATGCCTTGTATTGCAAAATAAGTGATTGGTCTGGCTCTTTCAAAATACGTACAAAATCTTGTTTCGTTAATTTTTCAAGCTCCACCCGAATCGGGAATCGACCTTGCAATTCAGGAATTAAATCTGACGGCTTCGACATATGAAATGCTCCAGCAGCAATGAAAAGCATAAAGTCAGTTTTTACAGCACCGTACTTTGTCGTTACAGTAGAACCTTCAACAATCGGCAGAATATCACGTTGCACACCCTCACGCGATACATTCGCAGAGGAGTTACCATCCTTACTAGCGATTTTATCAATTTCATCAATAAAAATAATACCTGATTGTTCAGCTCTTGAAATGGCTTCTTGTGCAACTTCGTCTGCATCTATGAGCTTATTTGCTTCCTCGATTGTTAAAATACGGCGTGCATCTTTCACTTGTAGACGACGTTTCTTCTGCTTTTTAGGCATTAAATTAGACAGCATATCCTGCATGCCACTGTTTGCAGTCATATCCATACCCGTTCCTTGTAACGCATCAAAAATAGAAGGATTTTGTTCAGTTACTTCAACTGTAACCCATTCATTTTCTAATTTACCATTACGTAAATCGATAGCGATTTGCGCACGTTTGGAGCGCACTTCAGTTTCTTCAGAAGAAGAATCATCATTGGCCTGCTGTTCTTTCCCACCAAATAACATTTCAAACGGATTTTGCATGGACTGTTTTTTTCGTAATGAAGGAACCAACAACTTAACTATAGCTTCATTTGCTAATTGTTCTGCTTGGTCCTTCACAGACTCCATCATTTCTTCTTTTACAAGACGATGAGAAGCTTCTACTACATCACGTACCATCGACTCTACGTCGCGTCCAACGTACCCTACTTCTGTAAACTTTGTTGCTTCTACTTTCACAAATGGTGCACTTGTTAGCTTTGCAATTCTTCGTGCAATTTCTGTTTTTCCGACACCTGTAGGTCCAATCATCAAAATATTTTTCGGAATTACCTCAGCCTTCATCTCATCACTTAACAGTGAGCGACGATATCGATTACGTAGTGCAATAGCTACCGCTCGCTTCGCCTCATTTTGTCCAACGATATAACGATCCAAATGCTCAGTAATTTGTCTTGGCGTTAAATTATTTTTTGTCATTAGTTAAGCGCCTCCACGATAATATTATGATTCGTAAACACACAGATTCCAGCAGCGGTTTCTAATGCCGCTTCTGCAATTTCGCGAGCAGACATTGTATCACCTGCATATTTTTTCAGGGCACGACCTGCTGATAATGCAAAGTTACCTCCAGAACCAATTGCCAAAACTCCATCATCCGGTTCAATTACTTCTCCCGTACCCGAAACAAGAAGGAGTGTACTTTTATCCATTACAAGTAGCATAGCCTCTAATTGACGTAGCATTTTATCTCCGCGCCATTGCTTAGCGACTTCTACTGCTGCACGTTGTAAGTTGCCATTGTATTCATTTAACTTTCCTTCAAACATTTCGAAAAGTGTAAAAGCATCGGCAACCGATCCTGCAAACCCGGCAAGCACCTGCCCATTAAACAGACGTCTGACCTTCCTTGCTGTACCCTTCATAACCACCGCATTACCTAGGGTCACTTGACCATCACCTGCCATTGCGCAACCACCGTTATGATGAACTGCAAATATCGTTGTCGCATGAATTTGTCCCATTTGCCTTCCTCCTTAGCTTATTATGCCCTTGGATGAGCATTCATATATGTTTGACGTAGATGCTCTTTTGTTACATGAGTGTAAACTTGTGTAGAAGTTAAATGAGCATGGCCTAATAACTCCTGCACCGTACGTAAATCTGCGCCATTATTCAATAAATGTGTAGCAAAAGTATGGCGAAGCATATGTGGATATATTTTCGTATGGAGCGAGGCTTTGTCAATCATTTCTGTTAAAATATGACGTACACCTCGTGGAGTAAGTTCCCCACCGCGCATGTTGACAAACAATTGCTGATGACTTGTGTTTTTCATCAATCGTGGACGAGCTTGTTCTATGTAATCCTGCATAGCTAAACTCGCAAATTGCCCGAATGGAATAATACGTTCTTTTCGCCCTTTTCCCATTACCCTAATAATCGAATAATGGAAATCAACATCTTCTACTTGAATTGAGGTGAGCTCACTTACACGAATTCCTGTCGCATATAACAGCTCCAATATAGCCATATTTCTTAATGATTTCAAATCATCGCCGACATTCGCATCAAATAGCTGCTTCAATTCTTCTTCGTAGAAAAAACTAGGTAAACGTGATTCTTTTTTTGGATGATAAAGTGATCGAAATGCCCCATCATCTAATCCGTACTGTTTATTTAGAAAGCGAAAGAAGGAGCGTATAGAGGAAATTTTCCTTGATACAGATGACCTTGCTCTCTTTTCATCGTACAACTTTGTTACATAAAGACGTGCATGTATATACTCAACACTAGCTAAATCATTTACGCCCTCCGCTTGCAAAAACGCTAAAAAATCTAGTAGGTCCGATTCATATTCTCGTACTGTATGAACAGAGAAGTTCTTTTCAATTTGGATATAAAGCATAAACTGTTCAAGTGCATCTTGGGACGAAACTAACATTAAAAGATTCACCACCAATGAATTATTGATAATCTTCTCAAATTACGGGTCATCACCATAAACGAGGGGTTGATTTCCGTTCCGACTGTGCTAAAAGAATGTCAATTCTCGTTTATCCTCTTTAGTTTGTCACTTTGGGTATCGTTAATGTAGAAAACATACATATTGACACTATACCTATCTTCATCATATAGCAAGTAGAAATGTTTATATTTTGAGAAAATCTCCATACAAAATAATAAAACACGTGTAAATCAGCATTTTACTACAAAAAGAAAAAGCCTCTAAGAGTATACCAACTTTTAGAGGCTTTTTGCAATCAAATTGTTTGTGAATTCACAAAATTACGAATTGTGTCTATTGCACGTGTAGCATGCATCTCTGCACGCTCTGGCTTTGAACGACGTCCTGGAGGTAATTCAGGGAAAATTCCGAAGTTAACGTTCATCGGCTGGAAGTTTTTCGATTGTGCTTCTGTTATATAACGCGCCATACTGCCTAAAGCCGTTTCAAACGGGAAGACAATTTGCTCTTGTCCTAACGCTAATCGAGCTGCATTAATACCGGCAATTAATCCACTACCAGCAGATTCAACATATCCTTCAACACCTGTCATTTGACCCGCAAAGAAAATATTTTTTTGCTCACGAAGTTGATAAGTTTTCTCTAGAACCTTTGGCGAATTAATGAAAGTATTTCTATGCATTACGCCATAACGAACGATTTCAACATTCTCTAATCCCGGAATTAATTGTAGTACTTCCTTCTGTGGTCCCCATTTTAAATGCGTTTGGAAGCCAACGATGTTGTAAAGAGTTCCTGCTGCATCATCTTGACGCAATTGGACAACGGCATAAGGTCGTTTCCCTGTTTTTGGATCTTCTAGGCCTACTGGCTTCATCGGTCCAAACAACATTGTTTTCTCACCGCGAGCAGCCATAACTTCGATAGGCATACAGCCTTCAAAGTAAATTTCTTTTTCAAATTCTTTTAATGGCACAACCTCTGCTTCGATTAACGCTTGACGGAAACGATCAAATTCTTCCTTTGTCATAGGACAGTTTAAATAAGCCGCTTCCCCTTTATCGTAACGAGATTTTAAATAAACCTTTTCCATATCGATGCTATCTTTTTCAATAATTGGTGCGGCAGCATCATAGAAATATAGATAATCTAACCCTGTTAAGCCCTGAATTTTTTCAGCTAAAGCTTTCGATGTTAGTGGTCCTGTGGCAATAACAGTAATGCCTTCTGGAATTTCAGTGACTTCTTCATGAACAACCTCCACAAGAGGATGATTTTTCACTGCTTCTGTCACATAGCCTGCAAATTCATGTCGATCTACTGCTAAAGCACCGCCTGCTGGTACTGAACATGCATCGGCTGCCTTCATAATAACAGAATCTAACATACGCATTTCTTCTTTAATCACACCTACGGCATTCGTTAATCCATTTGCACGTAGTGAGTTCGAACAAACAAGCTCTGCAAATTTATCAGTATGGTGAGCTGGTGTTTGCTTTACTGGACGCATTTCATAAAGTTTAACTTTCACACCACGTTGAGCAATTTGCCAAGCAGCCTCACTGCCTGCAAGACCTGCGCCTATTACATTTACTACTTGTTCAGTCATGTTCTTACCATCTTTCTATCATTGAGTAGGTGTCTCTTCATAGTCACATTTCGTACACTGAATTTGAACACCTTTTTTAATTTTTTTCTCTACTAATAATGCGCTACATTTCGGACATGGTCTACTAATTGGTTTGTCCCATGAAACAAATTCACACTCAGGGTACTGATTGCAGCCATAGAATAAACGCTTTGTTTTACTCTTTCGTTCTACAATTTCGCCTGTTTCACATGAAGGACATTTTACACCAATAGGTTTCATAATAGCTTTTGTATTGCGGCAATCCGGGAAGTTTGAACAAGCCATAAATTTTCCGTATCGTCCAAGCTTATAGACCATTGGAGATCCACAAAGCTCACAATCCTCGCCAGCAGGTTCATCTTTTATAACAACCTTTTCCATAGCCTCATCTGCATATTTTACATGGACCTCAAAATCCTTATAAAACTCATGCACAACTTCTTTCCACTGACGACCGCCTTCTTCAATATCATCCAAATCTTGTTCCATTTGTGCTGTGAATTCGATATTTATGATATCAGGGAAAAACTCTAGTACGAGTTGGTGTACGATTTCTCCTAGCTCTGTCGGCATAAATCGTTTTGCATCTAATACGACATAGCCACGGCGCTGAATTGTATCGAGGGTCGGTGCATATGTGGACGGGCGCCCTATACCTAACTCTTCCATTGTTTTTACAAGACGCGCCTCTGAATAACGTGGTGGTGGCTGTGTGAAATGTTGCTTTGGCTCGATTTCAAGAGATTCTACTTGATCGCCAACTTCCATTTCAGGTAGAAGCTTGTTTGTCTCTTCTGTTTGGTCATCTGTACCCTCAATATAGAGTTTCATAAAGCCGGCAAATTTAACTTGCGAGCCGTTTGCACGGAATAAAACATCACCATTTTGCAGATCAACAGCAACTGTATCAAGTACGGCCGGCGCCATCTGACTTGCGATAAAACGCTCCCAAATTAAACGATATAAGCGCAATTGGTCGCGACTAAGCACTGCCTTTAATTCATCCGGAGTTCGCATCGTACTAGTTGGACGAATAGCCTCATGGGCATCTTGTGCATTTGATGCTTTTTTAGCCTGCTTCGTCTCTGTCGAGATGAACTCTTTACCGTACTTGGATTCAATGTATGCAATTGCCTCCGTTTTTGCTGTCTCCGAAATACGTGTAGAATCGGTACGCATATAAGTAATTAAACCGACTGTCCCTTCTTTTTTACCAACATCAATACCTTCATATAATTGTTGCGCAAGCATCATCGTTTTCTTTGCACGGAAATTCAACTTACGTGCGGCTTCTTGCTGTAAAGAAGATGTTGTAAAAGCAGGTGCTGCATTTCGTTTGCGTTCTTTCTTAGATACATTGACAACTTCAAAACTTGTACCTTTAACATTTTTTAAAATAGATTTTACTTGTTCTTCATTTGTTAATTTAATTTTTTCTTTGCCATTACCGTAATACAGCGCATCGAACGTTTTCTTCCCTTTTTCAAAAGAACCTTCAATTGTCCAATATTCTTCCGGTTGGAAGTTTTTAATTTCATTTTCACGATCAATAATCATGCGTAGTGCTACAGATTGTACTCGTCCTGCCGATAATCCCTTTTTAACCTTTTTCCACAGAATCGGACTAATGTTATAACCAACAAGTCTGTCCAATATACGACGTGTTTGCTGTGCATCTACTAAATCCATATTAATAGGACGTGGATTTTTAAAGGATTCTACAATCGCATCTTTTGTAATTTCATTAAAAACGACACGACAATCTGACTGAATATCAATATTTAACGCAGTCGCAAGGTGCCAAGCAATCGCTTCTCCCTCGCGGTCTGGATCGGCCGCTAGAAAGACTTTCTTCACTTTTTTAGCCGCAGACTTTAAGTCCTGTAAAACAGGCCCTTTACCACGAATAGTAATATACTTAGGTTCATAATTATTTTCTGGACTAACGCCCATTTGGCTACGTGGTAAGTCACGAACATGCCCGACCGACGCTTTCACTTTATATTTTTTTCCTAAATATCGTTCAATTGTTTTTGCTTTTGCTGGTGATTCTACAATCACTAAATAATCCGCCATCTATGTCTCCCCCTTAGCGAGGTCTATTGCTAATTTTTTTAAGTTACCTGTTGCAAAATGTATAACAGATTTTAAGATAATGCAACTTTTTTTCAATTTTTGTTAGAAAAGAGCTTAAGTGTTTCAACGATTTCGTGACCATTACACACTGGAATAGCTCCTTCTAATAGTAGTTTATTTGTGCCTTTTGATTGCTCCGCATTAATTGGACCCGGTACAACAAATACATCTTTTCCTTGCTCTAATGCATAGTCAGTTGTAATAAGTGTGCCACTTCTTAATGCAGCTTCGGTTACAACTAAAGCTTTGGACAACCCACTAATGATTCGATTGCGCATTGGAAAATGCCATTTCTCAGGCTTCATATATGGAGGATACTCTGTGACAAGTAATTGTTGCTCCGCCATATGCTCAGCGAGAGACTGGTTTTCCTTAGGATATATATAATTAAACCCATGACCAAGCACTGCAATTGTGGAACCGCCAACTTTTATAGTTGTCTCATGAGCTATCGTATCTGCCCCTCTTGCAAGCCCGCTTACAACTGTATATCCGTGTTCAACAAGAGGAGGAACGATTAGGTCCATCGCAGTTTTTGTATATGCTGTAGCCTTTCTAGAACCTATAATGGCTACTTGTTTTTCTTTCGTCAATAGAGAATATCGACCTTTCACATACAATACAGTAGGTGGACTGGATATTTCAAATAATTGCGCCGGGTAAAAAGGATGATGAAAAGGTATCGGGGAAATATTGGCCCTTTCATAAGCTTCTTCAAATGGAAATGTCATTATTTGGCGAAAAATCCCGGATATTTCCAAAGCTCTACTCGATGATATTTGCAGTGCTTTTGCAATCTCGTAGGGGGGCGCTTCTTCAAAATAACTTAGTATATCCACCGGGGACAATAATTGCTGAAGTTTTTGAAGTGGTAATGGGTATATATAATGTAAAGTTAGCAATCTCTGTGTATCAACTGAAAAAATCATTTAAAAGCCTCCTTTTATATAGAAGAAATTAAATGACCGCATTTTTATTTTCGGATCATCACCAAAACGTGTGGTTGATTTCCGTTCCGACTAGGCGCTTTGTTGTTGCTGTCGCTACGCTTTCGCACAGAGCAAAGCTTCCTGGGGGCGTCGGGGCAACAGGATGTTGGTCACGAAGGCGTTATCACAGGACGTGATGCTTTTAGCCTTCGTTCCCCTACCGCTGCGCTACAGGGTCTCGGGCCAACACGATGTTGGTCACGAAGGCGTTATCACAGGATGTGATGATTTTAGCCTTCATTCCTCTATCGCTGATCCCCGAGGAGTCGCCCAGTCTCCACTCCAATCAACTTATTTGCATAGTATATGTTTTAACAAATGTCATCCACGACTTTTGGTGATGAACCTTATTTTCACCACAACATCAATGTGACACAGCTTTTGAAGGTTCTTTTAAACCGAGTAAGTAGGAAGTTAGAAATTGATTCGTTTGCATACAATTCCATTAGAACCATGTTAAGCAGTGTCTAAGTAAGGAAAAAGAAAAAGATGTAGCCACAATGTGCTACATCTTCCATTTTAATGGGTTTTACACTTTTCGTATAGCCCTTTTTCTTTAATTACTTTAATAAGCGTGTCACCAATGACAGATGGTGTTTCAGCTACTTCAATCCCAGCAGCATTCATCGCCTTAATTTTCTCTGCCGCTGTTCCTTTACCACCTGAGATAATAGCACCAGCGTGTCCCATACGCTTCCCTGGAGGAGCTGTTTGTCCACCGATAAAGCCAACGACAGGTTTCGTCATATTCGCTTTAATCCATTCAGCTGCTTCTTCTTCAGCTGTCCCCCCAATTTCCCCAATCATCACAACTGCATATGTTTCTGGATCGTTGTTAAACGCTTCCAAAACATCGATAAAGTTTGTACCATTGACAGGGTCTCCACCTATACCTACAGCAGTAGTTTGACCTATACCAGCTTGTGTTAATTGGTGTACGGCTTCATATGTTAACGTTCCAGAACGAGATACAACTCCTACATGCCCTTTCGTATGAATGTAACCAGGCATAATACCAATCTTACATTCATCTGCCGTAATAACACCTGGACAGTTTGGACCGACTAGACGTGTCTTTTTACCTTCCATATAACGTTTAACCTTAACCATATCAAGTACTGGAATATGCTCAGTAATACAGATTGTTAATTCTAATTCAGCATCAACAGCCTCTAAAATAGCGTCTGCAGCGAATGGAGCAGGTACATAAATAACTGAAGCTGTTGCACCTGTTGCAGCCACAGCTTCCGCTACAGTGTTAAATACAGGCACTCCTTCGATTTCAAGACCACCTTTACCTGGTGTTACACCAGCTACAATTTTAGTACCATACTCAAGCATTTGCTTCGTATGAAAAAGCGCTGTTTCACCCGTAATCCCTTGTACAATTACCTTCGTATCTTTATCAATAAATACAGCCATTGTTCTCCCTGCCTTCCTTAGCCTACTAGTCCCACAATTTTTTGTGCACCGTCAGCCATTGAATCCGCTGCAACGATGTTTAAACCAGATGCATTTAAAATCTCTTTTCCAAGTTCTACATTTGTACCTTCTAAACGTACAACTAACGGCACAGCTAAGCCAAGTTCTTTGGCAGCTGCTACAACACCTTCAGCGATAATGTCACATTTCATAATTCCGCCAAAAATGTTTACAAAGATGCCTTTGACATGTGGATCAGAAAGAATAATTTTAAAAGCTTCTGTTACTTTTTCAGCCGTTGCACCGCCACCTACATCTAGGAAGTTAGCCGGGCTTCCGCCATAATAACTAATTGTGTCCATTGTAGCCATTGCAAGACCAGCTCCATTAACCATACAGCCAATGTTGCCATCTAGTGAAATATAGCTAAGGTCATATTTTGATGCTTCGATTTCCTTTGGATCTTCTTCATCAAAATCACGTAATTCGACAATATCTTTATGACGATACAACCCATTTGCATCGAAATTAAATTTAGCATCTAATGCTACAACTTCTCCTTGCCCAGTTATAACAAGTGGATTAATTTCTACAATAGAAGCATCTTTGTCGATAAACGCTTGATACAAGCCTAACATTAATTTAACAGCTTTCCCTACTAGGTTAGCTGGAATATTCATATTGAACGCCATGCGACGTGCTTGGAAACCTGTTAACCCTACAACAGGATCCACCACTTCTTTGAAGATTTTTTCTGGATTTGATTCCGCTACTTCCTCAATATCCATGCCGCCCTCTTCAGATCCCATCACTGTTACACGGGACGTTGCGCGGTCTAATACTAAACTTAAATAGTATTCTTTTTGAATATCAGAACCCTCTTCAATATATAAGCGTTTTACTTCTTTTCCTTCAGGACCTGTTTGATGAGTCACTAAAATTTTACCTATTAATTCTTTTGCATATGTACGCACCTCGTCAAGGTTTTTAGCGATTTTCACGCCCCCTGCTTTCCCGCGTCCACCTGCATGAATTTGCGCCTTGACTACAGTCACATTAGAGCCAAGTTCCTTTGCTACTTTCACAGCTTCATCAGGGGAAAAAGCAACTTTTCCGTTCGGTACAGCTACACCATATTTTCTAAGAATCTCTTTCCCTTGATATTCATGGATATTCATAATACATCCTCCCATCAAACATTTGCATAAAATTGTTTTACTAACATAATCTATTCTAACGAAAGATTCTGATAAAGTCTATACCTTGTCTTTTATTCATTTTTTATCTATTAATATGACGCTTTTTTCTGTTTCGTGTACTAAAACAGAGTTTTATGAAAATCAGAATTCTTCGTTTTTTCTATATTTTCGCGCATATTGTTTATCTAATCGATAAATAAAAGCAAAAACCTCAGCAACAGCTTCGTACAATTCTTCCGGAATTGACTCATTTAGATCTAATTGTCCAAGTAATTGAACAAGGTTAGGATCCTCATAAATCGGGACATCATGCTCATTCGCGCGCGCTAAAATATTTTCTGCTATTTTCCCTTTCCCTTTTGCTACGACCGTTGGACTATCAAAACGTCCTAACTTATACGTGAGAGCAATAGCCTCTTTTCGAGCAAATTTTTCTTCACTCATATGCGAAAATCCACCCCACTATGTTCCTCCTGCTGTTCTACTACAGGGGTTGTTTTTTCAGATTGGGCTTTTTCAAATTGTTTAATAAAAACACCTGAAAGTTGATACTCTTTTTCAGCTAGACCTACTTTTAACGCTGCTTTTAGTGGTTCAGCAAGCGGAATAATATCATTATTTTCATTAAATACCGTCACAGAAACGACACGATTTTGAACTTGCATATCAATAACCGTTTCTTTCATAGATTCCATTTGTAAATAAAATAATATACGCGCATAATTGGCATCAATTTTACCGTCTTCCTTCATACGCCCATTCCATTGTAATGTTGCATCCATTTTCTTGCCGAAAAATTCTAATGGTACTTGCATAATAAGCTGATGCTGATGGCCATTTTCCCCTGATGCTAGCTGCATGCCGTTCATACGTGCCATTAACATTTCTGCAGCTTCCTTCAGCTGAGGAGTAACATGCGCTTCCTGCAATAATGTATGTAATTGAGGTTTTAATTGATGTGCAATCTGCTGTAAATCGGCTGACTTATTACTAAGAGTCGCTTCATAGCTAACTCCTAGATTTTTTAATACCGTTTTAAGCGCATGTTCCATTGCTTTACTGTCCATAGAATTTTGTACATGAGCATCTGCTTGCGTAACAATTTGCTGAATCATTGATTGCGGGGATTCAACACTATTTCTCATGAGACTTCGCATGAATGCTTCGTTTTGTAGCGGAGTATTGGCTTCATGCTTTAAAAGCGATAATAAGTGGTCCTTCACTGAAAGAGCATTGGCGTCTTGTGTAAATAAACGCTCCGAAGAATTTTCTGCAAATGCTTTTATAAGGTGTTCTTGCATTTGTTTTGCAAAAATCTCTAGCGTTTGTTTAGTTTCTGGTAGCTGTTTAAATCGATCGATAAGTTCATTTAATGACTGCTTTTGTTCATTAGTTAACAAACTTTGATTCGCTGTCCATGATCTAAGCTGATCAACAAGCTGATTAATATTGTCAGATTTTGTCGCTAAAATTGTTTGAATAACTTCTCCAGCCTGTTGAAGCTGATTTGACTGAATAGACTTTACATCACTAAGGCTGGACCAATTTTGCAAGGTTGCCTGTTGAGGTAGTATCCCCGCCTCTTTTAAACTATTCATGGCTTGAATCTTTTCACTCATAGAAGCCGCATTATTAGTTAATATTTGTACGGACTTAGCAAGTACTAAACTACCTGTTTCTACTTCAAAAGGCTTTGCAATTGCTAATACTTGTTGCATTAGATTTTGCTTAAGGTTTTCTGGTAAAGCTATATCCTTCGTTAAAAGCTGTGTAAAGTTTTCCATTATGGAAACCATGCCGGCCGTTTTTTGTCCACTTAGAAGAGCTTGAAAAACATCAGTTGTCATTGGCATTTTAAACTCTACCATTTTCTGAATGGCTTGCAGGGCATCCATTTTATTTACGCCCTCCGGTAATCCCTTTAACCACATTTCTGCCTGCATCAACTGCTCTTTTGAAATCGGTAGTTGCGCTTTCATAAAATGAGCTAGAAGCTGCTGTGCTTCAGCTGTTTTAGGCAAATTCATTGATTCAAGTAACTGATTAATTTGTTGACTTTGGGAAGCCGTTTGCTCCATAGGACCTGTAACAACTTTTAGTTCTGTTTGTGGGCTTGTCCCAGTTACTTGAAAGAAATGCGCATCACCTGCTTTTAGCGGCACTTCCAGTTTAGCAATAAACTTTTGCTGACCAACCTGTATTTCTGCCATTTGATCTGGATATAATTGTTTGATTGTTCCTTGAAATACTTGTCCTTGTTTTAAAGTAAGCGGCTGATTAGCTGCGGTTATACCAGCTTGTTGCATTTGAATCGGATTAAAAGATGTGGCTGTCATATACATACTCCTTTCATCAATTACTCCTTGGCGTAATTGGCTTCTATTTTTATTGGCTCATCACCAAATCGTAGGGTTGATTTCCGCTCCGACTGGGCGCTTTCCTGGGGGCGTCCGATGAGCCGCTTGGGCCAACACGATGTTGGTCACGAAGGCGTTATCACAGGATGTGATGCTCTTAGCCTTCGTTCCCCTATCTGCTCGCTCCAGGGTCTCATCTGTGACGCTGATCCCCAAGGAGTCGCCCAGTCTCCGCTCCAATCAACTTATTCACATGATATAAGTTTTAGCAAATATTATTCCTAACGTTTGATGATGTGCCTTTTATTTTTCGTATGCTATTGTGTTTTCAAGATTCATTAGATCATTGACTTTATCGGCTCAAATGATTTGCGATGATGAATAGTCGGACCGTATTCTTCAAGTGCTATTAAATGCTGCTTTGTTCCATATCCCGCATGCTGAGCAAAACCATACATAGGGAATTCCTCATCCAATTGATCCATATAATCATCTCGAGCCGTTTTCGCTAATATCGAGGCTGCTGCAATAGCTAGGCTTTTCGCATCTCCTTTAATGATTGAATCCTGTTGAATAGAGATTGGTAGCGTCATAGCATCTACTAACACATAATTAGGTTTCATAGATAACGATTCTACACTTGTCTTCATCGATTGCTTCGTCGCTTCGTAAATATTTAATTCATCAATTTGTTGCGCTGATTGGAAATGGATAAAATAACTTAATGCATGCTCCTTTATTAATGCAGCATAGGCACTGCGTTTATCTTTTGATAATTGCTTTGAATCATTTAATCCAACTAGCGCTTCACAGTTTGTAGGTAAAATAACAGCAGCTGTTACTACTGGTCCTGCTAACGGTCCACGCCCAGCTTCATCTACCCCTGCAATGAAGGCATCTTCTCCTCCGTAGCTTTGATCGAAATCGACTTTCGCTTGATGTTCCTGTAGTAGCTGTCGTTTTTTATCTTGGCGCTTTTGCCAACTTAGCCAAGCCTTTTGCACACCTGTACGTTCATCACTCTCTACTCCCGTCATCCAGTCCTGCCATTCCTCCGCTTCCTTCAAAGCTGCTGTAATTTCTTTAATCGTTTTCATCTATTTACTCCCTTTTTGGTTCTTACAGATCAATTATGCCTCGGCATAATTGCGTCCGGAATCGGCTTTGTGCTTAGGCCTGCACGAGGGCCGACACGATGTCGGTCATTTCGGTAATGCCA
>NZ_JBNNUX010000011.1:0-56760 GCF_050280145.1 Lysinibacillus sp. NPDC093688
TGTTTTATCTGTGCGAAAGCGAAGCGTCAGCAACAAATGTTTTATCTGTGCGAAAGCGAAGCGTCAGCAACAAATGTTTTATCTGTGCGAAAGCGTAGCGTCAGCAACAAATGTTTTATCTGTGCGAAAGCGAAGCGTCAGCAACAAATGTTTTATCTGTGCGAAAGCGTAGCGACAGCAACAACAAAGCGCCCAGCCGGAACGGAAATCAACCACTCACTTTGCCGATGCGCCTCTTAAATTTTAAATTTATTCATTTCTTCCTTCACGGACACCGCTTCTTCACTTAATGCCTTTGCAACAGCATTAATTTCTTGAATGGTCGCAGTTTGCTCTTCTATTGTCGATGCTATTGTTTCAGATTGTAGTGCAGTATAATTGGAAGAAGTGGACATTTCATTGACCGATGCTGCTATTTCTTCAGTACTTGCAGAAATTTGTTGCGTAGAAGCAGACACATCCTCGATCTGAGATGTCATATCACTAATTGCTTTTAAAATTCCTTCAAAAGCATTCTGGGCATTCTGAATAAATGTGACACCCTCATCTACATTCAATACAGTTACACTTACAGCCTTTTCTACTTCCTTCGTTTCTTGCTGAATAAGTGCTATTACATCCACTATTTGATTGGCAGATGCTTTGGATTCCTCTGCTAATTTGCGTACTTCATCTGCCACGACCGCGAAGCCTTTACCATGCTCTCCTGCACGAGCCGCTTCAATCGCAGCATTTAGTGCTAGAAGATTTGTTTGCTCCGTAATCTCAGTAATTACTTTCGTAATATTAACGATTTCAGCTGATTGTGTGCTTAGCTTTTTAATACGTTCATTTGTTGCATAAGAAGATTGTTGGATAATCGACATTTGGTCTTCTGCGACATGCAACGTTTTTTCACCATCATTTGCAATAGATTGAGTGTCGACTGCTTTAGAATGAAGCATTTGAGTTGCCTCTACTATACGTTGAACACCTTGGGCAGTTTCATCCATTGCGATTGAACTTTCGCGACCAGTAACCGCCGCTTGGTTGTCTCTAATCGCCATTTTCTCCACAAGATTTGCAATATCATGAGAGGAATTTGAAATTTCATCTGTACTTGCTGCTAACTCTTCAGCTGCTGATGTTGTATGCTCAACATTTGCAGTCATGCTATGTATTAATGAATGTAAATTAGACTTCATCAAATTAAAAGAATCTGCCAAATCTTTCATTTCATCCTTCGTTCTAACTTCGATATCCTTTTGGCATAAGTCTCCTTTAGCAATTTCCTTTGCTGCAGAAGTTAACTTATTAACAGGAACAACGATGGAACGTACAAATAGTATCCCAACTACTACACAAATCATTAAAATAATACAGAACATCCATAAGAACCACTGCTTATTATCATCAATAAGCTTTTCAACATGTGCTAAAGAATTTTGCGTGTCTGTAATGTTTTCTTGTTGAAACAATTCTACTTTGTCATTAATCTCAACTGATGTAGTATCAAATTTCAGCATTATTTTATTTCCTAGCTCAGGCCCTCCTTGAATATAACTATGAGCCATTTTCTGACCAGAACTATAATACTCATCAAACGCTACTTTAATCGCATCTAATTTTTCCTGCTCTTCCGGATGCATTTTTTTCACTTGTTCCAAATTTTCATAAAAAATTTTGCTATATTTTTCTGCTTGCTCAAATCCATCATCTAAATTATTGAGTGCTCTTGTGGCACTAATATCCGTTAAATACTGCTGAACCTGTACAACTGCTAACTTCATTTCATCTGCTAATAACGTCGTTTGAAGTGTTTTTTCTTTTATCAAATGTACTTGCTCTAGTTGGGATTTGGCATTTTGTTGCTGAAAAATCCCCATCACTAAAACTAATACGACGATAAGACCAAACGACACTATACTTCTCACTTTAATTGTCACAGAATACCCCCTATTTTTGTCTAGTAACTTCAAAATCATCTTTTTGTAATGTAATGATTTACCAACAAAACATTATACCCTTCTTATCGATCGAAAAAGTGAAAAAATGTGTAGTTTTCAAGAATTTTTTACCACTTATTGACTACATATAAAATAAGAAAACCTGACAGGATATAGTGAGACACATTTACAATCGCCCTAGTTATTTATTTGAGCGTGTCGAACGCTAGCTTACCCATCTGCATATCATATTTATAATCAGGTATGTCATCAATGTTAAATCACTATTGAAAGGAGATCGTTATGGTATTTAGACCACAGTTCCCGATGTATCCTGGTGGCATGAGAATGCCCATGCAAATGCCTATGCAAATGCCGATGCAAATGCCAATGCAAATGCCTCCACAGATGTCACCACAGTCCTTTTTCCCGCCTGGAGGCTTCCCAAATCAACCACGAATTCCGGGTGGCTTTCCAATGTCTAGTGGAATAGGATCATTTGGAGGACAAATGCCAATGCCATCCATGCAGGAACCTTCAAAAATTGGTTCATTTCTGCAACAGGCGAACAACTTATTTAACTCAGCGAAAACATATACGCCTTACATTCAGCAAGCAATGCCAATGGTGAAAAATATTCCGTCACTTTTAAAATTGTATAAAGGATTTCAAGGTCTTCCTGCTGCAGGAGCTGCCGCGGGGGCTGGAGCAGTAGCAGCTGAAGCAGCGGCTAGCGGAGGAGCAGGTTCTACTAAAAGTCGAAAAGCGTCTCGACAAAATGCATCATTAGCTCCTGCTGACCCACTTCCATCTAAGCCCCGTATATTCCAGCCGCCTATGTAGATGAGGTTTCTTTGTATTCGCCCTTCCTGTCCGTTATAATGTAGATAGGTAAGCTTGAAAGGAGTCACAACCATGCAAGTATTAAAAATTAATCCACGTGGCTATTGCTACGGTGTAGTTGATGCGATGGTCATCGCTCGAAACGCCGCACTCGATAAAACATTACCAAGACCTATCTACATTTTAGGTATGATTGTGCATAATAAACATGTCACGGATGCCTTTGAAGCAGATGGCATCATCACATTAGATGGCGAAAATCGTTTAGAAATTATTGAACAAGTTGAAACTGGCACTGTTATTTTCACAGCGCATGGTGTTTCACCTGAAATTCGTGAAATTGCGAAGCGAAAAGGCTTAGTATCCATTGATGCTACATGTCCTGACGTAACAGTTACACACGATTTAATTCGTGAAAAATCATCAACTGGCTATGATATTATTTATATCGGTAAAAAAGGCCATCCCGAGCCAGAGGGAGCAATTGGCGTTGCACCAGATCATGTGCATTTAGTGCAATCATCCACTGATATTGATGCATTAAATTTAACGAATGATAAATTACTAGTAACGAATCAAACGACGATGAGTCAATGGGATGTCGCTCATTTAATTGATAGTTTAAAAGAGAAATTCCCACATATTGAGGTGCATAAGGAGATTTGTTTGGCAACCCAGGTTCGTCAAGAGGCAGTTGCACAGCAAGCGGGGGTAGCAGATTTACTTATTGTTGTTGGTGACCCAAAATCCAATAACTCAAATCGTTTAACACAAGTGTCTGTTGAAATAGCAGATACGCCATCATATCGAGTTGCAGACGTTTCTGAACTAAAAATTGAATGGTTAAAAGGAATTAATACCGTCGCTGTCACTGCAGGGGCGTCAACGCCAACACCAATTGTAAAAGAGGTTATTTCATTCCTTGAGCAATTCGATGAAAATGATGAATCAACACATAGCATTAAGCGTACAATTACATTAGATAAAATTCTACCTAAAATTAAAACGCCAAAGCCTGTTGATAAAATTATGCCTTACTAACTGAAAAATCCTGATTGTCTGTTTTGACAATCAGGATTTTTTTATTTACTAAAATAATAGTTAACCGGACGACCAATGCCACCATAATGCACATCCATCGTAATTTCCTCTTGCTTCTCTAAATAATCCAAGTATCGTCTTGCTGTTACACGTGCAATACCTATACCACTGGCAACTTCTTCGGCCGATGCCCCTTCTACAGATTGCAAATAGTGCACAACCTTCTCAAGTGTTGCACGATTAAAACCCTTAGGTAGACTTTTTTCCGACCTTACGAAATTTGTTTGCTGAACCTCATTATGCCCATCATGATAATGGAATAATTGATCGAGCTCGCCCTGTGTTAACTCACGCTCTGTTTGTATTTGCTTTTTGAAGCGTAAATAATTTTCAAGCGTGCCTTGCACTCGTTCAAATGAAAAAGGTTTCATAATATAATCAAAGACGCCAAGATGCAGGACCTGTTTGACAGTTTCCAAATCATTAGCAGCGGTTACCGTAATTACATCTACCGGTAATTCAAGTTCACGAATTTTTCGTAAGCTGGTCACTCCATCCTGTTCTGGCATGAAAATATCCATAAATACTAATTCTGGTTTAAGTTTTCGAATTTGAGCAATCCCCTCTACTCCATTTGAGGCTTGTCCAATTACTTCAAATCCAGCTATCTTTTCGATAAATTGACGATTAACTTCTCGCACCATTGGATCGTCCTCTATTAATAAAACCTTTGTTTGTGTCACTGTTAGCCCTCCATACACTCTGTTCTATCTCTATATGTGTAAATTTTTAACTTAAGGAAGCTATCTAAGAGAGCGTCACATTGTTCCCATAGAATTTCTCGCTTCTACTTCAACTATAAATACTTAAATCCTTAACTTTCCACTTTCTAGAACGTCAAATGAACTCCAAGTAGTCGCCCAGTCTCTTTACTCTAATCAAAAAACAAATGTTACCCTCAGCCTTTGGTGATACGCCTATTAAGTATGGTAAAAAGTTATTAAAAAACTTGTTCCCTTATTTGCATCACTTATTACTTCAATTTCTCCCTTTCCTTTCTGTACAATTTCTTTTATTAAATAAAGTCCAATGCCTCGACCTTTTTTCTCTTTTGTTGAATAACCGTTATCAAAAATATGTGATTTTACTTCATTTGTCATGCCTATACCATTATCCGTTACTAAGATTGCCAGTACATCCTCATCTTCATCAACAGAAACATGGATCATTTTTTCTGTAATTTGTACATCCCTTAGTGCATCAAAAGCATTTTCGATTAAGTTACCAAATAAAATAACGAAATCATGATGGTCTAAATTGTTAGGAAATGTTGTCAAACGGCTTTCTCTGTCAATCTCCAGTATGATCCCCTGCTCTTTCGCATAGGAAATTTTACTTAGTAATAGCCCTGAAATATTTTCATTTTTAATCCGTTCATTTAAAAAGTTTGTAATTTCATCGTGTTCTTCTTTTACTTGCGTTAAGTACGATAGTGCTTGTTTATGATGTCCAAGCTGCAAAAGACCAGCAATTGTGTGCAATTTATTTTTATGCTCATGTGTTTGTACGCGTAATGCTTGTACAAATGCCTTCACACCGGTTAATTCCTCTGCAAGCTTTTTCACTTCTGTACGATCCTTAAACATAGCTACAGCGCCAACCGTTTTTCCATTAACTTGTATAGGAATACGATTACTCATAATACTGTGATCATTAATATAGAGCTCACGATTGAAAATAGGTTGATCTAGCTCCAAAATTTCCGGTAATCGTGTATCAGGTAATACATCAAAAATTTTCTTCCCAATTAATGTTGATGGTTGTTTATGTACACCTAATATTTCAGATGCTTTTTCATTAAATATTGTGATGGTCAATTCATTATCTATAGCAATAATTCCTTCATGCATCGCGTTAAAGGTTTCTGTTCGTTCTACATACATTTTAGCAATTTCATGAGGCTCAAGCCCAAACATTTGCTTTTTCATATGAAGGCCTAACGTATGAGCCCCCCATGCACTAAAGAAAAGAGACAATAAAATAGTAATCATTAATTCTGTTTGAATCGATTGTAGTAACTCCGCAACAGTTAAAACACTATAGCCTGCTACTACTACACCTATTTGTCTTCCTTCCTTACTCATAATCGGAACGAATGCCCGTAGCATATCTCCATGTTTACCATGTGCGATGGATGTATAATAATGCTCAGAGAACGCTGCGTTTAGATCACCTGATTGCGAGACTTGCCCAATCTCTTCTGCATTTGGATGTGAGTACTTGCGCCTTTGCATATCAAGGACAACAATATATTCTGCACCATTTATATCACGTATTTCTTCCACTACAGGATTAATGTGTTTCGTAGCCTCATTAAAATTATTATTTGCAATGTACGTTTTCAGCTCAGGAAGCTGTGATACGGTTTTTGCCACGAGTACAGCCTGATTTCCAAGCTTGTCCTTTTGTTCATTCATGACATACCCTAGCAAAAATGTACCACCTATACTAAAAGAGAGCATGAGAATAAAAAAAGTCAAAGACATAATTTTTCTCTTCATCGATAATTTTTGAAATTTCAAGATGTCCGCCTCCCTCTTACTATATTTTAGCTTACTCCATATGTTAGAATAACAAAAACATCAGAAAATACGAAAAAATTGGGTGTAATAGATGAAAAAATTTATTATTGGAACAATAGTAACCGTTTTACTATTAACGATAGCGATTGGTGTTCAACAAGGCTTACTATTCTCCAAGCCTCTTCCTTATGACGATGAGCAAAAAGGCTTGGATACACAAATTACAATTCATTTAAGTCATGTGGTAGCTGAGAATACTCCAAAAGGACAAGCGGCAAGTAAATTCGCCGAGCTTGTTGAGAAAAAAACAAATGGTGAAGTGAAGGTACACGTCTACCCAAACTCTTCCTTGTTTAATGATGAAAATGAGTTTCAGGCTTTGCAAAATGGAGAAGTAGAAATGATTATCCCTACTTTTTCAAAGATGACATCCTATGTACCAAATTGGCAGGTTCTTGATTTACCTTACCTTTTTAATACGGATGATGAAGTCCACAAAGTTCTTACAGGTTCGATTGGTGAACAGTTGTTAAATGAGCTTGAACCTTTTCATATAAAAGGACTGGGCTTTTGGCATAATGGCTTTAAACATTTAACCTCTGTCAATCACCCGATTCATACATTTGAAGACTTAAAAGGCTTACGAGTCCGTACAATGCCAAGTAAAACTCTTGAAAAGCAATTCGAGGCTGTTGGGGCTACACCAATTCCAATTTCCTTTAGTGAGGTTTTTACTGATTTAGAATCAAATACCATTGATGCGCAGGAAAACACAGCATCAAATATTTATTCTAAAGGTTTCTATAAAGTGCAGAAGCATATGACCTTAACTAAGCATGGCATTTTAGGATACGCTGTTTTAATTAATGATAAGTTTTGGGAATCTCTACCTCCGAAAATTCAAAAACAAATTATGGAGGCTATGAAAGAAACAACAGACTGGCAATTTGAACAGGCTATAGAAATGAACGAAGAAGATTTGCAAAAACTTGAGCAGCAAGATAACTTTGAGATTTATACGATGAGCGATAAGGAACGGCAACGCTTTAAAGAAAAACTAGCACCTGTCTATGATTTTTATAGAAACAATGTACAAAATAACGATGCTTTATCGGAAATTGAAAAAATTGTTTCCCCTTAGAGTAAAACTTTAACTTCTGTATGCCGAGGCATACTTGATTCAGAAGCGTTTTCTTCACTGCCCGTTTAATGCGGGAATACTTTTGTTCATTAATGATGAAATCCTCACTTACGTGGGGATTTTTTTCTTTTGTATTATAATAGATTCTAAAATTACAAAACTACTATAAAACAGCTTCAAACCCTTACTATCACTAATTTTATCGACTCCCTAACTAAAAATGAACAAAATGAACAATAGAAACATTACGGTCATAAAAGCTATTGTCGGAAAATTTCAGCTATGATAACCACATGAAAGCGTTCACATAATATTCATAAGTAGTGTAAGGGGAGAACTTTATGCATATAAATTTTAAAAACTTAACTGTACAAGTACTGATTGCCATTGTGCTAGGTATTATTGTAGGTGCTACGTTTCCAGAGTTCGGAGCGCAGTTGAAAATATTAGCAGATATTTTTATTAAATTAATTAAGATGTTAATAGCTCCTATCATTTTCTTAACAGTTGTTATTGGAATTGGTAGTATGGGCGATGTAAAAAAAGTTGGTAAAATTGGCGGGAAAGCATTAATTTATTTTGAGATTGTCTCTACTTTCGCACTAGCGATCGGCTTAATCGTTGTCAATATTGTACAACCTGGTAAAGGATTTAATACTGCAGCTGCCAACGGTGCAGATGTTTCTCAATATACAGAGGCGGCAGCAGCTACAGAACATGGTATTGATGCATTTATTATGCAAATTATACCTGATAATGTTGTCGGCGCACTTGCAAATGGAGAGTTATTACCTGTTTTATTCTCAGCTGTTTTATTCGGCATAGCTGCTGCTGCTATTGGTGAACCAGCTAAACCAGTTATTACATTTTTCGAACGAGTAGCAGATATCTTCTTTAAAATTGTTAATATGGTCATGAAGGTTTCCCCGATTGGTGCATTTGGCGCTATGAGCTACACAATCG
The DNA here is from genome assembly GCF_050280145.1 of Lysinibacillus sp. NPDC093688. Classification (NCBI taxonomy): domain Bacteria; kingdom Bacillati; phylum Bacillota; class Bacilli; order Caryophanales; family Bacillaceae; genus Lysinibacillus; species Lysinibacillus sp. NPDC093688. The sequence continues at coordinate 8,496 of NZ_JBNNUX010000011.1, forward strand.
GAAACTTCGGTCTTAAATCACTTGGAAACTTAGGATTTTTAATGTTATCCGTGTATATTACAATGTTTATTTTTATCGTAGTGATCATAGGTCTTATTTCACGTTACTTCGGGTTTAGTATTTTTAAGTTTATTAAATATATTAAAGATGAAATTTTTATCGTTATTGGGACATCATCATCAGAATCTGCACTGCCTTCGATGATGCGCAAATTAGAAAACTATGGATGCTCGAAACAAGTCGTTGGTCTTGTCATTCCAACGGGGTACTCCTTTAACCTTGATGGTACGTCCATTTACTTATCCATGGCAGCTATTTTTATCGCACAGGCTTATGGAGTTGATTTAGATGTTTGGCATCAAATTACATTGCTTGCTATTTTAATGCTAACATCTAAAGGTGCAGCCGGTGTAACAGGCTCAGGCTTTATTACGCTCGCAGCAACATTAGCAGCATTCCCTATGATTCCAGTAGAAGGGATTGCACTTTTAATCGGGGTCGACCGCTTTATGTCAGAGGCTCGCGCCGTGACAAACTTAATTGGTAACGGTGTAGCAACTGTTGTCGTTTCAAAAATGGAAAAAGAATTCGATCCAGAACAAGAAAAACGTGCTCTTGCAGGAGAAGTCACAACTCAATCATAAAAATGAAGGCTGACCGGACGTGAGAATTTCACATGTTCGGTCAGCCTTTTTTATTGTTATATCTTATTGATTCCTATTCAATTACTATGTATTTTACGAATTTTTTTTGTGATTCAACGCCCTCACTGTTTATCAAAATTTTGTTAAAGGTGAAACCTGGCGTTAAGCTTCCCCGTATAGTAAGTAGATTGGAGGCTTTTTTATGACTACATTTACCCTTACCTACCCAAAAGCTTTCGAAAGCTTTGCAAATATCCCTATTGTGAATGAGCAAAATGAGACGGTTTGTGTGCTACAAAAGGTTGAACGTTCATCCGTTGGAAAAGTAATCAACGCTGTCATGCTCGTTGCTGCACAACAAACATTGCCACATCGCTATGAAACATGCACTACTTTAGGGGCACCACTTTTTCAAGTGCAATTTACACCTTTAACAAAGGGTGTTAGTCATCAACTTATTATGCCAGATGGATCCATTTTACAAATAAAACGGAAGACGGTTCAATTACTTGAATCCTCCTACTCCTTTTCATTGGATGGACTCGCTTTTCGCTTTGAAAAGGATTTTACTTCAACCGCCTATTTATATTGTAATGATGAAAAGATCGCAAGCGCTAGTACTATAGAAACTGAACTTGTGCGTACTGGAATATCTTTTAAACTTTTTAACTCTGACGATACGCTCTTTGTTGCTTTGCTAGCAACTCTGTATCAGGCTTTATTCTCAATGAGTAATTAGTAGGCTCGCACTTTACTACAATAAATGTTGGGGAAAAGGTCACTGTCTTGTTGGGTTGAAATGAAGTTTCGATATAACTTGATTTGCGAGAAAAGAAGAATCTGTTTTTGAAAAAAGTTCAATCGTATAAAGGAACTCCCTTATAAAAACTTCTTTTAAGTTTCAGATTCTTCTATATTTACTTTGTTAAATTATTGAATAAATTTAGGATTTAATATACCTAAACCACTGCCTTCCATTTCAAACTTCACTTTTGAAGCACCTTCTAAATTAACATTAACCTTTACCTTGTCTTTTATCGATCCACTATCATAAATCAATTTATTATCTGCGTAAATTTTCATAGAACCTATGCCGAAAGAACCTGCCACTAACTTTTTAACTGGTGCTAAATACGTTTCAAACCCTTTGTACTTTCCATTAGCTAAGTATTCAACTGTATGATCTTGTACAGCCCCTCCACCATGATATCCACCAAGTTGATAGGATTGTTCAAACTTCTCTCCAGTACTAATCACAATAGAGCTTGGGTTATGGAAGAAGTGGTCTTCATCACTCCCAATCGGTTTTACATCTTTTAAAGAGATGAATTTTGGAACATCACCAATATAAACGGATTTTGATTTTCCATCCCATGTCACTTTTTTCCCTAAAGATTCAGCAATAAAACGCATTGGAACATAAGTAGTACCTTCATAAATAAAGCCAGATTGACCCTCTGGTGGTTTTTTTCCAACCTTATCTACATAGTAATTGATTGTATCTTGAAATACGCTAATCTTTTTCATATTGCTCGCTGCTTCCGTTGTTGAGAAGTAAGTAAAGGTTAAGCCTCCTAATATAAAAAAGCCTAAATAACTTGTTACTATAAGTAGTTTTTTCATATAATCACTCCTTAATATATATAGTTATATGTAATTATACCAAAAATTACATACTATATTTCAAATTATTAATCAACTATTGACTATAGTGGAATAAGAAGAAATTCTGCTTATCCTCACAGGATTATTAAGTAATCTTTATTCTACATATTAGATTTCAATGACTATTCAACAAGTATGATGTATGACTTCGAAGCCTCTTAAATGTCGATTGATATGATTCATAAAAGCTAGTGATTATATGTCTTCCACTACTGCTAGAATCATTCAATATATTCCGGAACACGAAATAAATTCGCTTTGTTTTGACCATTTTATGCCGTCCTTCTAAAAAAGGAGTACACTAAATAGGTAGAAATACTATACTTTCGGAGGCATTCAAAATGGATACAAAAGCTGCAGACATTAAAAATTTAATGACGCTAGATCTACTTGTTCAAATTCTAGAGGAACGCGGTATTATGACAGATAGGGAATTAAAAGAACGTCTCACTAATAACGTTAAACTTTCCTCTATGGATGCAGATTTAAAAGAAAAAGTCATTGAACAAATAAAACATTAATGGCATGGATGCATATCAAAAAGGGCCGCTTCCTCAGCAATAAAAATACTATAAGCGGCACCTTTTTAAATATGCACTTGTATTTCCCTCAAATGTACAGCCGTTCCTGTAATCGAAATATTCAATTTCCCCGCATCTTTTTTTACATGTACATGTACACGCCCATCCTTCCCAAGTTCCTGACCCTGTTCTACAGTAAGTGTTTTTGGCAATTGGGCTTCCCGATCGATATAATTTGCAAAATATGCTCCCATAACACCAGAGGCAGTACCTGTAGTTATATCTTCAATTGTTCCAGAATAAGGTGATGAAAAGTGTCTTGCGTGCATATCAACATTCCTATCAATTGCCTCTAAACAAAAAGGATGCAAGGATGCTTTTGGCATTTCTTCTAGAATAGCTGGAAAATCTACAGATTGCGGCGTCATTTTGTCAAAGTATGATAAATTTTTAATAGGGATTAGCAATGTCCAAATTCCTGTGCTTCCATAAACTATCGGTAATTCAGGATGTATTGCTTCCTCTGTTAGTCCAATTGATTGGGCAAGTTTAGATCTTGAACCGTTAAAGGCTTCAAACTGAGGTGTTGCATGTTGCATGGTGATGTAAATTCGTCCTGCTTTTTGTTCTTTTATCTCAATTGTGAGAATTCCTGCCTCCGTTTCAATAGTTAGTTTTGATTTATCTTCTAGTAAACCTTTTGTTTTTAGTGCATATATCGTTGCCATTGTTGCATGTCCACATAAATTCATCTCATGCCCTGGTGTGAAATAACGTATACGTAAATCTGCTTTATCCGATTTTAGCGCAAAGGCAGTTTCAATCAATTATGCCTCGGCATAATTGCGTCCGGAATCGGCTTTGTGCTTAGGCCTGCGTGATGCAGGTCAGTTAGCCGTTATCGCATGGATGCGATGTTTTTAGGCTAACATCCTATATTGAAATCCTTTCCGATTCCGTGACATCCGCCGGAGGCTTTAACTTCTTTTAGCGGGTGTCCAAACACCCGCTAAAGAAGTTAAAGCCTACTTGCTTAGCAATAGCCTGCATTTCTATTTCACTATACTGATCTCCCTCAACGACAACACCTGCTGGATTCCCCATATTAGGGATCGTGCTAAACGCATCATAATGATGGACAGTAACCATTTTCATATACTTTTCCTTCCTTTATTTAAGTTTTGGCATTCTTAGTTTGTTTTTGTGTCACACTAGACTCCAATCCTTTTTCTTTAATATCCAATTCACTTGCATTAATGGATACGAATTCCATACAGAAAAGTTCCATTATTCTTAAAATGATGAAGTGATTCTAAAATATCCCCTTTTATAAAAAGGATTAGCACAGAAGCATTTAGCAACGCTAAACTACCATAAAAATACCTAATCAATCATGCATCGACATAAAAAACGAAACAAACGCAACGATACCATTAAGAAAAATGATAGCACAACAAATTTTTTGGGAATATTTGTAGAATGATAATATATAATATAAGAACAGTATTACTAAAAAAATGGGGAATCAATTTGAAGAAAATTTTATTCATATTAATTTTGTTATTATTGGTTGCATGTTCAAATGATGAAGTTAAATATGATGGAGCACCTTTAAAAATTGCTGTAGTTGGTGATATTCCTGAATTACATAACGAAAAAATTCATTTCGAACCAATTTCATTAGATGAATTTAGTGAAGATACATTGACTATTTCAACAAATTTTGATGCTGTAATGATAACACCAGTGATGTTTGAAGAAGCATCAGATGATAAATTTGTTAAAGTTTATAAAAATTCTAAAATACCTTTTATTTTTTTTGATTCAACAAAACGTAATTTGCCATTTACAAACGAAGGGCTTACCTATGAATCAGCTCATTGGGAAGCATTAAATAATGGTTCTCATACGACAATTTATTTATCTAATATCGATGCAAATCGCGAAGATGCTTGGTACTTCTATTTAAAAGGTGAAAAAGAGTTAGATATCCTTTACAAAGAGATTTTTCAAAAGATTGAAACGTTATAAAGGTAGATTTTTATGTATTTGCCACTTGAAAACCTGCGTATTTACACAATAATCCAATAAAGCAGAGCCAAATAAAAAAAGCAATATGCACTCCTTACTGTACATATTGCTTAAGCTTTTATCGAATTGTTTTTAATGCTGTTGCCCAAGGGATAAGTTGATCAAGCATTTGATTTACTGAATCTACTTGCATTTCCTTTGGTTTAAATACTGTACCATTTTCGAAATCTGTAAATAAAGATAAAGCAGGATGTACGCGAACATCCGCTACTAATAATTCACCAAGAATTCCGCGCAAATGTTCAGCTGCTCTTGCACCACCAACAGAGCCGTAAGAAACAATACCTGCGGCCTTATTATTCCATTCCACGCGTAAGTAGTCTAATGCATTTTTTAGTGCACCCGTAATGGAATGGTTATATTCTGCAACGATAAAAACAAAACCATCACATGCAGCGACTTTTTGTGACCATGTAGCTACTCCTGAAGCATCTCCACCAGGCTCGCCTAGAAGTGGTAATTTAAAATCCGCGATATCAATAATTTCATACTCTGCATCACCACGTTTTCCAGCTACTCCCTTAACCCATTCGCCCACTTGTGGACTTAAACGACCTTCACGCGTACTCCCTAAAATAACCCCAATTTTCAACATAATATTCCTCCTTCATTCATCCCTCAAATTGTGACCGAATCATTCATTTGAACTAAAAACGGTTCTCTTAGCCATGTTGTACAGGAATGCGTTTCTTTATTCAATACAAAGATGGTTAATGAAACCATTGTTTTTTACTTCGAATTAAATTATCTTCAATCCAAGATAAAAGTATCATATATTTATGAAAATTTCCAATTATTTGATTATTTTATTTTAATAGGTCTTTCTAATGCCGCAAGTTCATCCTCAATCGATGCATATTGTCTTTCTACAACATATTTTGTATCCGATATAGCTGCATTATAAATATGTGGAGCAATATTTTCCTTTATAAAATCAAATACTCTTTCTGCTTCAAATTCTGAAATATCCTCATCTCGATTATTGTAGAAAAATCGTTGAATATCAGCTATTATTGTTTCCTGTTGTTCTTTTGTTAAACGAATAAACATTAAAAAATGCTCCCCTCACTACAATTTATACTCACCTATCATAACACTCTAAAATTAATCCATGCATATACAAAAAGACTGAATTATATTAACTATAGCCTTTGTATAGAGTTGAAAAACAAAATGCACAAAAATAATTTGGTGAATGTTATGGCACTTGCAGTGAGGGTGATTTCCGTTCCAGGCTACTCGCTTTCCTGTGGGCGAGCGTCGAGCCGCTTCCTCCGCTTAAGCTCCGTGCAGGGTCTCGCCTGTCTCGCTTTCCCACGGGAGTCGAGTAGCCTTCCACTCCAATCAATGATAGCGTAGTACTTTTAATTTGTGCAATTAAGAATGAACGCTATGGCCAATTAACATAATTAAACAGAATAGGTAATATTATTGTACATCTACTGCGCAAATATTTTGCATACTATCACTATGAATTAAAAAGTGAAATGCTAAAAGATACTTACTAAACGAAGTCGAGGCTGGGCAACATAAAAAAGGATTCACGCAAAGTTTTGTGTATGAATCCTTTTCGCTCTTCGGAAGGTGGATGTCGATAAAATTTAAAAGTTAGGTGATAAAACGTGAAAGTTGGGCGATAAAATTTAAAAGTTGGGCAATAAAACGTGAAAGTTGGGCGATAATTTCTGAAAGTGTTTCGATAAAACTAAAAGTTGGAGTCATTTTGTTAAAAGTGGAGGCTGGGCGGCTCATCGGACGCCCCAAGGAAAGCAGCCCCTAGTTTTGCCGAAAAGCCATATTTTATATAATAGGACACATTAATTTCTTTGACGCAATATTTTTTCAACAACATGAAAAGGCTGAATTATATCAAATTCTATAATTCAGCCTTGTTATTATTACTGGTTACATTTAAATGAATAGTTTGTTGATAGAAACTTCTTTTCTTTAGAGACGATGGCCTCTCCACCATCTTTTTCACATTGCTCGGTCATAGCATCAATTTTTTTGGCATTCATTGTATTCGTCATAAATGTCATGCCTACCCCAAACACAGCAATTAGTAAACCAATCATAATCCATAACTTGCCGGCTTTATTGCCAGCAGGTCTTTCATTCTTCACAGATATTCCCCTCTCTTACACGAATAAAAACGGTTCTGTATGAACTGTAGATTGTACAAATTCAACAGAATATTTTTTATCCTCACACATTCTTGCCATTTTTTTAGCTACTCCGGCAATCATCACCTTCTCTACATGATGACCTGGATCTACGATTTGCAAACCAATTGCTTGAGCGTCCTGGGCAGTATGGAAATACATATCTCCTGTTAAAAATACATCTGCTCCAGCACGTTTCGCAGAATAGATATATTTATTGCCGTCGCCACCGACAAGCGCAACTTTTTTAACCTTCGACTGTAAATCGCCAACAACTCTTACAGCGGGTACGTCTAGCTGTTTCTTGACAAATTGCGTGAATTCATGAAGAGTCATTTCTTGTGGTAAATAACCAACTCGTCCTAAGCCCATAACATTTGTTTGCTGGTCTAGACGAATGAGATCATAGGCAGGTTCTTCATATGGATGTGCGTTTAACATTGCCTTTAACACACGATTTTTTACGGGTTCCGGAAATACTACTTCTACCTTCACTTCTTCTTCAACGTGTAATTCACCAATAGAACCTACATGTGGATTTGCACCTTCTAATGCACGGAAACGCCCTTCTCCCATTGTCGTATAGCTACACGCTTCATAATCTCCAATACGGCCCGCTCCTGCCTTTGCTAATGCTTCACGTAAATCAGTGGCATTTGTAGTCGGTATAAAAACTACCAACTTCAACATAATTTCCGCATAAGTTTCTTCTAGAATAAAACGGTTTTCAAGCTGTAGCGCATCTGCTAGTAAATCGTTGACACCACCTTCAGCCACATCTAAATTCGTATGTGCTGCATAAACAGCAATATCATTTTTAATAAGCTTTTCATATAAACGCCCAGCTGGATTGTCAGTACGAATATTCGAAAGTCGTCTGAAAATCGGTGGGTGATGCGCAATTATTAGTTCGCATCCTTGAGCAATAGCCTCATCCGCTACTGCTTCATTCACATCTAACGTGACTAATACTTTACTTACAGGTTTGTTTAATGTGCCAATCGCAAGACCAATTGGGTCATTTTCCATACAGGCTAGCTTTTTAGGCGACCATGATTCGAACAATTGGATAATTTCCTGACCGTTTACTGTTTTCATCTCACAGAACCCCTTCCACTAAATTGAGTAGAGCCACTAACTCTGCACGTTTTTCTTCAATTTCAGGTGTTTGATCTGCCCCTTCAATAGACTGTAATACACGTTGCCAATTTTCTTTTTCACGCGACCATTTTTTAATAAATGCTGGTGATTTTCGTTGCATTAATCTTGGACCAAATAAAATTTCCGGTTCCGTTAACGTCATTGAGCTTCTTTGCAATACAAGAATTTCATAAATTTTTTCGTCTTCCTCTAAAATCTCTTCGTCCTGGATTGCCCAATTATGTGCTAATGCCCATTCGCGAATCACTTTAGCATGAATATTTGGCTGCAAAATAAGCCTTGTTACCCCATTTAATTTCTCAGGATGCTTCTCTAAAATGGAGACAATCAGAGGCCCGCCCATTCCAGCAATAGTTACGGTATCAACATGGTCCGCTTCTTCCACTGCCGCTAAACCACTCACAAGTCGTACTGTAATTTTTTCTGTTAAGCCTTCTTTTTGCACTTGTCCAACTGCTGATTCAAATGGCCCTTTCACTACTTCCCCTGCTACTGCATAAGAAGCAATACCTTTATGAATTAAGTAGCATGGTAAATATGCATGGTCGCTCCCAATATCAGCTACAACCGCGCCTGAGGGAACAAAGCTTGCTACTGTTTCTAATCGTTTTGATAATTTTTGTGCATTCATTTTTTTACCGCCTGTCTTCAATAGTGTCCATTCTTAGTATGTATGATGTCGAGAAAAAAAACAAATGGAGTTGTCTCAAAAATTTTGAGCAACTCCATTTTACTGAAGATAAATAAATTGTAGCTGCACCAATTACGATTAAACGCTTTCAGTGCAGCTACATCTTTAAACTATTTTAGAGTTGAAATGTACTTAGCGATTTCTTTTGCTTCCGCTTCAGTTTTCATTCCAGGTTGCATTGGAGTTCCTTCGATACCCTTAGTTAAGACTTCAACGATACGAGCCTCATCTAAGCCATGTAAGTTTGGACCTACAGAACCAGTTAAGTCAGCAGCGTGACAGCCGATACAAGATTGTACTAAAGCTGAGCCGTCATCAGTAGCTTCTGTCTTTTCGCCACCGCCCTCTTTTTCAGCAGCAATCTCTTTTTTGTTCTCTGCACCTGTTAAAGACATGAAGAAAATAAGACCAATACCAAATGCAAGAATTAAGATGTAAGGAACGACTGGATTGTTTTTCATATGTTTCCCCTCCTCATTGTAAATCTACTTCTATTATAATATAGAATCAGTCAACATCTAATATTGTACTTCATTAACCATGAAACGAAAAGACCATTCGCTAAGTTTTCCTTTGTTTGTAACAAATTCGACATTTCTGTATCTATTGGATAAAATATGTCTTGAAATCACCAATATTTGGACTATCTATACTCTATTTAGCATTAAACTTTTGCTTCATTACATGTTGTTATCTTTCCTCTCTTTTCGCATCATATACCAAGAAAATCAAAATAACTTATTGATATTTGCTATTAGAAAATTTGTATTTCTGATATTGGAAAATATAGAATATTAATAGTTCATTACCAAAAGTTGTGGATGATTTTTATTATTTTAAAGTATGCCATATATAAGTTGATTGGAGTGGAGGTTGGGCGACTCCTCGGGGATCAGCGATAGGGGAACAAAGGCTAAAACCATCACATCCTGTGATAACGCCTTCGTGACCAACATCGTGTTAGCCCGAGACCCTGCAGCGAGCACATAGGGGAACGAAGGCTAAAACCATCACGTCCTGTGATAACGCCTTCGTGACCAACATCCTGTTGCCCCAAGCGGCTCATCGGACGCCCCCAGGAAAGCGCCCAGCCGGAACGGAAATCAACCATACGTTATGGTGATTAGCCATGATAATAGGACTTATTGCTATGGCTCAATACTCAGATTATTGTTTTTAGTCGTCAGCAATTTACATGGGATAAATTTCGAGATCACATTTTGATGCAAAAAAGAATCCGTAAGCTATCGAAAGCAAACAGATTCTTGTCATTTGTCAGCGAACTAATTTACAAAATAAGTTCTTATAATAAGTTTATGATATAATAGCTAATCAGTGCTAGTAACCCTAGGACACCTGATACCGTGAAATAAAGTAGCTTCATTTTAAAACCTGACCAAAGCCAAACCCCACAGTTCGCTGCAATCAAGCAAAACAATGCAATATTATTTCCGTTAAAATATGTAGTGTAAATTCGAATAGACATACTAAACAATAAAACAGCGGCCAACAAATGGAAAACAGGCGCTAATAAATCATTTTTTCGTGCCATTCGAAATGCCGTCAGAAATAATACTAAAGCAGCTATTCCAACGACAACCGTTAAAATGATCATGTAGGAGGTTATTGTAAAATAAATAGTTAGCAGAGCAATCATCGCAATACATATACCTGCAATTATAAATAGCAGCCTTCTCTTTTCTGAAGGCAATATAGCTTGTTTATGATGTACGGGTTCTAATTCCTCTATATCTGCCCCCTCGGCATAAAGAGCCGCTAAAAAGTCACAGTATTGTTCTGGTAATAGCTTATTTTGCTTCCAAAACAAAATCTCATTCAAGATTATTTTTTTTCGAGGATTTGTCATAGTTTTTGCTCCAAACATTGCTTTATATGGTTGTTATTCCAATTTTATCTCAAAACATTGCAAAACACATCTATATAAAGTAGCAAAAATATTAAGTTTGTCACATTCTAGTACATAATATAAACATTTTCGAAACAATATTTTCTTTTGATAGACTTCGCTTATACGAGTATTCTCCTGATTCAATAGTAGCGCAAAAAGGGCTATCCAATTAGTCATCACTAATTAGATAGCCCTAACCTGTATAGCTTTATTCTAAGAAATCTTTTAAACGTTTACTACGAGAAGGGTGGCGTAGCTTTCTAAGCGCCTTCGCCTCAATTTGACGAATACGTTCACGTGTTACACCAAATACTTTCCCTACCTCTTCTAATGTACGTGTGCGACCATCATCTAGACCGAAACGTAAGCGAAGGACATTTTCTTCACGGTCAGTTAATGTATCTAACACGTCCTCTAATTGCTCTTTTAACAATTCATAAGCTGCATGGTCAGATGGAGATTGAGCTTCAGAATCCTCAATAAAGTCCCCTAAATGTGAATCATCTTCTTCTCCAATTGGTGTTTCAAGAGATACTGGTTCTTGCGCAATTTTTAAAATTTCACGGACTTTTTCAGGTGTTAAATCCATTTCTTCCCCAATTTCTTCTGGAGATGGTTCGCGACCTAAGTCTTGTAGTAATTGGCGTTGTACACGAATTAATTTATTAATTGTTTCGACCATATGCACTGGAATACGAATTGTACGTGCTTGGTCCGCAATAGCACGTGTAATCGCTTGGCGAATCCACCATGTTGCATAAGTGGAGAATTTAAAGCCTTTACGGTAGTCAAATTTCTCAACAGCCTTGATAAGCCCCATATTCCCCTCTTGAATTAAATCAAGGAATAGCATTCCACGGCCAACATAACGCTTAGCAATCGATACAACAAGACGTAAGTTCGCTTCTGCTAGACGTTTACGTGCTTCTTCGTCACCTTGCTCAATACGCTCAGCTAGAGCGATTTCTTGCTCGGCAGAAAGTAAATCAACTCGACCAATTTCTTTTAAATACATACGTACAGGGTCATTTATTTTAACACCCGGTGGTACACTCAAATCATTTAAATCGAAAGTCTCTTCGCTCGCTTCTTCTTTCATTAAGCTTTCTTCTTCAAACTCTTCTTTTCCAATGATTTGAATGTCTTTTGCCTTTTCAAGATCCTCAGCAAAGTGGAAAATCTCTTCGTTCTCCAATTCATAAGGCGCAAGTTTCTCTGAAATTTCTTTCATTGAAATTTCACCTTCTGTTTTTGCTTTTTCTTGTAGTATCTTTTTTGCTTCGTCTAATGTAATTTCTACTTCTACCTCTTTTGAACGTTCTGACTTGTCCGCCATAAACCTTCCTCCTTCTAAACAACCGAATCGGGTTAAATCGCCGATAACGATTTTCTTAAATGAATAATCTGTTGGGCGATTTCAAGTGCACGCGCATACTCGTGCATCTTCTCCGCTTCCTTTGACTCATGCATCTTTTGTTGAATTTCTTGCTCAATTCTATATTTTTGCAGCTGACGTATTGAGTCTGTGACCTCTGCCTCTGCTTGGTCGGGATCCCGTTCCGTTAAAGCCGCTTCCATTACTATCTTGCGTAATTCAGAGTCATCTAATATCTCAACAAAACGCTGATAATCAGGATGACCATATTCCTCATAAAATCCTACTAAGCGAACAAAAACTGCCAAATAGGCATCTCGTACAAACGGTTCTTTTTGCTCACTACGTAATACCCTGTCCACTACATCTATATTATGAAGCATATGAGCCAGTAATAAACGTTCGGCACGTTCAGCTGCGTCCATAGGCTTATGTTGCTGCGTGACCGGCATCGAAGGCGTTTGAACAGGCATCTCTACTTTTGTAGAACGTACCTGATTTGCCTCTAGCTTTCGGAATTGAGCATAAATCGCTTCTTCCGAGATATTTGTCTCATTCGATAGCTGTCTTATATACAAATCTCGCTCAACCGGTGACGATCTACCTACCAGTTGCTCAAGAACTTCTTGAATATATTGAAGCGTATCATTTTCAAACTGAAAGTTCTTATTTCGTCTAGCATGCATCATCATAAAAGCAATATACGCATGAGGGTTTTCCAAAATTTGTTCTTTAAATGCTTGTCCACCTAAACTACGAATGTATTCATCGGGATCTAGCTTATCTGGTAACACCGCAATATTGACTTTCATACGTTCCGTTTGAAGTAACTGTGCCGCTCTTTTTGCCGCATCAAAACCTGCATTATCACCATCATAGCAAACCGTAACCTGCTCTACTAAGCGCTTTAGCTTTGTGATATGCTGATTCGTAAGCGAAGTGCCCATTGTTGCTACAGCATTCGTTACACCAACAGAAGTTGCTGCTAAAACATCCATAAACCCTTCCATCAATACTACTTGACGATTTTTTCTAATGGAGGTTCGTGCTTTATCTAGGTTATATAGCACTTCGCTCTTTTGAAAAATCGGTGATTCTGGACTATTTAAATATTTTGCCTCTTCACCAGTCGATGCAAGAATTCGTCCAGAAAATGCTATAATCTTACCGTTCTCATCACGGATGGGAAACATAATACGCCCTCTAAAACGATCAAAATAGCGTTCTTCCCCTTCACGTTTGATCACTAAACCACTTTCCGCGATTTCTTGTAAGTTATAACCTTTTCTTTCAAGCAATATCGTTAATGCATCAAAGCTTGGAAGAGACCATCCAATGCTATTAGATTCTATAAGTTCCCTTGTAAATCCTCTTTCTAGCAAATAATTTAAAGGTTCTTCTCCATCTTCTGTATTTAACAGTAAATGTTGAAAAAAATCTGCTGCAAAAGCGTGTGCTTCTTTCATCCTTTCTTCTGCTTTAGATACCTTTTTCGCTACTTCAGGTAAACTAGGCCCAACATCTAAATGTATGCCAACACGTTCACCAAGTTTCACAACAGCGTCAGGAAAAGAAATACCTTCTATATCCATGACAAAAGTAATAGCATTACCACCTGCACCACAACCAAAGCAACGGAAAATTTGTTTGTCTGATGACACAGAAAAAGATGGCGTTTGTTCTCCATGAAAAGGACAGAGACCAAACCAATTGCGCCCACGCTTAGTAAGCTGCATGTATTCGCTTATGACATCAATAATATCCGATTGTGTGCGAATCTGTTCAATCACTTCTTCAGGAATCTTCCCTGCCAAATCCATCACCATCTTTAAATTACGTTCTAAAACACAATTCGCTATCCGATTTAAAAATCCTTTATTTCTCGACAAAAAAATAGGATTTTTCTCTTAATAAATATTTTTACCACAATTTTATTATTATAAAACAAAAATTAGTTTTTATCTATACTATTTTCAAACCCGACTCAAAAAAACCGCCTCTTATAACCGAGGTGGTTTATCATCATTCGTTTCTTATTTACATTTCAAAATATGCTCGATAATGACGTTTGCTGTTTCTTCAACAGCTTTGTTTGTCACATCAATAACCTTACAGCCAATTTTAGCAGCAATTTTTTCGAAATGCTGGATTTCTTCTAATATTCGATTATGCTGTGCATAGATAGCATCATCATTCAATCCTAGAGACATTAATCTCTCTTTTCTAATTGAGTTTAATTTATCAGGAGAAATAATTAAACCAAAACATTTTTTGGGATCAATTTTTAAAAGTTCTTCAGGTGGCTCCACTTCTGGTACTAAGGGTACGTTCGCCACCTTATAGCGTTTATGTGCTAAATATTGTGATAGCGGTGTTTTAGAAGTACGGGAAACACCCACTAGCACAATATCAGCCTGTAATAGACCACGTGGATCTCTACCATCATCATATTTTACAGCAAATTCAATAGCCTCAATTTTTTTAAAATAATCATCATCTAGCTGGTGAACAATTCCTGGTGCTTCTAATGGGAATTCTTCCACAAAGGTTGCCATTGTTTTTAAAGCAGGCCCTAAAATATCGACGGCATATACCTTTTCTTGCTCACACAGGTCATGCAATAACGATCGCATCTCCTGTCGAACAAGCGTATACACAATAAATGCCTTCTGTTTTGCTGCAAGGCATACAATTTTCCGAATGAGCTCCTCAGATTGTATATGAGGAAAACGACGAATTATCGTGCTTTCCAAACCAGGTCGAAACTGGCTAATAACCGCTTTCGCTACTTGGTCACCAGTTTCACCGACTGAATCAGATACAACAAAAACTCGTAGTTTTTTCATGCTGCTCTCCTTCAACTATTTAGTCATTCTGTGCAAGTGATAAGAAAGCTCGTGTTATCGTCGTTTTTGTAAGACGACCAACGATTGTCAATCCACCTTCTTGTGGCTCAACTACTGGTAGCGAATCCACTTCTCGTTCAATTAGTTTATTCGCTGCGACAACTAAAGAATCTGATCTCTCGCAGTACGAAATATTTGGCATGCGTGTCATAATTATATGTACAGGAATTTTGTTTAAATCCTGCGTGCCAATACTTGTACGTAGTAAATCCTTACGAGAAAGCACCCCTGTCAAAAATTCATTCTTATCTACGACAAAGAGTGTTCCAACATCCTCTGAAAACATGAAGCAAATCGCATCATAAACAGTCATTGTTTCTGGCACAACAACAGGGCCTGAATGAAAATCTTTCACCTTTAAATTGTTAATACTATCCGTCAATGTAACGGATGTTTTTTTACCTGAATAGAAATAGCCAACACGAGGTCTAGCATCTAAAAAGCCTGCCATTGTAAGTATTGCTAAATCTGGTCTTAAAGTTGCTCTTGTCAGATTGAGACGTTCTGCAATATGTTCGCCTGTAATTGGGCCGTTTTCTTTCACAATTTGTAAAATGTCTTCCTGACGTTTATTGAGTTCGATTGGACTCACCGCCTCAAATCTAATAGTGTTATACTTATGCTCAATTATTATATACTATTTTAATAATTATTGCGAAGAAAAGAACTACATGCTACAATATTGACACATACGCTTGCTCTCGATGTATTTTCGAGTGATTTGCGTTATATAGGCGATGACAGGAAAAAAGTATCTGTTCCATTTTAAAGCGAGTAGAAGATGGTGAAAGTCTACACAGCAACAGAGAAAAGGCACTCCTTGAGCTACCTTTTTAAAAAGAGGTTTTAAACATCACGTTTAAAACAATCAGGGTGGAACCGCGGGTTATAGCACTCGTCCCTGGGCATTTATTGTGCCCGGAGACGGGTGCTATTTTTAATTTAGTCCTACCTAAATTAAAAATATCTAGCGAATTTATCAATCGTATAAATGCGCTAACCAAAATCAAAGTTCACTCTTTGAAAACTATAAAGGAGGCTATTTTTATGGCTAACAAATCAATGGAAACAATTGTATCATTAGCGAAGCATCGCGGCTTTGTCTTCCCAGGTTCTGAAATCTACGGAGGCTTAGCAAACACTTGGGATTACGGTCCACTAGGTGTTGAATTAAAAAACAATGTAAAAAAAGCATGGTGGCAAAAATTTGTCCAAGAATCAGAGCACAATGTTGGGATAGATGCTGCAATTTTAATGAATCCAAAAGCTTGGGTTGCTTCTGGTCACGTTGGTAACTTTAATGATCCAATGGTCGATTGTAAGGCATGTAAAGCACGCCATCGTGCTGATAAAATCATCGAGGATGCTGCGCTAGCTAAAGGCGATGAAATCATTGTCGATGGTATGACATTTGACCAAATGAAAGAAACGATGATTAAGTATGACGTAGTGTGCCCGGATTGCGGTAAAGCTGATTTTACAGATATTCGTCAATTTAATTTAATGTTTAAAACATTCCAAGGTGTAACAGAATCTTCTACTAACGAAATTTATTTACGCCCAGAAACAGCACAAGGTATTTTCGTGAACTTTAAAAATGTACAACGTTCTATGCGTAAACGTACACCATTCGGTATTGCACAAATTGGTAAATCGTTCCGTAACGAAATTACTCCAGGTAACTTCACTTTCCGTACACGTGAATTTGAACAAATGGAACTTGAATTTTTCTGTAAGCCAGGAGAAGACCTTGAATGGCACGCATACTGGAAAGAATTTTGTAAAAATTGGTTATTAAATTTAGGCATGAACGAAGAGTCTATGCGTCTTCGCGACCACGAAGACGACGAATTGTCTCACTACTCAAACGCTACAACTGATATTGAATTTAAATTCCCATTCGGTTGGGGCGAGCTTTGGGGCGTAGCGGATCGTACAGATTACGATTTAAAACAGCATATGGAGCATTCTGGTGAAGATTTCACTTACATTGATCCAGTATCAAACGAACGTTACGTTCCATATTGCATCGAGCCATCTTTAGGTGCAGACCGTGTGACATTAGCATTCCTTTGCGATGCTTATGACGAGGAAGAGCTTGAAGGCGATGATAAACGTACAGTTTTACGCTTCCACCCTGCTCTAGCGCCATTTAAAGCTGCAGTTCTACCACTTTCTAAAAAGCTTTCTGATGAGGCTACTACTGTATGGGCAGAGCTTCGCAAAGCATTCCCAGTTGACTTTGACGAGTCACAATCAATCGGTAAACGTTACCGTCGTCAAGATGAAATTGGTACACCATTCTGTATCACTTACGACTTTGACTCAAAAGAGGATGGTCAAGTAACAGTGCGTCATCGCGATTCAATGTCTCAAGTTCGTATGCCAATTGCAGATGTTAAAGCATACATTGAAAAACATCTGCAATTCTAAATTCATAAGTATATAAAGAGGGAGTCGCATTTTAAGCGGCTCCCTTTAGACTATAAACAAACGCTACTCTTGATAGATTTAATCGTTAGACCCCGACGTTCCCATTTTGTGCGGAGCCTTAAAACCATCTCGTATGGTGAGGCTTTCTTAGATAAAGGCTGTTTTCGTATAGATTGTTGCTCCCTTGAAAATATCGATGTGAGTAAATTAAAGAGAGCAGACCAAAAAGCCTTATTTAAGACACTGGACATGCTCTCTATCTAAAAGAAGTAATTAAAATCGAAGTCGAAGTACAGATATAAAAGAAAAAACGGCATAAAATATCATAAGAATACCGAAAATCATCAACGTCTTATTGTTCTCTCTTAAATCACCCGATTCTTTTTTCATCTCTTTGTAATATTTTGTCGCCATAAACAAGCCGCACATCAATAAAACTGCGCAAACGATAAATGAAACGTTGTACGCTCCTGTACCTTTACTCGTATCTAAAGCCCCTACCGCATTAAGGTATATAAAAGCTGCAAACAAATAAGGTGCTCTTTCCTTCCTCTTTAATTTTCTACTTTTCTTTTTCTCCACTTTATACGACCGCTGCAAATCTTCTTGTGACACATACTGCGCAACTATGGTTTCTACTTGTTTCGCATATTTTTTTTGAACTTTGACCGTATAAAAATTTTCGTATACTTCAGATGACCGCTTTAAAATTCCTTTGATTCCTATTTCAAACGGAATGTTACTTTTCTCTATGTGTTGGCCAATTGCCAGGACTGTATCTACTGAATGTCCAATCAATAATTTCTTTTCAAACAAACTTAGCACCTCTTACGAAATAAGTAAATTACGCTTAATTATACTATTTCATTCGCCCTTTTCTGCAATCCAAAATATAGCATATTCTTTTAACTAGGGGACTCTCATTCGTTTAACAACAATCTTAGAGAAAACAGCCTAGATAAAAAATGCTTACTCAGACTTATGATGAGGAACCGTTGATTTTCCACTGAGTGTGGTGATTCCCGCGGGGTGAACTTGCGCGGAAAGCGCCAATTCGGAGTGAAAATCAACCTTTGTTTTAGGATACACAATTTATTCTTTTGTTAGGTCTTTAATGATGAAAACAAGCGCTCTTGCATCTTCTCCTCAAACGAAAACCTTTTCATACTCATACCTACTAAGCTTATTAATATTTCCTCGATATCTGCAAGTGTATAGTAAAGGAATGTTCCTTCTCGCATTGGACGAACCCTCTTATCAATTGTTTGTTGATCCTCAATAAAGTAAGCTACATTTACATTACAATGTTCCATCAATTGTGAAATGCGTTGGTCATCATCTGGATTAATAAAAAACGGCACAATTTTGTCAATATACAAAATACTTTGCACAAGTTTTATGAAGAAATTTTCACGAAGAGAAGTTTCCACAACAAATACAGCTGTTTTCTCATGCTGATAATCCATATACAATATATTTATTTGTTCTTCTAATAACTTTTTTAGAATATTAATAGAATTTCTATACTTTGTCATATCCGTTTGGATTTCTCTTGTTAATAAACGTAGAATTCGAAATGCAGGTAAAAATATTTTTAAAACAATTTCTTTAGGATGTAAATGATCTATTAATTTTTTAAAGTAGACTCTTAAGCTATTTTCGTCACAGCGAATTAATTGTTCTATAAATAGGTTAAAAATTTCTTCAAAGCTGTTAGCACGATAATCTATCATTTTCGAAATTTTTACACTGTAATTCAAAGGTAATATCATAGTCTTTTGCTCATCTAATAACTTAACTTTAGGTAATGTCGGGAATAAATCATAGACAAGTTCAACTTGCGCACTTCGATTATCAGATAATTGAACGACTGAGTTGACAGGATAAATCCCTAAACACTCTACAAATTTATGCATAAATTTCTCGTTATATAAATGTCGATCACGATATAAAACAGCTAATGCATCTGTTGCAGCATATCCCGAATGATATACACGCTTCGATGTCATCGCTGAATAAACATCAATAATTTGCAGCATTTGAACTCCCTCACACATATCATCCTCACAAAGCTGATTCGGATAACCTTGACCAGCAAAGCGCTCATGATGATCACGTGCTAAATAGGCGATATCCTCTTCCCCATTTTTGATGAGTAGCTCATAACCTTTAGTCGTATGAGTTTTGACAATATCAAACTCATCTTCCGATAATTTTCGTTTTAAATTTAATATTTCTTGCGGAATTAATACCTTCCCAATATCGTGGAACAAATAGCCTCTTGCTAACGTTTCAATATCCATTAAACCTAAATAACGAGCAAAGATTGTACCTAAAACAAAAACATCAAATGAATGAACAAAAGAATATTCATCCCATTCTTTTAATCGCATGAGTAATTCATAGCGATGTTTTTTTTCTAAAACTCTTTCAAAAACATCTCGTACATAAGCAGTGTCTTGGGTGCTTTTTAAAATTTTGCCATAGCGCAATTCATGCACAACATTCTCTAATGTAGTCATAAAAAGTTGCTTTACTGTTTCTTTATACTCATCTGCCTCATCCTTTTTATCCATTAGCGGCGCAAATACATCCTCATAATCCTTGGAACGCTGAACACTTAAATCATGAACAATTCGGACTGAATCAGTTGGTAGATAAACAGATAATTCATCAACTTTTCTAAGTTTAAGTAAAGCAATAATTCGTTCCGTTAAAACTAAATCTTTTTTAGCTAATAAACGATAATCAGAAAAAATATCTTCAGCTAAAATATCATTTGCTTCAACTTCATCAATACTTAAGGTCACTTTTCTTAGCATATTTTCTGCCACATACGCAATGTTTAAGCATTATGTGACTCCCTCCTTCTTCCGTAAGACTGCGTTGTTCGTTGTTCATCAATTATGCCTCGGCATAATTGATCCGGAATCGGCTTTGTGCTCAGGCCTGCAAATGTTTTTTGTGCGAAAGCGCAGTGCTAACGTAGCGACAGCAACAGATGTTTTATGTGCGAAAGGCGCAGTGCTAACGTAGCGACAGCAACACGGTTTTATCTGTGCGAAAGCGAAGCGACAGCAACAACAACATGAGGGCCGACACGATGTCGGTATTTCGATAATCGCACAGATAAATTACCACAGGACGTAGCGATTTTAGACTGAGTTCCTCTATTTCAAGGGGGTTGGACCCCCGCTGAAAAGTAGCTTAAATCCGCATTCATCTCACCATCTTTAGAGGTGGGACACTTCTGTACCTGACGCTTTGCTTTCGCTACAGAGAATAATTGTTGAAAGAAGGTAAATATCATCATCTATATTAATTACAATATCATAGAGTAAAATGCCTTTTCAACTAGTATTTGGAATTAGAATGAACAGTTTCTACTATGTTTATATTAAAAACTATTCCAAAATTAATATTTTAGACCTAACTCAATTATTTCACATCAGCTATTAAGTTGAATTAAAAAGTACATAAAGACCTATAAAACAGAAAATAAAAGTTTGTTTTTATAAGTTATAATTAAATTTCTCTCATAAATAAAATTTCTGCAAATGATAAAGAATTACTCAATTTGACCTAATGCCATTTGCAAAAAAAATCAATGTCACTATAAAAAAATAACATTTTGACAAAATAACCGCCTAGCATTCGGATGGATAACATTAGGAGTCCGCCTTTTCCTTGTATTTTCAAGACGAATTAAAAAAGAAAAAATGCCAGAAGATCAATGTTAATGGTCTTCTGGCGTTTTTTCTTGTTCTGTATTTGTTCTTAACTGAAATTCAGGCGTTCGCTCTAGCTGTTCAATAAATTTTTTAGTCTTAAAACGAATTCCTGTTTGTTCCTCGTAAATGGTTGTAATTATTTTTTTTATAAAATATTTTGTTTCCTTTTTCAAATCTAGTTTCCCAATCTGGTCAATTGGTACAGTATAGAACATCCGAATAAGCTTAAGCTGAGTCGGTGTTAATCGAATGATATAAGGATCCTGCTGATAACAACGATGACACAAAAAACCTCCCTGCGCAAAAGAAAATGCAAATTCACCGTCTACGGCACCACAAGCAGCACAAGCATGTAATATAGGCTGCACACCTGTATAGGGTAGCATTTTCCATTCTACAAACAATGTAATGGCCTCCGGGTCATAACCTTCCTCAATTGCTTGTAATGCTTGAAGGAGCACATCAAATGCATATGGCTCCGGTTTCCCCTCTTCTACTACTCGCTCGACAAGTTCCATTATATAACTTGCATATGCTGTTGCCATAATATCCTCACGAATATGGCGCATTGAATTGAGATGCTCACCTTGTTGCAATGTCCCCATACCAGTATGATGCTGCACCATAAACATGCCATACGTAAATGGCTGTGTCACAGATGCTAATCTGCTAGAAGGCTTCTTCGCTCCTCGAGCCATCGTTGCAACCTTTCCCGCTTCTCTAGTTAGTAATGTTACAATTTTATTTGATTCTCCATAGGCACGTACCTTTAGGACAATCCCTTCCCATTTATGAAGCATCGATCCCCCTCCTTTCTACAAGCCACGCAATCAATTATGCCTCGGCATAATTGTGTCCGGAATCGGCTTTGTGCTTAGGCCTGCGTGATGCAGGTCAGTTAGCCGTTATCGCATGGATGCGATGATTTTAGGCTAACATCCCCTAAGAACTCCTTTCCGATTCCGAGACATCCGCCGGAGGCTTAGGCCAACACGATGTTGGTCACTCAGTCGTTGCCACAGGACGTGGCGTTTTTAGACTGAGTTCCTCTATTTTAGCGGGTGTCCAAACACCTGCTGAAGGAAGTGAAAATGGAGCTGTCCAATAAATTTATTGGACAGCTCCATATCAATTATGCCTCGGCATAATTGCGTCCGGAATCGGCTTTGGACCAACGTAATGTTGGTCACTCAGTCATTGCCACAGGACGTGGCGTTCTTAGACTGAGTTCCTCTATTTTCAGCGGTTGTTTGGACACCCGTTGAGATAGAAGTTAATATTCATCATCACGGAAACCGAAGTCACGTAAATGTGTTGATTTATTTCGCCAATCCTTTTGCACCTTTACCCAAAGCTCTAAATACACTTTTGAACCAAGAAGCATCTCAATATCTTTTCTTGCACGTATCCCTACTTCTTTTAATAGCGCGCCACGTTTACCAATGACAATCCCTTTTTGCGAATCTCTTTCCACGATAATCGTAGCTGCTACACGAATTTTATCTTCATTTTCTTCATCACGGCGAATTTTATCAATTACAACAGCAATGGAATGAGGTATTTCTTCACGCGTTAAATGTAACACTTTTTCACGAATTAACTCTGAAATAATAAAACGCTCAGGATGATCTGTTACTTGATCTGCTGGATAATATTGTGGACCCTCCGGTAAATATTTCGCTAATGTCGATAATAAATCTTCTACATTATTCCCTTGTAATGCTGAAATCGGTACTATTTCAGCAAAGTCATAACGGTCTTTGTAGCTTTCAATAATCCCTATTAATTCATCAGGATGAATTTGATCGATTTTATTGATTACCAGGAAGACAGGCGTTGGATTACCTGCCAGCATTTCAAGGATGAATTCGTCACCCTTTCCAAGTTTCTGTTCTGCATTAACCATGAACATAATAACATCCACTTCACGCAAAGTATTTTTAGAAACCTTTAGCATAAAATCCCCTAGCTTATGTTTCGGCTTGTGGATTCCTGGTGTATCTATAAAAATCATTTGGCTATCATTTGATGTTAGTACACCTTGTACTTTATTTCGTGTTGTTTGTGGTTTATCACTCATAATCGCAATTTTTTGACCAATAACACGGTTTAAAAACGTTGATTTCCCAACATTTGGTCGACCGATTATGGAGATGAAACCTGACTTATAGCCATTATTATTTTCCAGCATTCTCTAAATCCTCCGTTGTAAATGCAAACGGTAGTAATTCGCCTACAGACGTTACCGTGACATCACCTTTTAAATTTGTTAAATATACAGGCATAGATGGCTTGCAAAACTCCATCATCACTTGACGACAAGCTCCGCATGGCGCACATGGTCCATCCGTATCAGCTACAATAGCAATCGCCTCAAAATCATAAATACCTTCTGACACAGCTTTGAAAAATGCTGTACGCTCAGCACAATTCGTCATACTATAGCCTGCATTTTCAATATTGCAGCCATGAATGACCTCTCCATTTTTCGTTAAAATCGCCGCGCCAACTTTAAATTTTGAATAAGGTACATAAGCCTTTTCACGCGCTTTTTTTGATTCTTCTAGTAATGCATGCATATCAATTGTCATCATGTTCTCCTCTACATCATCAATTTCGCCTTGGCGTAATTGCCTCGGTCGCTTTCTCCAGCACACTTGCTACTACTTAATGACCGAACCATTTCGGTATAAATATGAGTAATCCGATTATAGCACTGAATATCGCAAATACAAGTACTGCACCTGCTGCAAGATCTTTAGCCTGCTTAGCAAGCGGATGGATAGTAGGTGAAGCTAAATCCACTACTCGTTCAATTGCTGTATTAATCATTTCAAGTGCAAACATTAGAGCAATTAATAACAATATAATATACCATTCTATACGTGATAAATCCGTAAAATAGCCAGCAATCAAAACAATTCCCGCACTTAGTAAGTGGGATTTAAAATTTTGCTCCGCACAGGCTGTAATAATACCTTTAAAGGCATACCCAAAAGAGCGTACAAATTTGCGAACATTCATCTATTCTCGTCCTAAGCCGAAAGATTGTAAAATCTCATCCTGCTTACTGAACATCACCTTTTCATCTTCTGGTACCATATGATCATAGCCAAGTAAATGTAAGAAACCGTGGACCGCTAAAAAGCCTAATTCTCGCTCAAATGTATGTCCATATTCCTCTGCTTGCTCTTTTGTACGATCCGTTGAAATAATAATATCTCCTAAGATACGAGGCATCCCTTCAAATGTTACTTCCATTTCTCCCTCACCTAATTCCTCCAGGGCAAACGAGATCACATCTGTCGGTTGATCCTTGTCACGGTATTCTCGGTTTATTTCTTGAATCGCTTCATTTGTAACGAATGTCACTGACACTTCCGTTTCCGGCTCAATATTCTCAAGTTTCGCAGCTTGCTGCAAAAGCTTTTCAACAAGCTCCATATGTTCAGTAGCCACTTCATTTGTTTCATCTGTAAAATCAATTGTTAAAATCATAGATCCTCCTACTTATCTGCCTTTGGATATTCAATTCGCGAGTGGAAAATTCCATTCAACGTTTCACAAAGTACTCTCTCTATACATTTTAACTCTTTTATTGAAATATCGCATTCATCAAACTGACTGTCTTGTACTCGATCGTCAATAATTGCTCGTACCAACTTTTGAATTTTCTCTGCATTCGGCTCCTTCATGGATCGAACCGCCGCCTCAACGCTATCTGCAACACTGATAACTGCCGCTTCCTTCGTTTGTGGTTTCGGACCTGGATATCTGTACGTTGTATCATCTAAGCATTTTCCTTCTTCCTTCGCTTTAAAGTAGAAGTATTTCAACAGACTAGATCCGTGATGTTGCAAGGCAATATCAATAATTTCCTGTGGCATCTTATATCGTTTTAGCATTTCAGCCCCATCAGTTGTATGCGCGAGTATAATTTCCGCGCTTTTTTCCGGGGACAATGTATCATGTGGGTTAATACCAGACATTTGATTCTCGATGAAAAAGGCAGGACGCTTCGTTTTACCAATATCATGATAATAGCACCCTACACGAGCTAGTAATCCATCCGCTCCAATTTCCTCACACGCAGCCTCTGCTAAGTTCGCTACCATTACACTATGATGATATGTTCCCGGAGCCTCCATTAGTAATTTTTTCAGCAATGGATGGTTTGGGTTCGACAATTCAATTAAACGCAACGACGACAATAAGCTAAATGCTGATTCAAAGAATGGTAAGAGACCCATTGTAAGAGCCCCTGATAGTAGAGCCGATATCATTGCCGCGATAAAGTAAAACACTAACTCTGACAAACCGTAGGAAGATTGTGTCATCAGTAAATAAAATGCAATAAATAACATATTTACTAGCCCTATGACACCTACAGTATGTAAAATATGCGAACGCTTTTCCATACTTTGTAAAAAGAATAAGCTCGCAAATCCTCCAAAAATTATATACAGTGTAATTTCCATCTGCATGACAGAAGAATAACCCTCTTGGAAAATAACACCCGCAGATGCTGCTGTCATAACCGTAATAAGTACTGCAGCACGGTCATCCGCTAATAACCGTACTAGCATTGTTGCCAAAGCCGTTGGGAAAAGGAAGGCAACAGTAACATCAAAGCCACCTGAGACTAGGCTAATAAATTTCATCAGCAGGATCGATAAACTATAAACAATTACTGTTACCAACAGGGCATTACGTTTCTTGCGCTCATCTATATTCCAGCGTTCGAATAAAACAAACATGAACATCATTTCAAGAAGTATTAAAATAATCAGCCCTGCAATCGGTTTCATCGATGCCTTATTACTTACCATACCTAGAAGCTCTAATTGACGGAACGCCTCATTATCAATAATTTGACCTTCCTGTACAATGATTTGACCTTGAAGAATTCGAGTTGGTTCAACTGATTCCTTCACTTGTTCCTTTCGAATTTTCGTTTGTTCCTCGTTTATAGTCTCGTTTTCGATAATACTCGTACGTCCAATTAAAACTACCGTATTAAATATTTTATCAGGATAGCCTCGTTGTCCACGAATTTTTGCCTCAAAATCATTTTGAGACGCAAACACATTTTCAGATCGAATGGATTTTTGTAAATAGTCCTGCACGAGTTTTGATAGTTGCGTACTTGTTCTTTTTAAATCTGCTTCACTTTGTACTAACAAACCTTCTAGCTGTGAATCAGTGAAGATAATTGGCATTTGATCTGAATCTATAGATTCAAGTTTTTTACGAAGCTGCGCCACTTGGTCGACTACAGGAATAGGCTCTTTGTTACTCTCAACATCCGCCTTTACGTCAAGAACATAGTCGAATAAAGACGTTACAATCGCAGCTCGCTGTTTAGCAACATCGGCAGAAAATTGATAGACTGGTGCAACCGAATCTGTTGCTTTTTCTCGTTCCTGTTGCGTTTTATAAGTATCTTCTATCGTTTTAGTAGATCGTACTGTTTCAGGCGCTAGCTGTAATGGTTTAAAATCATATGTAACACCTTTAACATTGCCATACATAAAAGTAAATTGTAGGGCTCCTGTTAAGATGAGAACGACAATTAAAAAGTAGCGAAAGCCAATAAGTTCTGTAATTTTTTTTAATTGTTTCTCCATCTTGCACCTCCTCTATCTACCTACTATCATACCAATTCAAAAAACATTTTTCCTGAAAAATGTATAAGAAAGTAAAAAAACAGCTATACACATCGTATAGCTGTCACATTTTTTTCCATTTTACAACCAATTTCTATTTTGTTCTATCTTTTATATCTATCGCTAAGCTTCTTTTAAAACCCTTTGCACCTGCCGCTTCGCTTTCGGTGCAGACTTTTTAAACCCTGTTGCACCTGCCGTTCCGTTTCACTCCACTTTCGGTGCAGACTTTTTAAACCCTGTTGCACCTGCCGTTCCGTTTCACTCCACTTTCGGTGCAGACTTTAATATGACCGCTAGCGGTCATATTAAAGTTGCTGTTCTTCGTATGCTTGGATGATTTTTGCTACGATTGGGTGGCGTACTACATCGCCTTGCTCCAAAATTTGGAAATGTATAGATTTTACATACTTTAATGTTCGTTCTGCTACGATTAATCCAGAATCCGTATTTTTTGGTAGGTCAATTTGTGTTTTGTCGCCGGTAATGACCATTTTGGAGCCAAAGCCTAGTCGCGTTAAAAACATTTTCATCTGCTGATGTGTCGTATTTTGAGCTTCATCTAAAATAACAAAGGCATCGTCTAATGTACGTCCGCGCATATACGCTAAAGGCGCAATTTCGATTGTGCCTCGTTCAATCAGTCTTTGTGTTTGTTCAGTCCCATAAATATCGTTTAGAGCGTCATACAGGGGGCGTAAGTATGGATCTACCTTTTCCTTCAAATCCCCCGGAAGAAAGCCTAGAGACTCGCCTGCCTCTACTGCAGGGCGTGTTAAAATAATACGCTTAACGTGTCCGTTTTTTAGCGCCTGTGTTGCCATGACTACCGCTAAATACGTTTTCCCAGTACCGGCTGGTCCGATACCAAAAACAACGTCCTTATGACGGATTGCTTGTATGTATTCTCGTTGACCTATTGTTTTTGCACGAATAGGCTTCCCTTTCGTCGTGCGAGCTATTTCTTCATCATAAAGTTCTGCAAAGTATTCAATCGTTCCTTTTTGTGTCATTTCAATAGCTGTTGCAACATCACGCTGATCAATATTAATTCCTTTACGAATGACCTTTAAAAGAGCATGTAAAAGGAATCTTGCTTGTTCCTTTGCATCCTCTTCACCAGCAAGCTGAATTTGTTCACCACGTGTAATAATGTGAACTTTTAGAGCCTCTTCGATTAATTTCATATTGGCATCGGATATTCCGAGTAGCATAACCGCTTCGTTTGGATTATCCACTTGTAATACAGTTAAATGTTCTGACATAATCATTCTCCTTGTAGACCTTGTATTGGACTGGCAATGTTTTCATTGATTAAAAATAGAACTTTCCCTTCAACTGTACCATTCCCCCACTTTACCTGTAAAAGGTTTTCTTTTTTAATAACCGTTTTCGCAGGTAATGAACGTAGTACCTTTTCATGAAGCAATGGTATGAGCAATGAATCTATTTTGGATTCATTAAGCTCTACTTGAGTTTTTTTTGTGTACTGCTCCTCAACAATTGAAACATATGGATTGAGCCAATTAGGTAAATCTTTCTTTTGAACATAGTCAACTTTTTCTTTTTCTTCATGAATGCCTTTCACTAATACACGCCACTGCTTTTGTTGTAGCGTTTCCATCGTTAGTTTTGTAGGAATTTTAAATGAACATTCAAGCCAATAATCAGCGTAAACCTCTCCCTTCGCCCCAACAAACACTTGATCTTCACCACTTTCAATTACGCCACTTACGAGAACATCACCTTCGTAAGCAGTATCGTTAACTGAAATTTTTCGTTCTCCATTTTGAATATTAAAGTGAGTAATAACACCACTTTTTGTTGCTACTAAATGCGTCGCTAGCTTTTCATTCGTTTGTTTAGTTTGTTTCGGGGACTCCTGAGGTCGTAAAATTACACGTCCACCATGCTTTTCAATATGCACCCACGAAAGATCTCGGTGCCCTTCTAATAGCTTCTGACGAATGACAGCATCTGAGGGTAAGTCTTTTTTAGAAATGGGTGTTTCTAATTGAAAGGTATCTTGAAAGGTCTCTCCTAGACGTTCCTCTAATTCAGGTGTTGCCGCTTTAATATCGATCCGCCAAATAACCTGTGCACATAGTAATGGTATTAATATCATCAACGTTAGGCCAAGCAAAGTCCAAAGCTGTGCTCGAAAAACTTGAAGTTCATCTGCATAATAGATAGCCATTTTAAGTCGGTAACGACTACGCACACGGCGAATCTTTGGTAGATAATGCATAGTTGTTTCAAAGGCAACCTCTTGCTCACGAAACACAACACGCTTTAATGGCACATGTTGTGCATGCAATGCTTGAATAAAAGGATGAACATTTTCATGGCGCTTTATACGTATGATAATTGGCCGATTATTCCACATTATCGCTCACACCCATATCCTTTGTCATTTTCAAATGAAGCTCCTGCAAATCCTCTACAGAAAGATGTAGCATTTCTTCTTTAAGAGCATTAATTTCCACTGATTTTCCACGCACAGTAATATGATAATCTGCATAGATAAATGAGCACGATGTAGCATCAGCATGTAGAAAACGATATGGGCCAATGATTTTTAATGTTTCATATTGTAATAATTCAAGTAGTGGCGTTAATTGAAATAGTTTTCTCATAAAAAAATGCCTCCTTCTTCGGCAATATATGCATCGAAAAAGGAGGACATGCTAGTTATTTTCTTTTTGCTTTTGGAGGGCCTAAAACTTCTGCCATTACAACAGCTTGCATAAGTGATTTTTTTGATGTCGGTAATTGAAAAGCCGATTGTGATTCAGCTACTCTCTCGACTTTTTTCCCAGCAGCTAAACGACCCATACTTTCTCTATTCGTAGGACGACTCACTTTCTCAGTCGGGATTAAGGATGGTGCTACATAGCTTGGTACTTTCTCATTTACTGTTTCTTCGACAATTTTTTTCGGCTCTTCAAATTTAGGCTGTTCATTTTCCCATTCACCTAAAAATCCACGTGCAAAATCCTCAAAGCTCTGTGGTTTAGAACGTTGCTGTGGATTCACCTCTGCTTTTTTTATAACAGGAGGCTCAACATGTGAATCCTTATTATTAAAAGTTGGCATTGGTTTTTGTTCTTTTTTATTTTTTGATTTACCGAAAATAGAGCTGACTATGGCAATTATCACAAATATAATTAATTGTTCCATTTATTAGTACCGCTCCTTTCAGTTTTTTATTCATTAGGTTCATTTGATTCTGTTTTATCTGAGCTTACTTTAGAAATGGAGTCTCTCATAGCTGTATCTGCTTGAATGTTGCGGTAGTTCATATAGTCCATAATACCAAGATTACCTGAACGTAGAGCTTCTGCCATCGCCTGTGGTACTTCAGCTTCGGCTTCTACTACTTTTGCCTTCATCTCTTGTACGCGTGCAATCATTTCTTGCTCGTTCGCTACAGCCATTGCACGACGTTCTTCAGCTTTCGCTTGGGCAATGTTTTTATCAGCCTGCGCTTGTTCAATTTGTAATTCAGCACCAATGTTTTTGCCGATATCAACATCAGCAATATCGATCGATAAGATTTCAAATGCTGTCCCAGAATCTAAACCTTTTGCTAATACTGTTTGAGAAATCATATCAGGATTTTCAAGAACTGTCGTATGACTAGTGGCGCTACCAATTGTAGAAACGATCCCCTCACCTACACGGGCAATAACCGTTTCTTCACCAGCACCACCGACTAAACGTTCAATGTTTGCTCGCACTGTAATACGTGCCTTCGCTTTTACTTCAATCCCGTTCATAGCAACACCTGCAATAAATGGTGTTTCAATAACTTTCGGGTTAACAGACATTTGTACCGCTTCTAATACATCACGTCCAGCTAAATCAATTGCCGCACAACGTTCAAATGTTAACTCAATATTTGCACGATGTGCCGCGATTAACGCATTTACTACACGGTCAACATTACCACCTGCTAAATAGTGACTTTCAAGTTGATTGATCGTTACAGGTAAACCTGCTTTATGCGCTTTAATTAATGGATTCACGATTCGTGATGGGACTACACGACGTAAACGCATACCGATTAATGTGAAAATACTAACGCGGACACCTGCAGCAAGTGCAGAAATCCACAACGCCACTGGTACAAAGGTAAAGAATACCGCGACAACAATGAATAATAAGACTAGCCCCACAATTGGACCTATTAAAGCTAAATCAAAACCCATTTGCTATTCCTCCATCTCTTTTTCTGTTTGTCTCACAACAATACGTGAGCCCTCTACTTTAATAACTTCTACATGTTCCCCAACATCAACATAGCCACCTTCCGATACTACGTCAATGCGCTCACTTCCAAATAACATTGTACCCGCCGGACGAAGTGGTGTAATCGCTTTACCCACTTTTCCAAGCAGCTCTGTGCGATTCACGTTAGATACATAACCCTCTTCCGTCGTTGTCGCATCCATCAAGACTAGCTTGTTTAAAACATGCAATTTCTTACCAAAAAATTTCATCAGAATCACCATTCCTATTATCGCTACAAGAAGCGCAATGAAAATCGCTATAATCATTTGCATCATGTTTGCACCTGCCAGTATTAGACTTAGTAATATTAGCGCACCACCTAAAATACCAACAATACCTCCGGGGACAAAAAACTCCGCTATAACAAGCGCTAAGCCTACAATAAATAAAAGTAAGGTCTCATAACCTGCCAAGCCCGCCACCATATGACCAAAGAAAAATAATCCAAGTGCTGACAATCCCATTATACCTGGAACACCAAAACCTGGCGAATAAAGCTCAACTACAAGTCCCAAGCTTGCAATCGACAATAAAATCGGAACTATAATTGGATTCGTAATAAAACGAGCAAGCTTTTCAGCAAAAGTAGGTTCAATTGAAACGATATCACGCTCATCTAATTGCGTTGCTTTTAAAAGGTCCTGGAAATTTGAAACCGTTCCATTTGAATAACCAACTTTTTTTGCCTCCGAAGCAGATAAAGTTAATAAATCCCCTTTTCCTGCTCGAGATACATCAGCCATTGCTCGTGCATATATTGGATTACGATTTTTTGATTCTGCAGCTGCCTCCATTTGAGCAACCCATGCACTATGAGCCTTTAAATCTGCAGCATTTCCTGCTGAATCAATAACTGCAGCCGCCCCGATCGTTCCATTTGGCACCATATAGATTTCATCCGCATGTAAGGCTAAAAAGGCACCTGCAGAATGAGCATCTTTGTTAATATACGCAATCGTACGTATATCCGTTGCATCCATAAGCATAGCAATATCACCTGCTGCATTCACGAAACCGCCAGGCGTATGAATGTCTAAAATAATCGCCTCTGCATTGTTTTCTTCCGCCTCTTTAAAAGCTCGTTCTAAAAATGCGTGAAGTCCTCTTTCTACTTCATTATGAATTGGTATATGGTAGACCTTATTACTTGCAAAAGCAGACGTTAATGGAAACGCTAACA
This sequence comes from Lysinibacillus sp. NPDC093688, assembly GCF_050280145.1. Lineage (NCBI taxonomy): Bacteria > Bacillati > Bacillota > Bacilli > Caryophanales > Bacillaceae > Lysinibacillus > Lysinibacillus sp. NPDC093688. The sequence continues at coordinate 40,924 of NZ_JBNNUX010000011.1, forward strand.
AAAATGTCATCCAAATAACTATTAAATAGCTGAGGATTCTTCGTCTTCGCATCTTTTTCCCTCCCTTCTAACATGCTTCTCTCCTGTATATACGACTGACTATGCAAAAAGTTTCATAAATCTTAATAATTTTATTATATAGTGAATCATTAACTTAAGTGGCCTTACTAACCGTAAATAATTTATACAATAAGTATATAACATAAAAGCCGAATGAATCACAGGGATCACATTCGGCTTCTCCAATATGTACGTAAATTTGAGCTTAATGTAAAATACCTGAAATTAATCGACATGCGATTAATTTCAGGTATATTTTTGTCTGCTCAGTGAATCATACAATTGCGTGTTATGAACGTAGGGATTTTTAATGGGAAATTAAATTACCACTTACGTTTACGTGCAGCTTCTGATTTCTTTTTACGTTTTACGCTAGGTTTTTCGTAGAACTCGCGCTTTCTAACTTCTTGAATTGTACCACTTTTTGATACAGTACGTTTGAAGCGGCGAAGAGCATCTTCAAGCGATTCGTTTTTGCGAACGACAGTTTTTGACATCTCTCTTTCCCTCCCTCCGAACACACGTCAATACACAAATAGGCTAATAACCAACTGCTGTGTACTAAAGAATTATAACGTATTGTCTAAAAATGGTCAATAGAAAGTGTACGAATTAATCTGGTGAATTTTTTGTTTTAATTTCTTTAGGAATTTCCGGCTTACTTTTTGACCACAATAAATATAAATATTTCTTTCAAAAAATTTAGGGTTTACAAAAAATAGAATATGGGCGTAGAATAATCACATTCAATTGTATATCAGCCAAATCTCAATCATTTATGAGAACGGAGGACCCAGTATTTTGGGGTTAATTCTGCATTTGCAGGAGGAATGAGAAACTCTTTCGCCATTCTACCCGTCAGCTAACTTCGTCGGCTCAAGCGAAGGAGGTCATGTTAGACCACCATTATTAGTATGATTATTTTTCTGCCTAAATAATCTCGAAGCATACTAAAAATCAGTTGGTCTTTTTATTATGTCAATTTAACATTTTATAGGCGAATTCAAATTTTTTTCAAAACATTGAGGAGAATAAGATGAAAACAGTTAAAAATAAATTAAATCCTCCTAAAATACTTGTGCTGGGCTTTGCAACTATTATTCTGATTGGAGCGTTTTTGTTAACTTTACCTATTTCAACGGAGAATGGCGAGGGACTGTCATTCTTAAATGCCTTATTTACTGCTACTTCTGCAACGTGTGTAACAGGACTAGTCGTTGTAGATACTGGCGATACATTTTCTACATTTGGAGAACTAGTTATTTTATTTCTTATCCAAATTGGTGGATTAGGCTTTATGACGTTTGCAACATTAGTATTTTTACTATTAGGAAAAAAAATTTCCTTAAAAGAAAGACTTTTATTAAAAGAAGCCTTCAATAATATTACAATGGCTGGTCTTGTTAGACTGGTTAGAAGGATACTACTATTTACTGCCGTAATTGAATTAATAGGTGGTTTAATTTTATCTATCCGTTTTTCGTTCGATATGCCTGTAGGTAAAGCTATATATTTTGGCTTCTTTCATTCCATCTCGAATTTTAATAACGCTGGATTTGATTTAATGGGAGGCTTTAATGGGTTAACCGAATATGTAGACGACCCGTTTATCGTTTTAACTATTTGTGCTCTTATTACAATTGGTGGCTTAGGGTTTATCGTCATAAATGAACTATATGAATATCGAGATACGAAGCGCCTTTCCGTGCATTCAAAAATTGTATTAACTACAACGCTTATTTTAACAGTTGGATCGACGATTTTAATTTTCTTATTTGAATACGGAAATAGTAAAACCCTTGGACCTTTGACTGAATGGGGCAAAGTTCTTGGTTCATTATACCAAGCTGTTACCCCAAGGACTGCAGGCTCTAATACCCTTCCTATAGCAGACTTAACACAATCTACATTATTTTTAATTATCTTGCTGATGTTCATTGGGGCAGGTTCTGGTTCCACTGCTGGAGGAATAAAAATAACAACCTTCGCGCTTTTAGTTGCTACGATGTGGTCACAAATTAGAGGAAAAGAAGATGTTGTCCTCTTTAGACGTAGAATAGTTAACGAAACAATTTTAAAAGCTTTAACAGTAACAATGTGTGGAATGATGATTGTTATACTCGTCACGTTTGTCTTAAGTATAACCGAGCAAGGACATGATTTTATGATGTATTTATTTGAGGCCACCTCTGCTTTTGGTACAGTTGGACTATCGATGGGATTAACTCCAGAGCTATCACCTGGTGGTCGACTAGTCATCATACTTACAATGTTTGCAGGTAGATTAGGTCCATTAACAATTGCTTTTGCCATAGCAAAACGACGGAAATCTGAGGCATTCCGTCATCCTAAAGGAAATATTATGATTGGGTAATCACGATAAAGGAGAGTGAGTGCAATGACTATCAAACAATATGCTGTAATTGGCCTAGGTAGATTTGGAACAAGTATAGCTCGCAGATTACATGAGGCTGGGCAGGAAGTGTTAGGAATCGACATTAATGAGGAAAGAGTCGAAGATGCCGAACTATATGTTACACATGCAGTAGTCGCTGATTCGACAGAAGAAAAAGCTCTTACCGCTTTAGGAATAGGCAATTTCGATTATGTCATCGTGGCAATAGGCAATGATATGCAGTCGAGCATTTTAACCGTATCATTATTAAAAGAACTCGGAATCAAAAAAGTGATTGCAAAGGCTCTAGGAAAAAGACACGGGCAAGTTTTAGATAAAGTAGGAGCAGACTGGGTTATCTATCCTGAACGAGATATGGGAGAGCGAGTTGCCAATCAGCTTCTCTCACCCAATATGCTAAACTATATTGAATTATCAAAAGAATACAGTATAGAAGAAATTATGATTCCTTCAAAGATGGCTGGACAAAATCTTCGAGATTTAGATCTTCGTGCGAAGTATAATGTAAGTGTCATTGCCATTGTTCGAGAAGGAGACATTATCATTTCTCCCTCCCCTGAACAGATTATTGAAAAGGAAGATTTATTAGTAATGATTGGTCATCGGAAGGATCTTGCTTTATTTTCCAATATTGAATAGTAATCAAATAGGCTGTGTCAAAAGGAGTTTTCTTTTGAACCAGCCTATTCACCTCTTTTAATAGACCTTCTTGCTATCCCTATCATCTTTTAAAATCTCTACAGCCTCTCTGAAACGTAGAGAATGGACAATTTCTCGTTCACGTAAAAACTTCAAACTATCATTCAAATCAGTGTCATCCGATAAATCAATAATCCACTGATAAGTCGCTCGTGCTTTTTCTTCGGCTGCGATATCCTCATACAAATCAGCGATTGGATCCCCTTTAGCCTGAATATAAGTTGCCGTGAACGGTGATCCAGCTGCATTCTGATAAAATAATGCCCTGTCATGGTTGGCATAGTGTTCTCCAAGACCAGCTTCTTTGAGCATCTCTGGAGTAGCATCCTTCGTTAGTTTATAAATCATCGTAGCAATCATTTCTAAGTGCGAAAATTCCTCTGTTGCTATATCGGTTAACAATCCGACCACTTTGTCGGGAATCGTATACCGCTGATTCATATATCGAAGTGCTGCTGCTAATTCCCCGTCTGCACCACCATACTGCTCAATTAAATACTTAGCAAGCATAGGGTTACATGTACTCACCCTCACTGGATACTGGAGCTTCTTTTCATAATACCACAAAAAAAATTCCTCCTAATTACTTATAATCACTTATGCCTCGGCATAAGTGCGTCCAGAATCGGCTTTGTGATTGCAAAAAAAAACTAAACATCTGTAGCTGACGTTTCACTTTCGCTACCAAAACATGTGTAGCTGACGTTTCACTTTCGCTACCAAAACATGTGTAGCTGACGTTTCACTTTCGCCACTAAAATATTTGATAAAAAAGTTAGACTTGCCATGGCCAAGGTGTATCTATCCAAGTAAAAGAATAATTTGAATAACTTCTCCCAAAATTCATAAGTGGACCAAATTTCTGTTCAAATTCAACCTTAAATCGCATACTGATTTCAGTGTTTTCGTTAAATTGCTGAATAGCATCAAAATCGTGAGGATGAGTATCTAAATATAGATTTAATTCCACTATGACAAAATCAATGGCTTGGATTTCTTCAAGTAGCTTATAAAATTCGGGTGGCATCTCTTTACTCATTCTTCACCTCTCCTTTTTGGGGATTTGGATAGGGGCTAAATAATTGAGGCCATAACGTGCCCGATCTGAGAGCATCTCTAGGAGTTGGATATTGCGGTAGCCCAGGCGATTGAAAACCCATATATAATTGAGGCGGTGTAGAAAAACTTTTAACCCTTATAGGTGGACATGGATCGTATTGGCTAATAAAAGGCTTCCAGTATTTATATTGCGAAAACATTGTATCCTCCCTTCTATAATCCATTTCATCAGTGGAGTATATGAGGTAGATAAAATTATTATTCTGACTAGAGTTGCTGCTATCTGATGAAAAATCACCTAACCAGAGTGCCAATAAACTTGTTTCCGAATGAGTTGTAAAAGCTCATTACTTAGACGATTGTATTTCGTAGGGAATAACTCCTGCACTAAGCATCTATCGTATACATAAAACAGCTCGCATTTCGAAAAACGCGAGCTGTATTTCTATTAAGCATTTTAGTTCCATTCAAGCTTTATATAAAAAGTGCATTGTAATATCCTTATAAAGTTATACCAAGAAAATATCCTATAGAAATAAAAATAATTACCCATACCATAGCCCCAAAACAAGCAAAAGCCAGATAAGTACTAAATTTCATTTGTGTTATTCCGGACATGTAACTTGTAACATGTCTAATACCCGGAACAAAATATCCGATAATTATTGTCCACGGTCCAAAACGATGAAACCACCGTTCAACTTTAGTAAACCGCCTATTATTGAGTCCAAACCACTTTCCATATTTTAATATTAATGGTTTCCCTAATTTATTTCCAATTGCATAGCTAAATACCATACCAATGGATGCGCCTAAAAAGCTTAAGATAATACTCAATAGAAAGTTTAAATGTCCCTCATGACACAAAAATCCCACAAATGTCATTAAGATCTCATCGGGAATGGGTAAGCCAATTATTCCTAAAGATAAGATTAAAAATATAGCTAGATATCCATATTGACTTATAAAACTGCTTATGAATTCCACGAATAGTTTCTCCTTTTTTAATACAAATCGTTACCTATATCATCAAACATCATATATTCCCCCATTTTTTCACTTAAAACACTGGAAGGATTATTAAAAACCGAGAGGCAATTAAGATTAAATAATAGTAGTTGATCGACCTGTTAATTCTACACATTCAATCTTAAATACCCTATGTTATCGATGTTACTAAGTTATGTAAGAATTCAGTGCATAACTATACAAAGTTCTTGTAAAATGATCCAATCATCAAGATTTTTATAGTTATAAAATTCTTGTTGATAACCCATAAAAATGATAATATTCCTCTCTGTACATTTTTACAAGTACTCTTCATAATACATCATCTACTATGAGTTAAAAAGAGGAGGATTGTGGATGAAACAACTACAATCAATCAATAGGTTAAATTTTGATAATAACCATATAAATATTAAGGGAATTTTCCAACTTGCACAAATTGGAATTTCAATCATTTCAGGAAATGAATATTTTCCATTATTAGACTACCAGAAAAGGCATTTATCAAATTCCCAATGAAAATGGGGCTAGTTCATAAAGAACAGCCCCGTAACACTTACTATATAAAGATTTTCATTACTATTAATAATTAGAATCTGCAATTAATCCGTTCATAATAGCAACACCAGAGCTTGCTCCAATACGAGTGGCTCCAGCCTCAACCATCTTTTTCATATCCTCTAAGCTTCGTACACCGCCAGAAGCTTTTACACCTAAATCTGGGCCTACTGTTTTACGCATTAAGGCAATATCTTCTGCTGTTGCGCCTCCTGTAGAAAAACCTGTTGATGTTTTCACATAGTCAGTACCTGCTGCCACAGCTAGCTCACATACTTTTACTTTTTCTTCATCAGTTAGAAGGCAAGATTCAATAATTACTTTTACAAGTGCGCTACCTTTTGCCGCTTCAACAACTGCAGCAATATCCGCTTGCACAAGGTCATAGTTTTTATCCTTTAATGCACCAATATTGATAACCATGTCTACCTCTTTTGCACCGTTAGCAATCGCATCTTTCGCTTCGAACGCTTTAACAGCTGGCGTGTTAGCACCTAGAGGGAAGCCAATTACAGTACAAACTAAAACTTCCGAGCCTTGTAAAAGCTCGCTGCTATATTTCACCCAAGTTGGATTTACACAAACAGAAGCGAAGTTAAATTGTTTTGCCTCTGCACATAGTTTTTCGATTTGCTCTTTTGTAGCTTCAGCCTTTAATAATGTGTGATCAATCATTCGTGCGAAATTTTGTTCCATTTTTATTAGACTCTCCTTCTATCAACAAGTTGTACGTACCTCTCTGGAATCATAACATTTTTTAACGTTTCCGTCTAATTTTGAATAAAATTAGATGAATTCTAATTATTTTTGAAACCAGTAAACTTGTATCTAATGATAATGGAAAATCAACTATAGTTGCAATTATTTACAATCTGTTTGCGTATGCTCACAAATTGGCCGAGATATAAACAGTTATTTCTAACTAAACGTTTACATTAATATAACGTGTCTACAATGTTTTGATTAAGATACTAGCAATAACGACTGATCCAATTGTTACAGTTGTAAATCCACCTATTAACATTGGCGTTAATATTTCATTTAATATTTTTTCTTCTTCGTCTTTATTTCTACCTACACTTCGACTAATTTCCTCACAAACAAGATAATCACCCGGGAACCCCACTGTAGCTGTTAGTGCTACTGGAAGACCTTTTAAAGGATCCCATTTAAATAGTTTTGATCCCAAAAATCCCCCTATCAAAATACCGAAAACTCCAACAATCATGACTAGAAAAGTTTCTGGAAGTCGATTAATAAACATACTAAATGTTATGTCATTCATTGTGGCAATAATCAAAAACACGAGTCCAGCCATCCCAACTGTAAAGGCATTAGCACGCTCCATGGCACGGTCTGGATACAAACCAATTAATCTTCCACCAATACCAAGCGCCAAAGCCCACAAACTATACGGAATGCCAGTTAATCGATCTAAAGCCATAGCAATAGCACCACCGACAAATAGTAAGAAAAGAAGAATCAGATTTGTTTGATATTTCTCCGGAATCCACGTCCTATTTCGTACCTCTACTTTTTCCTCATCGATAACATCTTCTACCCTCACATCTAATGTGGCAGCTACATACGTTCCGGAATCTATCGTATTCCTAAACTTTAATGCATATCGACGTAACAAATTTGCTGAAAGTGGCATACCAATAAGTGATTGTAATGATAATATTAAAGCTGAAATTGTCACAAGGCTCGTCAAGCCCATCTCTTTTAGCCCCTGCGAGGTTACAAGAAAAGCAATTACTCCACCCGTTAATGGACCTGTTCCTGCAACAGCTGTTTCATAGTCAAACAGCATTGGAATCAAGAGAAGGATTAAACCAGCACCAACAATAATACCCATCAAAGAAATAGCTACTGCCTTCCATTGACTGCGAATAGTATTAAGAGGTATTAGCGTTCCCATATGAATGATTATCGGAGCAGTTCCTAATACAACACCAATTTCAATAAATTTAGAATCACCGATAAGACTCTTCGGTATAATTCCTGTCCAAATTAACACAAGATAACCAACTATAGCGACTAGAAACATAGAAACCCTAGCCCTTGTAAAAATAGAAATAATTTCTCCCAATGCGACTAGCGAGAAGATAATCATAGTTGCAATAACAGGTTCATGTATCATTTTTCCATCCCCTTTGTTTATCTATTTTTCAATGAAAGTAGATTGATTTTTCATTCATCTTTTTAGTACTCTCTATCCCTAATAATTTAAAAGATGATTGAACAAACAGTTCCACACCAATCTCTAGTGCATCTTCATCAAAGGTAAAGCGTGGATGATGGTGCGGATGAATAATCCCCTTATTTTGATTTCCTGCACCAACAAAGATGAAGCAACCTGGTCGTTCATCTGAAAATGCTGAAAAATCTTCACCGCTCATCAATGCGGGTAGTCTTAGTAAATGATCCTTTCCCCATACCTCATCTATCGTTTCTTCTATCAACTCTCTTACCCTATCGTTATTGATTACTGAACTGTAGCCAAAATGATAATCAACCTCAAATGACGCATTATGTGCTTCTGTAACTCCCTTAGCGACTTTTTTTATTAAACATGGAACTTGTTGACGGATGTCAGGATTAAGGCTTCGCACCGATCCGCCAATAATTGCAGTATCAGGAATGACATTGTAAGCACTTCCGCTATGAAACTTCGTTACAGATACTACTAATTTTTCAAGTGGATTAAGATTTCTTGAGACAATATGTTGCAGATTGTTAATTACTTGTGCCCCAATTGCAATTGGATCAACCGTTAAATGAGGTTCTGAAGAATGACCTCCTCTTCCTTTAATTTTTAAATCAAAGGTATCGCTTCCTGATGTAGCTGGCCCATCACAAATCCCAATTTTACCAATCTCAACAGTGGACGCAAGATGAATTCCGATTACTTCATCCACCCCCTCTAACACACCTACTTTTACCATTTCTTGTGCGCCGCCTGGGAATAACTCTTCAGCATGTTGAAATAAAAAGCGTACCTCCCCCTCAATTAGATCTTTTAACTGTGTAAGAATCTTTGCTGCACCGAGTAGCATAGCTGTATGCCCGTCATGTCCACAAGCATGCATCACGCCTGGATGCTTTGATACAAAGTCAAAGTCGTTTTCTTCTTCAATTGGAAGCGCATCCATATCTGCCCGTAGTGCAATAACTTTTCCTGGTTTTGAACCAATTAAACGGGCCATAACACTTGTTTTAGTTGGACGTGAAATTTCCAAATCTCCAAAAGTCCGTAAAGTTTCATAAACAAATTGTGCTGTTTTATCTTCGTGAAAAGATAATTCTGGATATTTATGTAAATACCTTCGCCATTCAATTACCTCATCTTTAGCAATTCCAACTAATTCTTGAATCAACATCATTAAAGTCACACTTCGCAGCCCCTTTTCAATTTTCCTTTTAAGGAATATTTAAAGAAAAAATTCCTTAAATGCAGTATAAGAGTTTAATTATTTAATTTCAAGACTTTTCTGAAAAATACAAATTAAATTTTCGGTATACTAAAATAGAACAAAATAAAAAGCACCCCAATAGGTGCTTATAACAATCGATAAATTTTAGTTGGTCTTCCACGAGTAGCATACGTCTCCTGACCAACGCATTGTGCCAAATCAACTTTGCACATATCTGTAACAATACGTCTGACATTACGCTCTGTCATCTCAAGGTGTGTCGCTAAGTCCTTTGTTGTAAAATCCGTCCACCCCATCTTTTGTATGAGAGCTACTATTTTTTTATATGTTTTCACACTAATGTTACCTTTTTTTAACTTTTCAATAAGGATTTCATTTTGTGTTCGGCTTGAATAATGAAGTTCCCCTTGTTTTCCTGGAGACTCTACGATTAGTCCATCCTCTTGAACAATGACAATTTCTCGTTTCTTCATCGCTTTTGAATGCTGAATAGCACGAAAAGCATTAATTTCTGCCGAATAAGCTGTTTCTCCAAATCCAATACCGACCGCAACAGTAGTATCTGCTTCAAACGCTAATCTTTGAACAGTTTCTTCAAGTGTCATGATTTCTCTTTCAATAGCACCACGGGAACTAAAAATCATATATCTTCCGTTTCCTTTGTCAGAAAAAGAGCCATTTATTTTCTCACCAAGTTGAATTAACATTTCTTTTAGTCGAAGTTCTAAATACTGTAGATTATAAGGTGTTTTCATTTCCTCCGCTACTTTGTTAAAATATTCAACTTCAATAATTTCTACGCCTATTTGAGTATCTTTAAAATAAGAGGTCTTGACCTTTTCTGAAAGAACTCGAAGTGATTGTCGTATTTCCATCGTACTCATTGACATTTTGTATGCTGGGATTCCCTGTTCTCTTAGTGCCTCACACACAGATGGAAAACAGGTTAGAGCACCTTCTGTCTTTCCCTCACTCCATAAGTTCAAGTGAAAATTTAATAATTCATTTGTATCTACATCTAACTCAAACATTTTCGTATAAATTTTCGGGATATTCATCGTTAACTGCGACATAGCTTCTTTACTAATATTATTTGCAGTCATCGTATCAATACTTAGCTTCTCAATAATTTGACCCTGATCATAGACCATCTCTAAGAAGGCTTTATAAAGACCTGATTCTGTAGCAGGAACATGCACCATTATTTTATCTGTACCTAATTTTCTTTTGGCAATTTCATATGGAAGTGGCCCAGAAAAAAACCAAGCATGCATATGAAAATTGTGTTCCTCAATAATATTCTCTACTTCTTCAATTTCAACATAGGGAAGGGATATAAATTCTAACTCATATTTATATTCATCTGCTAAGTCTACTATTTGCTCGACAGAAGTTTTTAGTCCAACTAATCCAATTTTGTACATGCTGTTTACCAACTTCCTTTATCAGCCGAGATAAGTTCAAGTTCAAATCAATTACGCCTCGGCATAATTGCGTCCGGAGGCTTTAGCTTCTTTCAACGGGTGTTTTGACACCCGCTGAAAGAAGTTAAATAAACCTTTTAGTAATCTAATTACACTTATATTCTATTTTAGCATGATATTTGTAGGAAAAATACGTAATAACTTTAATCAAAATAGAACAAAACACCGTTCAAAGTTTGAACGGTGTTTCTATTGATAGGTACTCTATTGTTATTTTACAGTTTTTAATACACGAACAAATTGTCCTTTAGAATGAGGATATCCTGCTTGCGTAATTTTCACTTTCACAAGCTGACCGATTAGGCTTTCAGGACCTTCAAAGACTACTTTTAAGTAATTATCAGTATACCCTGTTAAAAGCCCTGCCTCATCGCTTCCATCATGCACGAATTCTTCAGGGATTACCTCTAGCACTTGATTTTCAAAGCGAGAAGCATATTCCTTCGCTAATTGATCATTTAAAGCGATTAAACGGTGAACACGTTCGTTTTTAATGTTCTCGTCAATTTGGTCCTCCATACGCGCGGCTGGTGTACCTGTACGTGGAGAGAATGGGAATACGTGTAATTCAGAAAACTTATGATCACGAATAAAGTTATATGTTTCCATGAACTCTTCCTCAGTTTCTCCTGGGAAACCTACGATTACGTCAGAAGTGACAGCCAAGTCTGGTAAAGCTTCATGTAGTTTTGTTAAGCGTTCACCGAAGAACTCCATTGTATACTTACGACGCATACGTTTTAAAACTGTATCAGAGCCTGATTGGATTGGAATGTGTAAGTGGTTAACAACGATTTTTGATTCACGTAAAACTTCAATCACTTCATCTGTTAATTGACTTGCCTCAATTGAAGAAATACGAAGACGTTTTAAGCCTTTCACATTTGCCTCTAAATCACGTAGTAGCTGGGCTAAATTGTAATCTTTCAAGTCTTGTCCATAGCCACCTGTATGAATACCCGTTAGAACAATTTCAAGATACCCCGCATCCACTAGTTGTTGGGCTTGGCTCAATACTTCTTGAGGATCTCGAGAGCGCATTAACCCACGTGCCCATGGAATAATACAAAACGTACAGAAGTTATTACAGCCTTCTTGTATTTTTAACGATGCGCGTGTACGGTCTGTAAATGCAGGCACGTCTAATTCCTCATACACACGATTTTTCATAATGTTGCGTACAGCATTAATTGGTTGGCGTTCAGTAAGATATTGGTCTATGTAGCCAAGTAATTTTGTACGGTCTTGTGTTCCTACAACAATGTCAACACCAGGAATCGCCATAATTTCAGCTGGAGATGTTTGAGCGTAACATCCTGTAACACAAATGACAGCGTCTGGATTTTGACGAATAGCTCGTCGGATAACTTGACGTGATTTTTTATCCCCTGTATTTGTTACTGTACATGTATTAATGACATAGACGTCTGCTTGACGATCAAACTCCGTACGATCATAGCCTTCTTCTTTAAATAACTGCCAAATTGCTTCTGTTTCATAATGATTTACTTTACAACCTAGAGTATGGAAACTCACGATTTTCGGTCGCTCGTTACTCATAATATATATCATCCTTTCAAGAGTACACTACAATAAATTAAATTATCAACGTGTCTTATAATAGCACAAATAAATATAATGAGCCTAGCTTTTTGGCTAGTCTTATTTTTTTGCATAATAAAACAGGCACCATAATATTGAGTACCTGCTTGTTATTAGCTGTTCCACTAAAACCAAAAACGGCCATTTTATCATTCTTGCTCCATTTATAGCAATTATACCTCGGCATGTTTGCGTCTGGCATCTGCTTTGTGCTTAGGACTGATGAGGGATTTTGGGCCAACGTGGGTGCTATTAAAATATGTAGAGTCAATTGCTATGAACATATCTTAATGAATAAATCGTTTTTTAATTGCACTTTCTGTAGATGTAATTTGATCAAAATATTTTTTATTAACTGTTAAAAAAACCTTCGCGACCCCCTAGCTCCTCCCAATACCCCTTGGAAGAAATCTATTCCGTTAGTTATTAAATTGCAAAAAGGCAGTTAAAAATTAGATTCAACTGCCTACTCAAATGTAGGATTTTTATCAGTGCCCATTAAATATTACATGTGTATTTTCAGTTTACATTTTTTTGCAAAGAAATGCTTTTTTATTTGTTTTGCTCCTCTAAAAACTAGAGTTACTATTGACTCATAGGAGGAGTAAGCCCAAAAAGATTAGGAGTTATTACATTAGTACCCGATCCAAGGCGGATTTGTTGAACTTGCAGTACTTTTACAGTAAGCTCTAGCACAATTTTTTCACGTAATGTGCTGAAAGTACCTTCTGGTGCTGCCATAATTGGTGAAAAATCAAGTTCAAAGAAGTTTGCAGCTACTAATTCACCAAATGGTTGTTCATTGTATTTAACGAGATTTTGGAAGAAAGCCTTATCCAATCGAGCATCCATTTGCGTTTTATCATTAAGGAAGTTCGCTTCAGCAAACTCGGATATTCCTAAAATCGGTGTAGGACCTCCAGGTGTTTGTGGGAAATGAAGGTCTGTAAAACCCGAAAACTGAACATCAGCAATTCTATCTCTAAGTGCCCCATTACATGCTGATGAAGCATATTCTATATTTTTGCGAATATGTCCCGCTACAAATAATTTTGCTCTTGTCACCTTAAAAAAGTCAGTGCCATCAATACGTATAAAAGCAACTGGTACCAGTTTCACTTGATTTAGGAATACATTTTTTTTCACTCTTTTGATTTCAGTGGCTGCAGGAGTAAGAGTAATATCTGACTCCACAACTATTTGAAGTGTTGGTTCTGAAAGTACAACTGGAACTTTAATAGTTGGAGTCACAAGCGGTGAAGCAACTACTGGAGTAGTCTCACTATTTAATGGCATTTGTTCAGTTGATGCTACTGGACAAGGTTCCTTATGACCGCCATGACTAACTAATTGATTATCTAATTGTTCACTCAAAAAAATCCCTCTTTTCATTTTTTTTAACTTTCATATCGCTAGAATATGTAGCCATTTAACCTATACATGGACGTATATACTAGTTTTTATGTTTTTTGTGCGAAAGCGTAGTGGCTAACGCAGTGACAGCAACAGATGTTTTTCCGCGAAAGAGAAGCGTCAGCGGCAGATGTTTTTTGTGCGAAAGCACAGTGCTAACGTAGCGACAGCAACATGTTGTTGGTCACTCAGTCGTGTGTTGTTGCTGTTGTTGTTGTTGCTGTCGCTTCGCTTTCGCACAGATAAATTGCTACAGGACGTGGCGTTCTTATACTGAGTTCTTCTATTTCAGCGGATGTTTGTACACCCGCTGAAAAGTAACTTAAACTCGCATTCATCACACCACCTATAGAGAGAATTCTGTACCTGTCGCTTCGCTTGCGGTACAAAAGACATTTGTAACTGCCGTTTCACTTACGTTACAAACACTTGTAGCTGACGCTTTGCTTTTGCAGCTTAAAACAGCTGTACAAGTCGTTACACTTCCAAAACAAAAACTTTGCTAAAAAGGTGAAAAAAGGGATTTTTAGGGAAATGGATTAGTTTCAAGTATCCTCTAGATCCTTGGCACTCGAATTTTCTGTGCTTGTAGCATATGAATGATTAATTCTAATACTATGTTCTGACACATCTGATTTGAATGATTAAATGACTCATTTTGTGCAGGTACTGCATTCCCAGTGTGAGGTGCAGTATACTCAATACTCTGATGAATATAACCTTCAATATATAATTTCCCCTTCAATGCCGAACATGTCCCATTACCTAATGATTGAGAAAACTTAGGAACAAATCTGCAATCGGTTAATACTACCTCATTCGAGATATCTTTAACTCCCATAATTCCTTTTTCAAACACGATATTCTCTTCAAGGCATATTTCTATTTTATATTCCCCTACTACAACTGGAGCTCTAATGTGTATAAAGTCATCGGAACTGTAAGAGTGATTATTCGTTTCTCTTTGTTTAATTGATCGTTTGTTATGTAAGGGAATTCCAACTGATTTAGATGGATAACTCTTCTGATTATTCTTATCATAAGTATTAGTTCTCTTTAAAAATATAATTTCATTAAATTTCGAGCGGACCAAACGACATTCAGGCAGTTCAGGATAATCTGTTGTAGTATTAAATAACTTCGTTTCAAATTGAGGAGTAAGATGGTTGTCTAGATCAAGAAAATCAAATGTATTTTTAACAATCTCACCACATATAGGAGCATGAAGAAAATCATCAATTTCCACGTGAGTAGAAATTAGAATTTTTTTCGTTATAGAACATACTGTTCCTTGCACTGAACCAGATGATGCACTTTCATGACCTGTAGAATTGGTTTTCTCCAACTCTTTTGTATCAATAGGACTCATAATTTTATCATTTCCGTTGTATTTAGAAGGACTTAAAAATTCACGATTAGAGTCTAGTTGAGATGCAAAATCCTGTTCTTCCACAAGATTGGTTCCTTCTACCTCGTCTATATCAAGCGGGTCATTCATTTCATCCTCAACATCAATTTCAGATGGGATAAGTAGCTCACAATTGGAACCTAGATGCGCTGCAAGCTCCTGTTCCTCTACAGGATTGATCTCTTCATCTTCTGTATCACAGAGATTATTCATCCCTTTCTCTACATAAGTTTCGGAATTAATGAGTAGTTCACGATTAGGATCTAGATGAGCTGTAGAATCCTGTTCTTCTACAGGATCGGTTTCATCCGCCTCTTCTATATCAAGGAGATTATTCTTTTCATCCTCAATATCAATTTCAGATGGGATAAGTAGCCCACAGTCGGAGTCTAGATGCGCTACAAGCCCCTGTTCCTCTACAAAATTAGTTTCATCCGCCTCTTCTATATCAAGGAGATTATTCTTTTCATTCTCAACATCAATTTCAGAATGGATCAGTAGCCCACAATCGGAGTCTAAATGCGCTACGAGTTCCTGTTCCTCTACAGAAATGGTTTCATCCGCCGCTTCTTTATCAAGGAGATTATTCTTTTCATCCTCAACATCAATTTCAGAATGGATCAGTAGCCCACAATCGGAGTCTAAATGCGCTACGAGTTCCTGTTCCTCTACAGAAATGGTTTCATCCGCCGC
>NZ_JBNNUX010000011.1:56856-58214 GCF_050280145.1 Lysinibacillus sp. NPDC093688
CCGCTTCTTTATCAAGGAGATTATTCTTTTCATTCTCAACATCAATTTCAGAATGGATCAGTAGCCCACAATCGGAGTCTAGATGCGCTACAAGTTCCTTCTCCTCTACAGAATTGGTTTCATCCGCTTCTTCTATATCAAGGAGATCATTCATTTCATCCTCAGCATCAACTTCAGAAGGAATGAGTAACTCACGATTGGGATCTAGATGTGCTGTAAGGCTAGTTTCATCTTCTTTTTCTATAGTAAGGAGGTTATTACAATAGACAAATACTTTTTGCTTGGAACTTATTTCTTTCATCTCTCTATAATTAATCCATGGAGTTTTCATTAGTTCACTCCCAAATAATGTTTTGACAAATAAAGTGCAACAGTTAATCAGTAAAAATTCTTACGCATTTTTCCAGCCAAGAAGTCTTTTTGGTGATTTATTTTTTGATAAAATTTCATGAATTCTTCTAGAGAGACTTGTTCAAAATCCGTTTTCTTCAGGGAAAACTCACGAAGTAACACGTTTTTCATTTTTTATTACTTCCACTTACCTTAATGAATAGATTGGTTAAAAAACAGCGATTTCCTTTTCCTTTTCTAATATCTGATAACAGCTAAAATACTTTTGCTTTTGATGGATGTGTATAGCTTAAAATGAATACCTCTTTTTTATAAATAAAATTCAAACGATATCATTTTGAGCTACTTTTATTTTGATCTAGGTGTTGCACCTATAATTACAATCCATTTTATGCATTACTTTTACTTTTGTCACAGAGTACTTTCAAAAATCTCAGTAGCAATTAAGATACCAATGCGTTTGAGAGACGATTGCTTAGTAAAAACTAAAATTTTATCTTTACATTATTTTTTTCAATTCGATTATTTTGATCGCATCTATTAGTGCATTTACGATCGATATTATTATAGAAAAAATGCAGTTGAAAATTCGATTCAATCGAACTTTCAACTGCA
Organism: Lysinibacillus sp. NPDC093688; assembly: GCF_050280145.1. NCBI lineage: Bacteria > Bacillati > Bacillota > Bacilli > Caryophanales > Bacillaceae > Lysinibacillus > Lysinibacillus sp. NPDC093688. Next base: position 57,823 of record NZ_JBNNUX010000011.1, read on the forward strand.
AGCTTAAATATTGGATTATTTCAGTAACCTCAAATGTCCTTTTATAGCTAATTTCCTCCTCTAAAAATCAGAGATTAACAAGATTCAGTAGGATGAATAACAGGAGGATCTACAAGACCAACTGGAGGAGTAAGCCCTGTTAGATTAGGAGTTATTACATTAGTGCCTGTTCCAAGACGGATTTGTTGAACTTGCAGTACTTTTACAGTAAGCTCTAGTACGATTTTTTCACGTATTGTGTCGAAAGTGCCTTCTGGATCTGCCATAACTGGTGAAAAATCAAGTTCAAAGAAGTTTGCAGCTACTAATTCGCCAAATGGTTGTTCATTGTATTTAACGAGATTTTGGAAGAAAGCCTTATCCAATCGAGCATCCATTTGCGTAGTTTCATT
>NZ_JBNNUX010000011.1:58310-129249 GCF_050280145.1 Lysinibacillus sp. NPDC093688
GTATTTGTTCCGTTGATGTTACTGGACAAGATTGGATTGGATCTAATTGATTACTCAAAAAATTTCCCTCGTTTCATTTTGTAGTATTTGAGAGCTCTCCATATAGAATATGTAGTAATTAAATCTATGAATAGACGTGTATACTAGTTTTTTTACTGATATTAAAAAATGGGATTTTGAGCTGAGCGAGAGTAAAAATGAACACAAAATGTCAGGTACTCTTTTTACTTGTGTTTTATATTTTGAAGCTTTCCAATACTTGGTCCTTGCTTGAATGCTGGAACAATTAGATAACTGAAAAATCGCTTATCTTTTCCCAATTTACGTTTTTATTTATTTTCCCGAAGTGTAAAATGCCGAATCCTGCCCCAATACTAAAAGCTAATATTGAAATAGTAATTGGTATTTTACCTATTTCAAGTAAACGAATATTAAATAATTCAGGAAATGAAACAGTATATAAACCTGTTGCTATAAAAGTCGCACAATAGATCATAGCAGCAATTACAAAAAAAGTTAATGAGATAATTAATTTATTCATTTGCTTCCCCGTCCAAAATTTAATTATTCTGTTTTCCTCAACCTGAATTATATAAAAAGAAAGAATATTATGAATCAGTTACCAAAGATTAGAATAACATATTTTCACAGTTGGGCTGTCATATCACGGCAAGTTATGGGGATGAGCATGTAGTAAAGCCGATTCAAAATTTTTTGAATCGGCTTTTTTTGATAGAAATAATAAAATTAACAGTCATTAAGCGTGGATGGGCCTACCCCCTCACACTTGCCACGACTACGTTCATCGTAATTTAATCATGAACAACCAGGTGTATGAAAAGCCCCTTTTAACAAGGCTAAACGCCTATTTTATTCAAATTCATAAGATATTGCAGAAAGTGCATAGAGTGGCGCCGTTTCTGCTCGTAAAATTCGAGGTCCTAATGACATAGTTTGGGCACCTGCTTGAAGCAGGGCATCCGCTTCTTTTCGGGCAATGCCGCCTTCAGGACCAAAGATAATAAGAATTGATTTCGACTTCTTGTCATACACGTTTTTTAGCTTTTCCGCAAACCTTGTACGTTTTTCTACTTTTGCATCCTCTTCATCCGCTATAAAAACGGCGTCGAAATGGCCTACTTGTTCTACTAGCTGTTTAAAAGAGATTGGTTCATAAATTTCTGGGATATGTGTACGATGGGATTGCTCAGCTGCTTCTTTTGCAATTTTTTGTAGACGCTCTTGCTTTTTGGCACCCTTCTTTTTATCCCATTTAACGATGGAACGCTCCGCTTCAAATGGCAACAAGGCATACATTCCAAGCTCTGTCGCCTTTTGTGTAATCAGTTCTAACTTATCGCCCTTCGGCAAACCACATGCCACTGTTACATGAACAGGTAACTCTGGTGAAAGAACGATTTCACCCGTAGTTTGAACGTGTACCTCATCTCCTTCAAAAGCTGCAATTTCGCAAATATGAGCAGTGTTTTGTGCGACAACTACGATTTTGTCGCCCTCTTTCATACGCATTACTCGTTCAATATGTCGGGCATCCTCTCCGCTAATACGCGCTTCCTCTATGGCTGTCTCAATAAAATATCGTTGCATTTGACCGTACTCCTTTCTAGCAAGAAGAGAAAACGCCAAATCACAAGCACTCGGCTCCCGATTTGGCGCTTCCTCAGTCCAATTATTGTGGTCGACGGGCAATGATAGCTACCCAATCTTCCATTAGTAATACTTCTTCTATTTCAAAGCCTGAAGCTTCTAGTGCTACTTTTACATCATCACGTTTTGCGGCAATGATGCCTGAAGTGACATATAATCCACCCGGTTTAACAATTGAAAATGCATCGTCAGTAAAGGACATAATAATTTCTGCTAAAATATTAGCAACAACGACATCAGCTGGTTCCTTTACAGTATCCAATAAGTTCCCATGGAATACTGATACTTTATCATCCACTTTATTTAACACAACATTTTCTTGTGCTGAACGTACAGCTACTTCGTCTAAATCAAGTGCATGTACGCTCTTAGCTCCTAGTAAGGCTGCACCAATTGATAGAACGCCTGAACCCGTTCCGATATCGATAACCAAATCTTCCGCTTTTACAACCTTCTCAAGCCCCTGTAAACACATAACAGTTGTAGGGTGTGTTCCTGTACCAAAAGCCATACCAGGATCTAATTCAATTATTAGCTCATCTGTTGATACTGGTACATATTCTTCCCATGTTGGTACGATTGTAAAGCGTTCAGAAATTTTTACAGGATGATAGTATTGCTTCCATGCTGTTTCCCAGTCTTCCTCGTTAACTTCCACAATCGAAACAACATTTTCACCAATATCGATGTTGAAGTTCGTTAGATTTGTTATAGCCGCCTTAATTTCTTCGACTGATTCATTTAAAAAACTAGACTCCGATAAGTAAGCCTTAACAATAACACCATCTTTAGGAAAATCTGCTTCATTTAGCGCATAAATTTCACCATACCGATCTTCTCGTGGCTTCGCAAATTCTGCAGAATCCTCAATAACCACACCACTTGCCCCTGCTTCATGCAAAATATTCGAAATTGCTTCTACCGCTTCATTTTTTGTATGAATGGATAATTCTGACCACTTCACGTAGCTCTTCAGCTCCTCTAATTATTCACCTTGGAATTTTTTCTTAATTTTATCGAATAGTGTACTTCCTTGCTCTTCAGGAATATCACCACTAATTTCCGCAAATTCACGTAGTAATTGCTTTTGTTTTTCTGTTAATTTTTCTGGCGTTACAACTTTTACTGTTACATATTGGTTCCCTGTGCCATAGCCATGTACGTTTTTGACACCTTTGTCTTTTAGACGGAATTGTGCACCTGACTGTGTTCCCGCTGGAATACGTAGTTTTACTTTCCCATGAACAGTTGGAACTTCAATTTCATCACCAAGAGCTGCTTGTGGGAATGTCAGTTTAAGTTCGAAATAAATGTCATCGCCATCACGCTCAAACTCTTTATGTCCTTGAACGCGGAACATAATATATAAATCCCCCGCAGGTCCTCCATTTATACCTGGCTCACCTTGACCAGACACACGAATTTGCTGACCATCGTCAACACCTGCTGGAATGTTCACTTTGATTTTCTTACGTTGTTGAACTTTTCCTTCACCACGACAAGTAGAACATTTTTCTTTAATGATTTTACCTGCACCTTGACATGTAGAACAAGTACGACGATTCATCATACGGCCAAATGGTGTATCTACTGCCTGATTTACTTGACCAGCACCGCTACATGTTGAACATGTCTCAGGATTAGTACCTGGTTTTGCACCTGAACCATGGCAAGTATCACATACTTCATCTTTAGGAATTTCAATTTCTGTTTCTTTCCCGAAAATTGCTTCCTCAAATGTAATATTCATACGATATTGAAGGTCATCACCTTTGCGTGGTGCATTCGGGTCCTGACGGCGACCGCCACCACCAAAGAATGAGCTGAAAATATCCTCGAAGCCGCCAAAGCCGCCGCCTCCGAAGCCTGCATTTGGATCCTCGTGGCCAAATTGATCATAGCGTGCTTTTTTCTGATCGTCACTTAATACTTCATAAGCTTCAGCGATTTCTTTGAATTTTTCATCTGCACCTGGCTCTTTATTAATGTCAGGATGGTATTGCTTTGATAATTTACGGTATGCTTTTTTAATTTCATCTTTAGAAGCCGACTTCGTTAAACCAAGCACCTCGTAGTAATCGCGTTTCTCCATGATTCACACTCCGCTCTTTTTGCATAAAATCTATTGTATCACGCAGTAAAAAAAACTGCCTCTATTTTATTATTAAATATTCATTACAATTGTTGTACCAAGCGTGTTGATTAACCATTTTTATCCACTCCAATTAATTAGAAGGCTCTGATTTCCGCTACGGGCTACTCGCTTTCCTGCGGGCAAGCGTCGAGCCGCTTCCTCCGCTGCGCTCCGTGCAGGGTCTCGACTGTCTCGCTTTCCCGCGGGAGTCGAGTAGCCCTACGCTACAATCAGTTAAAATGGGCGTACATTAGCAAAATATCAACAAAAAAATCTTTTTATCAGCCAATAATAAACCTATTTTTTCCTAATCAAACACGCCTGTTGTTGTACACATGTTTTTTCACTTTTCTCTCAAACAACCTACGCAACTAGATAATTAAATGTGCGTAGCTTATAGCAGTATATAAAGAGAAAAGCCAAAGCCGCAAGCGGTCTTTGGCTTCTTCACTTAACTGTGTTACTTACTATTATTTATCGTCTTTTACTTCTTCAAAGTCAGCGTCTACGATGTCGTCTTTTTTACCATCGCCAGCTTCTGCACCTGCTTCGCCACCTTGAGCTGCTTGAGCAGCTGCTGCAGCTTGTTCATATACTTTCATTACTAATGGTTGTAATACACCATCTAGTTTTTCTTTAGCAGATTTAATGCCTTCTAATTCGCCAGCTTCAAGCGCTTTTTTCAGTTCATCACGAGCATCTTCTACAGATTTTTTCTCGTCTTCTGTAATTTGTTCGCCTAAGTCAGCAATTGTTTTGTCAACTTGGAACACTAATTGGTCCGCTTCGTTGCGAAGATCTGCTTCCTCTTTACGTTTAGTATCCGCTTCAGCATTTGCCTCAGCATCTTTTACCATACGTTCGATTTCTTCCTCAGATAAACCAGAATCAGATTGGATAACAATTGTTTGTTCTTTGTTTGTACCAAGGTCTTTCGCTTTAACAGATACGATACCATTTTTATCAATATCGAATGTTACTTCGATTTGTGGTACGCCACGTGGAGCTGGTGGAATATCTGATAATTGGAAGCGACCTAATGTTTTGTTGTCTGCTGCCATTGAACGTTCACCTTGTAGAACGTGAATGTCTACTGCTGGTTGGTTATCAGCTGCAGTTGAGAATACTTGTGATTTAGATGTTGGGATCGTCGTATTACGGTCAATTAATTTTGTGAAAACGCCACCCATAGTTTCGATACCTAATGAAAGTGGAGTTACGTCAAGTAGAACTACGTCTTTCACATCACCAGTTAATACGCCACCTTGAACTGCAGCACCCATTGCTACAACTTCGTCAGGGTTTACACCACGGTGTGGTTCTTTAGCAGTTTCTTTACGCACAGCTTCTTGTACAGCTGGAATACGAGTAGAACCACCAACTAAGATTACTTGGTCAATTTCAGATGTTGAAAGACCAGCATCAGATAATGCTTGACGTACTGGACCTACTGTACGGTTTACTAATGGTAATGTAATTTCGTCAAATTTTGCACGAGTTAAAGAAATTTCTAAGTGTAATGGACCCGCTTCACCAGCAGTGATGAATGGTAAAGAAATTTGAGTAGATGTTACACCTGATAAGTCTTTTTTCGCTTTTTCAGCTGCATCTTTTAGACGTTGCATAGCCATTTTATCTTTTGAAAGGTCAATGCCGTTTTCTTTTTTGAATTCTGCTACAAGATACTCGATGATAGCGTCGTCGAAATCGTCTCCACCTAGTTTGTTATCACCAGCTGTTGCTAATACTTCAAATACACCATCACCTAATTCAAGAATAGATACGTCAAATGTACCGCCACCAAGGTCAAATACTAATACTTTTTGATCTGTATCTTGTTTGTCTAAACCATAAGCAAGTGCAGCAGCAGTTGGTTCGTTGATAATACGCTCTACTTCTAAACCAGCGATTTTACCAGCATCTTTTGTAGCTTGACGTTGAGCGTCGTTGAAGTAAGCAGGTACAGTAATAACTGCTTTTGTTACTTTTTCACCTAAGTAGTCTTCAGCATAGCCTTTTAAGTATTGAAGAATCATTGCAGAAACTTCTTGTGGCGTATATTCTTTATCTTCCACTTGAACTTTTTCAGATGTACCCATTTTAGATTTAATAGAAATAATTGTGTTAGGGTTTGTAACTGATTGACGTTTCGCTACTTCACCAACTTGACGTTCGCCGCCTTTAAATGCAACAACAGATGGAGTTGTACGGTTTCCTTCTGGATTTGGAATTACTTTTGGTTCTCCGCCTTCAAGTACAGAGACACATGAGTTTGTTGTTCCTAAGTCAATACCGATAATTTTGCTCATAAAAATTTCCTCCTATTTTTAAACGCAAATGATGCGTTTTCTAACTAATTGTATTTAACTAAATAGTACTAAGTCTATTCGTTCACAGATACCATTGTTGGGCGTAATACGCGATCCTTTAACATATAGCCTTTTTGAAGCTCGCGTAAAACAACACCCGTCTCTTTTTCACTATCTTGCTCCTGCATGACAGCTTGGTGAACATTCGGATCAAATTGCTCACCTTCAGCTTTAATAATTTGTAAGCCTTCCTTCTCAGTTGCTTCTATCAGAGAACGGTACACCATTTCAATTCCTTTTACGATAGAAGCAGTTTCTTCTGAAGTCGCTTCAACTTGTAAGGCACGCTCAAAATTATCGATGACTGGCAGTAAATCTGACAGTAAGGTTTGAGCGCGATATTTTTCAGCAGCCTCACGATCAAGTTGGTTGCGACGGCGAATATTATCGAAGTCAGCACGTAAGCGTAGATGACGGCTTTCCTCATCGTCTAGCTTTGCTTGTAATTCAGCTAGCTTTGCTTCGTACTGTTCTTCAATTGTTAATTCAACTTCTTGTTCTTCTACTTTAACTTCTGTTTCTTCTACTACATTTTCAGCTTGTACATCTTCTTGTACAAGGTCTTTGTTTTCAGTTGTTTCTGTCACTTGAAATCCTCCTCATTATCAATCACTACGATTCTTCGTAAAGGCTTGTGATAAATCCATGCGCATTACGTCTAGTAAAGCAACAACACGTTTATAATCCATTCGTGTTGGGCCAATAATTGCTATAGCCCCTTGCTGATCTTCGCCAATAGAATAAGTGGTCGTAATGACACTACAGTTTTCCATTTCTAGTTGTTTGTTTTCCGAGCCAATACGAATATGAATGCCCGATTCATTAGGATGGAAGAGCGACTGCACTTGGCTAGTCGTTTCCATTAAGTCCAAAATCATACGGACTTTATTTAAATCGTGGAATTCCGGTTGGTTGAACATATTTGTTTTACCACCATAAAAAATTTTACTTTCCGAATTATGCATCGTCGCTGAAACGAGAGCGTGAATAAAATCATCCGCTGATCGAACATGCTGTTGTAATACTGTTAGCACTTCAGCTTCGAGTTTTTTATGAATATCCTCTAATGACACACCAACTAGGCGTTCATTTAAGACATTAACCATTTTCTCTAAATCAGAAGCGGTAAAATTCGGAGGTAAACTAAACATGCGATTTTCAACATGTCCGTTATTCGTTACGATAATCGCCACTGCTGTATCGCTAGAGAGTGGCACAATTGAAAATCGTTTAACACGATGTCTTTGAACATCTGGTCCTAAAAGAATCGATGTATACGATGTCAGCTCCGATAAAATATTGGCTGACTTTCGGATAATATGTTCTACTTCTACTAAGCGATCGTTGAAAATTGATTGGATTTGCTGAATATCCCTTGAATTAATGCCTTGTGGGTTCAACAAATGATCTACATAAAATCTATAACCCTTTTCCGAAGGCACTCGACCAGAGGAAGTGTGCGTTTTTTCTAAGAAGCCTAATTCCTCTAAATCCGCCATTTCATTCCGAATTGTGGCAGGACTAAATGTAATCTCTTGCTTTTTGGAGATTTGGCGAGAACCTACCGGCTGTGCAAACATAATAAAGTCATCTACAATAGCTTGCAATATTTGTAATTGCCGATTTGTTAGCATGATTATCACCTCTGTTAGCACTCAACTAAGAGGAGTGCTAATACTATTATTAAGTTATCAAATCCTACATTTTATGTCAACGATATCGCTCAATCTTCTAGTAAAAATTGTTGAAATACTTCATTACCTACAAAACGACCTTTTCGCGTAAGGCGAATTCCTTTAGTATCATGTTCCAAAAGACCTTCTGATACTAACTCTTCAATAACATGTGAGTAATTACTATGCATCGATTCTTTAAATTTTTCTTCATATATAGTGTGTGTAATTCCTTCCGTTTTACGCAGACCTAAAAACATTTGCTCTTCACGTTTCTCTTTCTCTGTTACAACATGTTCATATACAATTGGTAGTTCCCCTGCATTTACTGCATCCATATACTTTTTCAATGGTCCATGATTTGAATATCGCATACCAGCTAGATATCCATGAGCACCCGCACCAAAGCCTGCATATTCATCGTTTTCCCAGTATATTTTGTTATGACTAGAACTGAAACCAGATTGAGCAAAGTTACTAATTTCGTATTGTTGAAGTCCATGTGCCTCCATCTGGTTCATTAACACCTCGTACATATCCGCTTCAAGATCTTCAGTTGGTAAATGAAGCTTACCTTTTGTGTATTGATTATAAAAAATCGTTTTCGGCTCTACGATTAGTGAGTATGCGGAATAATGTGGTATATCCAGCGCGAACGCTTTTTCTAATGTATCCGTCCATTGTGCCATCGTTTGTCCCGGCAAACCGTACATTAAATCCAAACTAATATTTCTAAAGCCAACCTTTTTCGCTAAGTCAATTGTTTCATAGACATGATCGTTGCTATGTGTACGGCCAATTTTCTTTAACAACTCTTGATCAAAGGATTGCACACCCATACTTATGCGATTTACACCGCCAACAAATAATGCCTGTAATTTTGCTTCTGATAGCTCGTCCGGATTAGCCTCTGACGTAAATTCCGTCACACTGTCCATTGGAATATACGTACGAATAAGCTCAAGAAGTCTCCCTATTTGTTGAGACGTTAATGCTGTTGGTGTACCGCCACCAAGAAATATCGTTTCGATTTTTTTAAAACTTTCGGGATATTTTTTAGTTGCAAGCTCCATCTCCTTGCCAAGCATTTCTATATATTCATCAACTGGTTGATTTTTAAAATAAAATTTATTGAAATCGCAATAGTTGCAAATTTGATGACAAAAAGGAATATGAATGTAAACACCCCGTGCCATAGCTATCCCTTCTTTCTCGTTAGTCTTTTTCCATTTCCTCATTATAAACAATCGAGGCAGGGAACGCTATGAATCCAACCAGTAAAAATAACTAAATCAAAACTATAGGGTATTCACATTATTTATCTTAACAATTGCATGACATCAATAAACATTTTATAGGGGATCCTGTCTACTAGACATGTTTTAAAAGGGGCAGTTTGTAAAAAAAGCTGTACGCACTTTATGTAAGTAGCCCATTTTCAAAAAAAATCAAACCCTCTGCAACAAGTGGGTTTGATTCATCAAGAAAGGAATAAATATAAATTAATGTATATCAATAAAAATGGTGATTTTCATCCCGAGTGAACGCTTTCCACGGATTCAAGATTAGTCAACAAGCGGCTATGATTAAAAGGTACGCAAACTAACCTCATTATAAAGACTTCACAGTTTCGTCGTTCCTTACAAAGCACTATGTAGATGAATACCCCAAGTGAAATCACCATACGAATCAAAATCACAGCAATAATTTTTTGTGTGTACTTAATAACATACAAATCCTACACAAATACCAATTAGTACAAGCAAATAAGGTTGAATTTTCCAACGCGTCAAGCACCATAAAAAAACGGCTGCAATTACTATGTCTAAACCATTTTGAGTTGTCTGTGTAACAATTGGATGAATAAAAGCCGCAGCTAATATTCCAACAACTGCTGCATTTGCACCAGCCATCGCCCCTCTTAATCCAGCAAAACGATTAAGAGTTAGCCAAAAAGGCATTACCCCAACCATTAGCAAAAATGCCGGTAAAAAAATCGCTATCGTCGCAATAATAGCCCCAGGTACTCCAGCAATGACCATACCTATATAGGAAGCAAACGTAAATAATGGGCCAGGGACTGCCTGCGTCATTCCGTATCCTGCTAAAAAATCAGAAGAACTCATTAATCCACTTTGGACAAACTGTGCCTCTAGTAAAGGCAATACGACATGGCCTCCGCCAAACACTAATGCACCTGATAAATAAAACTTTTCAATCATCGTTAACCATTTATATTGAATAAGCGAGCTAACAATTGGTAGCCCAACAAGCAGTATAACAAACAGCGCTAAAAAGCATACACCAGTCGTTTTTGAAATAGGGACCATCGTTTCTTTTGGGTCATCTCTTTGATTAGTCATCTTAAAAAAGAGATAGCCTATAAAAGAAGCAACAAGAATAGTCGTTACCTGAGCAAGTGGATGCACCCATAAAAGCACTACTACAAGAGCCAATAAAGCGATTATAAAATGGCGCAAACTAGGGATTAATTTTTTTGACATATCAAAAATAGCTTGCGCAACAATCGCAACAGCCACCAATTTTAAGCCATGAATCCAGCCCATATCCATCCCTATATGTGCAGAAAAATACGCAAATGCCATAAGTAGCAAAACAGATGGTAATGTAAAACCAATAAATGACACAATACTCCCCAATAAACCGCCTCTTAATAAGCCAATACCCATCCCTACCTGGCTCGATGCTGGCCCAGGTAAAAATTGACTGAGCCCAACTAGTTGACTGTATTCATTATCAGATAACCATTTACGCTTTTGAACATATTCATTTTGAAAATACCCTAAATGTGCAGTGGGACCCCCAAAGGATGTGCAACCTAATTTAAGCGAAACTAAAAAAATCCCCCATAACCTTCGCAATATCTTCAACTACTTTCCATTCTATATATATTCATATTACACAGGGGAAACTTCCTTTTGGTTTAAGATATTGTAAAGTTTTCACTGTAAAAATCTAGTTTCGTTATTCACCTCCAATTTTAATAGCAGAACCAAGCTCACTTCCATTAGCAGCAATCGGAATCAGCTCATAGCTCTCCCCCGTTAAATATAAGGCATCGAGACGGACCCCCCACTTCGTATAATCTTCATTTAAAGGATACGCTAAGTTAAAAGGCCAAGATTCCCCTGTTGCTGATTGGATTTTAAAATGTAATGCTTCATTTAACAGGCTATTCTCAGAATCAAAGTAAATCGTTGTTGATATTGGAGTAGAAACAACCTTTTCTATTGTTATTTCCTGACCATCTAACAGCTGTACTTTTTTCTCAACAGGGAAAACCTTTCTATCATCTTGTAATTGCTTTTGTGAAGCTTCCACTTGAAATTCCCATGGCTCGTCAATCTTTTTTTCCCCGTTCCAGTCGTTATAACGAATATCTAAATTCAATGTTTTATCCGCTGGTAGTTCACTTAATTTCACACTACTATAGATTGTATAGGTTTTTTCGGATTGTTGGATTGTCTGTCCTCCATTTCTAACCGTGAACTCATTTCCATTCACAAAAACCTGTGGAAAGAAAAAAATTTGATGGTCGAAATTTATGCCCTTTACTGGCTTAAAGGTAGCATTCAATAATATTTGATTATCGTCAATTATTATTTCATTTAACGTTAAACGCCCGAGACTATTTTCAGTCGTTTTACCGACTGTTGTTTTGTAGGCTTCAAAATTCAAATCCTTATTAAACAAAAAATAAAAAACAATGACACAAGTAACTACCAATAAAAGCAATACTACAACAAACCATATTTTGCGTGCTCGATTTCCCTTTGGCTGATTCTCAACTAGAAGCATATCGGACATCATGTACACCTCATTTTAAGAAAGTATGTCTCCACAAAAGCTTTTTATTTATTGTAGTTTTCAGTTGAACATTATATAACCTCTAACGATGTCTTGATTTGGCTGATTTCAATATGTATTTAAAGGAATAATGTATATTCCTTTAATGTTGTTGCAAATCTTGCAGAACAAAATGGTCAATGAAATGTTTGTGATTGTTGGAGTGCATTAAATCAGTGTCATTCCTCACGCCTGAAAATATATGCTATGTGAAGCGGTTGATCTTCGTTACGACTGGGCGACTCCTTGGGGATCAGCGTCACAGATGAGACCCTGCAGCGAGTGAAGCGAGTGAAGCGGCTCATCGTACGCCCCCAGGAAAGCCCCAGTCGGAACGGAAATCAATCCCTCGTTTTGCAGAAGAGCCATATTCATTACTCTTGATGACGAACCTTTTTTGCCTCTTCCATTAAATAATCTACAAACAACTCATCTTTCACTAACCATGCTTGATAATTTCTTTTTAAAAACCATTCTGCTTCATAAAAACTTGTAAAGATCTGATCTATTGGAAGTTTATTTTTTTCAATTACCCAATCAAAATCGCTTATTGAATATAGGAGGAAATTTTCTTCCTTCAGGTTTTTATACATTGTCCCAAAAGAAGAAAACCTTAAATTATAGCGATTTCGTTTTGCGTCTTCTGGTATTGGTGCTATATGAAATGTTTGGGTAACATACTGCTCATAAGCATCATCTGTTAAAGAACAACCAGCTGCTTTTTGATGCCCTCCCCCTCCGAATTCTGCTGCAATAGCCGAAACATCTACATGGTCATGAATCGTACGAAAGGAAATTCTTTTGCCACCCATATTTAATATAGCTATAAAATCAAGGTGTACATTTTCTTTCCCCAACTCATTCCCAAGCTCTGAATGATAAGATTCTGCATACACCACACCTGTAAAGTATTCTCCTATCGATGTTTGTACTAGCTCCCTTTTTTTTCGGCGGATGTACCGTTCTATTTTCTCTTCTTCCATAGTCAAAATTTTCTTTTCAAATTCATCAAAGTCAAAGTGTTCGCTTGTCTTTAAACGTTCAAGCATTTTTTCTTCAAATTCATCGATTGATACTAAAAAAAAGAGAGTGTTTAGCCGACGTGCTTGTTGATTATCATTCTTTTCCCATTCCCATGTATCGTACTGTCTCACTAACTCTACAAATTCTGTGATGGAATTTGTTTGTTCTAAAAATCCATGTGCAACAAGATACTGATAAAACATAGACGTAGCTGATGTTAAATATCCATTTTCATCTTCTATTAATACTTTGCCCCATTCATAATCGTTCAAATGATAGGCTGTTTTATGATGATCAAGAAGTTGAACATTGCCTGTTGCGGTATAATAATCATTTAATCTCTTTTCATTTTCCTCGTTTGGAGATAAGTCTGTAATAAATAAAAATGCACCTTGTTCGTTCGTGTCTAAAAAATACTCAATCTCGCGATCCAGCGATGAAATCGAATTGTACCTTACCTTCACTTGATCTTGAAAGGCAAGTTTGGCCAAAATTCCGCAACCTATTCCATCTAAATCATTATGCGATAGCAATTTATACATTTTTTCACCTCCCCATTAGTATGGTTTATCATTGAAAAAATTATCGGTATTGTTAGGAGTGTTTATGCTGAAAAAGAAAATTACTTATTTAGGACTTGGTCTATTATTCATTGTTGCTTTAGGGTTTGGTACATATAAGTTCATGAATGCTAGATCCTACCAACTATTTGGCAGTATTACTTCACATGTCGAAACACATCAGAAGGTTGTAGCCTTAACATTTGATGATGGCCCCACTAAAAATGTCAGCGCCATTTTATCCTTATTAGACGACTACAACACTAAAGCAACCTTTTTTCTAATTGGGAAGGAAATTGAGGAAAATCCAGAGGAAGCTAAAAAAATTGTCCAGGCAGGTCACCAAATTGGAAATCATACGTATTCACATAGGCGAATGGTGTTTAAAAGTCCTACTTTTTACAAAAATGAAATCGAGCAAACCGATGAGCTAATTAGTAGTATCGGCTATACAGAAACTCCACCTGTTCGACCGCCATATAGTAAAAAACTAATTGGTTTACCTTATTACTTAAGTAAAAATAATCGCGATACCATTACGTGGAATTTGGAGCCTAATACTTTTTACTCCTCGGTCAAGGAAAAAACTAATTATGTTAATGAGAATATACAACCAGGCTCTATTATCTTAATGCATCCTATGTATGATGATACTGGAAATGAATTGCAAGCGATTGAAGGGATCTTAAAGACACTTATTGCAGAAGGTTATACATTTGTCACTATTGATGAGCTTAAGAAATTAGAAAGGAACGTCAGATAATCTTGTCTGACGTTCCTTTCCAGCTCAACGAAACAATTGGCTAATTTTTAAGGATACGGTAATTTTAAAAACGAAGTGACTTCAACCACATAGCCATTCTCTTTACAGTAAATATTATATTCCAACATTAAAATTTTATTTTTGTAAAATACGTAACAACCACCATTAAGTAAAAAAAGAAATTCACCAGTAGCAAATAAAACAAAAAATCGTACTCTAAAAAGAAAATTCTTATTAGAACTGTAAAAGAAATAGCTAAAACGATAGTGTACATTAACTTCCCATAATTACAAAAATAACTTTGAAAAATAGCAAAAATTATACTTAGAAAAATAGGAAAATAAAAACTCATACTCTCACCTCTATTTTAAAACTATCACATTACCAATTTTCTGAATAGTGTGAATTTTTAAGATTTGTAGTAGTATAAGAAAAAGGAGTGATTGTGTTGAAAAAAACAAAGGTAGTTATTTTAGCAACTCTTTTAACAATCGGACTTACAACAGTTTCTGTGACTGCATCAGCCTCTACAATAGAACCTCGCACTAGCAACTCGTATAATCGTCGAACTCTAATTATTCGATAATCCCTAAGCAAAGAAAATAAACGATCAAAAGCCAAAAAAATTTACAACGTTATCTAAACATTTAAATCCTTTTAGTTTAGGTCTTGATTAATTTAATGTTTAGTTTTAAATCTGTACCCTTTATATATTGGTAAAAGGCCCCTATCCATCCTTCTTAATCCACTTATATACTATGTTTGTTCCTGAGAGTATCCAAGACCATTAACAATAATAAACCTATCTACTCATTACATTTATGCAGATTCTTTTTTTAACTAAAAGTAGGTTACTATATCTTCTCATTAATAGTCATAAAGCATTAAAATATTCACGTTTATTAAAATTATTATTTTCATAGTATTCACCATAAAAAACTTTCGCCTCCCCATAGCACTTCTCCGTCACTAACTTTGCAATAATTCATAAAAAAGAGTCTCAGGAACCCTATTAAATCAACATTTACAGAAATAACCCACTATAATATTTCTTCTAATCATTTTGCTCCAAAACGAGTTCGACTATTTAGAAATGTCAAAAATTAATTTTCCAGTAAAATATAAATTCATTTTTTGTTATTATATGTTATTATATCCATAGTAAAACTACCTATTTTTACGAAATGAAAAAATAGAGGAAATATGAACTACGAAGGAAGATGACTATGAAGAAAATCCAACAATTATTCCAAAGTGAAGATGGGAACATCGAACAAAGAGAGAATTTTTTAACCCTATTAGAGAAAATTGTCTCATCATTAGATGAATTAAAAGATCCACAAACAACGACTCTTGGACCAATGAAAGAACGCTCAGACAATTTCTATAAAGAGTTAATGCAAGAAAATCAAGTTCCAACTTCAGGTGTCGGACTTGATCAAGTTGTGAATGAATTAACAAAATTGATGCAAGGACATCCTTACCATACACGCAACTTTGTAACAAATGTTTTGCCAATGGCGAGCATTCCCGGTATTCTAGGCCAATTTACGAATGCTCTACTTAACGGTAACAATCTATGGGATGTATACGGACCTGCTGCCGCAGAATGTGAGGTAAAGGTAGTAGCAATGATGTCGAAGTTAGTTGGCTACGACTATACACAAAGTTTTGGTTACACAACTTGGGGTGGACAAGGGGCTGTTTTCAGTGGTCTACGTCTTGCGATTGCTAAACAATTCCCGAACGCAAAGGAAGATGGCGTACCAAATAATTTATATTGCTTCGCTTCTGAAAATGCACATTACAGCTTATTAAAATCAATTGAAGCAGTCGGCATCGGTAGCAAGCATTTAATTCGTGTTAAAGCTGGAAAAGACCATTCAATGGATATCGAAGACTTACGTTTACGTATGACTGAGGTTATCGAAAATGGTGGCATTCCAGTGTATGTAGTTGCTACAACAGGCGCTACAGATCAATTTGCCATTGACGATGTACAAGCAATCAAAAATGTTACAACTGAGCTAGAACAAAAACATTCATTAAAGCCTA
This sequence comes from Lysinibacillus sp. NPDC093688, assembly GCF_050280145.1. Classification (NCBI taxonomy): domain Bacteria; kingdom Bacillati; phylum Bacillota; class Bacilli; order Caryophanales; family Bacillaceae; genus Lysinibacillus; species Lysinibacillus sp. NPDC093688. Next base: position 74,423 of record NZ_JBNNUX010000011.1, read on the forward strand.
TACATATTCATGCTGATTCAGCTTTAGGTGGTTTTTACGCATTTTTCAACGATTATGATTTTAAGGCGAACCCACTTCAGTTCGAGACTGATGTTTTACAAGGTCTTGAACAAATTAGAGATCGTATGCAATATCTTCCTATTGCAGATAGCCTTTGCTTTGACTTCCAAAAGCTTGGTCAAACACCGTATTTAACAAGCTTATTCTTAATAAAAGAAGGAAAACATTTGCAGCTATTAGATATCGAGGATTTCGACACACCTTATGTAGGTAATCGAGGCTACGGTTCTTATCATACAGGCTATACATTAGAGTGCTCTCGTATGGGTAGTTCGATTGCTATTTATGCTGCATTACAGGCGTTTGGTAAAGAAGGCTATCAACAAATATTAGCTAATTATGTGCGTGTAAATTTAGCGTTCCGTGCGCAGTTAGCTGAGAAAACGCCAATGTTACAAGTAGTCAATGAGTCTAATATTGGACCAGTCACAGCCTTTCGTTTGTATCCAGAAGGCTTGAATTGGGAATCTGAGCAGTCAGGTGGCTATACACAAGATCAGATTGAATATATTAATGGCCTTAACGCTTCTTTATTTGAAATTATAGGAGAAGGTCGCGACGAAGTATTTTTCGGTGATACAACACGTGTTTGTACTGTCAACACTAGCGATACAAAACAACAAATTCCAGTCGCTGCTGCAAAATTCTTTTCAATTTCTCCTTATACTGAGACAGAACATATTAGTGATATGGTTCAGTTCTTACAACAAAAGGTGAAAGTATTGGAGGCAGCTAAAGTTGAGTATAGTCAAAAAATTTAAAAGCTCTTTACTCTATAAATATATTGCAAGTTTCACTATTCCAATTGCTATTATTTCGGTAATTTTTAGTATCGTCTTATTTATTACATCTTATCGGATTATCGATAATTTTGTTATTACACAATTTGAGTCATCATTAGACGTAATATCAAATACAATTTTTGATGATCTAGACAAAAATGACGTCAAAGCTGCAGATGACGGCGATAAGGATAAATATGATGACATATTAAAAGAATTAAATGAAACACTTAAAGAGTATGATATTGAAAATGCTTACGTTCTTTCACGTGCAAATGGTAAAGAACATATTGTGGCATTAAGCAATAAAGATGATTATCAACAGGACTATGTATTTAGTAATGACATGAAAGAAGCACTAAAGACTGAAACTGTTCAATCTAGTGATATTTATGAAGATGAATATGGAATTCATAAATCGATTTTCATACCTTTTAAAGATACTGATATTCTTTTGGGTTTAGATATGGACGCTTCCTTTATTTCTAAACTTCAAACACAGACTCTTTGGATTTGTATCATCATGACTGTGATGTTTTTGATATTCGGTATTATTGTGGCTTATTTCATTAGTAAAGGCATTATAAAACCAATTAAAAATATGACTAGTTATGTTGGTAAAGTGGCACAAGGAGACTTAACTGTTGAATCACTTAACATAAAGGGTTCTAATGAAATTGCACAGCTTTCAGGTGGCATTGAAAATATGACAGAAGACTTACGCTCACTTATTCAGCAAATTGCTGAAAATGCAGAGCAAGTAGCTGCTATGTCCGAAGAGTTATCGGCAGGCTCTGAGCAAACAAGTGCATCGATTCAACAAATAACATCTTCCATGCAAGAAGTAGCTGTAGGATCAGATAAACAAACTTCCTCTATTGAAGAAGTAGAAAGTCATATTACGACAATCTCCACAAAGATGTCAGAAGTTGTATCGAGCGTAAATGATGTCACTACTAAAGCATCTAATGCATCTTCTATTTCAGAAAAAGGCAATACGACGATTCAAAGTGCTACAGAAAAAATGGCCTTAACATCTAATGCTATTCAAGAGACTTCAGAGGTTGTGAAACGTTTAAGCACTTATTCAAATGAGATCGGCGACATTGTAACTTTAATTAACGAGATTACTGATCAAACTAATTTACTCGCTTTAAATGCATCTATTGAAGCGGCACGTGCTGGTGAGCACGGTAAAGGATTCGCGGTTGTAGCCGAAGAAGTACGTAAACTTGCCGACCAATCACTTACAGCAACAAATAGTATTCGAACACGTATTGAAACAATTAAGGAAGAGTCTGTGCAAGCTGTAAAGTCCATGGAAATTAGCAGTAGTAACCTTGCAGAAAGCTCTACTAGCTTTAATGAATCAGGTGAAGCCTTTAAAGAAATATATTCGAATATTACTTCATTAACCCAAGAAATGGATTATGTCAATAATATCATTTCAAACATTAATGACGGGGTTAACAACATTGCATTTTCTGTAGAGGAAGTTGGTGTAATAGCCGTTCAATCATCTGGAAACATTCAAAATGTGGCTGCTGCTTCTGAGGAACAATCAGCTAGTATTGAGGAGATTACGGCGTCTTCAAATAATTTAGCTGAGATGGCACAGCAACTACGTAATATCATACAAAAATTTAAGCTATAAGAAATACTAATAAAAAAAATCCGCTATGCTTTCTGTAGGTGAATTTCTACCAACAGAAGTTTATGCGGATTTTTTCATTGACTCTTAAAAGGTTTTTAGTGCTCCCTTGTTCATCCATGCAAGCGTTTCTTCTAGCCCTACTCTATATGAAGTACTTGGTAAAGCACCTATTTCCTTTTCAAATTTTTCCCCACTTAAAATGACCGGTTCTTCTGTTAAATACAAGATTTCAACTACTTCTTTCATAGAAGGAGCAAATATTCCAATCAGTCGGATCATGCCTTTAGAAACTGTACGAATACCCTTTTTGTAGCCAGTAATGTCACGTAAAATTTCCACTAGTTCTTCCCCTGCAATTGGGTGAACAGCCGGCACATTCCAGTTCTGATTATATGTGTCGTCTCGTAAAGCAAGCTCAACCATAGCCATTGCGCCATCAACTGTATAAAGAAATTCTCTCTTCACTTGCATATTCCCTACAAAATTAGCTTTTTTATCTTGTGCCACATTTTTTAATGTTTCATAGAGTATTGTATTCTCTGCATTTGGTCCATACAAATCAGGGAAATGTACAATTAACGAGGGTACCTTACTGTATTTCAATTTATTTTCCATCGTTAAACGAATTTTCCCTTTTTTCGTCTGTGGTTCCTTTCTAGCTTGCTCTATTACAGGGTTTATCGATTGTCTTCCATATGCATAAATATTATCTACAAGTGCAATCTTCGCTCCTCGCCTTTCGGCTATGTTAATCACCATATCTAAGCATCGCAAATGGAGCTTTTCCCAATCCTGATACGGAAAACTAATAGCATGAAAAATAATATCCACACCGTTTGAAGCTCTCATCATATCCTGTTCATTAAATACATCACCCGAAATAATTTCGACATTTTTGTGCTGCCGAAAAAGTGCAACTAACTTTTTTTCATTTCTAGCAAATGCCTTCACCTGTATATTTCGACTAACTAGTTCATTTACTAGCGCATAACCCATACCACCAGATGCCCCAATAACTAATGCTTTTCGCAAACTTTATTCCCCCTTTTAATTAACCACTGGTCAAATAACTATTAAAAGAATGCTCTAGATTTTTCACTAGAGCTACTCTCTTAATGTTAAAGCCTTGATAAGAAATTTTGCATGTACATCCACTGCTTCTTTCGCTTCCTCATAATTTTTTACGTAATGACGATAATGTGCAACAAATCCATGAAGAGCAATGAATGTAGAATGTATATCTGAAATCAACAGTTCTGCCTGTGATAAGGACTGTACAGATTGTGCAAATTTTTCATAACTATGGTTCGCTGCCTCTTGCGAAAGCCCATCAATTTCGCTATCCCTCATGATAAACATTAATTCATACTGACTTTGATTATTTAAACCAAACGCCATATAGCCTACAAAAACATTCAGCAGTTTAGTGGTATGATCTTCAGGACCGTTCATATTTTCATCTAAAGTATTATTTAGTTCAGTGAAATAGTCACTTAATATTGCATAAAATATTTCTGCTTTATTTTTAAAATGATAGTAAATAGCCCCATGACTACAACCAAGCTCTTTAGCAATACTTCGCATTGATATTTGCTGAAAATCCTTCGTGATAAATTGCTTATGAGCCTCATTTATAATCATTTCTTTCGTCAAATCTTTTGTTGACGGCTTACGTGGCGACATAGTATCCTCCTTATTGACCAGTGGTTAATAATAAGTATATAAGTGATTTCATTTTTTGGCAATAGTGACACAAACTTGGCACAAAAAATAAAGTAGCTCAAAAAAACAACCCCTTACTACATAGGAGTAGGAGGCTGTTTCTAACGATATTAAATAAGGACCTTTACAACTTTTGAAATAACAGCGCCTTCAGCCTGACCAGATAACAAAGGTTTTGCAATTTTCATCGCTTCCCCCATGTTCATCCCTTTTACAACGCCAGCTGCCATAAGTTTTTCTGCAATTTCTTCTTCAGTTAATTGCTCTGGTAAAAATGATTTTAGAAGAACTAATTTCGCTTCCTCTTTTTCAATTAAGTCAGCTCGTCCTGCATTTTGAGCACCCTCTAGAGCCTGATTTGTTTGCTTTACTTCACGATTTATAATAGCCATTTCCTCTTCAGGCGATAAAGCTTCTCCCTTTTCTTTTTCAGCTAAATCTAGAGCAGATTTCAAAAGCGTTAATACACCTTTTGCTAATACATCCTTTTCTTTCATTGCCTTTTTTAATTGTTCAAATACCTCTGTTTTTAACAATGTTTTCACTCCTTCGTGACATTTATTATACCATAAAAAAATACCGTACCCTTAAGGGATACGGTAGCGTGTGTCACGGAAATATGCCGAGGCATAATTGATACTATTTTACTTGTTTAAGCATAGATACTTCAGCTTTTGTCGTTATTACATCCGATGACAAAATATCAAATTTTGCATCTACAAGATCAATTTTTCGACTTAAATTTTGTTCAACTTTGTCTAATCTTTTTTCCAACGCTTCGTTTTTTTCTTCTAATCGCTTCTGAACTGCTTCGATTTTTCCTTCTAACCTCTTCTCAACTGTATCGAGTTTTCCTTCTAATCTCTTCTCAACTGCTTCGATTTGTTGTTGAAGATCCGATTTCATGTCTTGCATTTGCTTTGAAAGCTCTAAAATTGCTTGAAGAATCGTATGTTGGTTGACTTCTTGTTCCAATTTGAGTTCCTCCGCTCTTTTATATTCATTACATTATCTATTATTTTCATAGCATTAATCACATTGACATATATAAAAATAGGTAGAGTTACATAAGCAACTCTACCTGTCATTCTATCTACGATTTATCTAAAAGTCAAAGTATATTAAGCGATGGAAATTGTCAAGTATTCATCCGTTAATTTCACTTGATATAATCGTATCGCTTTATATTCCTGTATATGTAAACAGATCCTTACAATCACTTCTCAAATTGCCATGGCACGCAGTATTCTACTCCAATTAAACTGACTGCATTAGCAATACCTAGTGTTTTGTCAATCTCTGCCATTCATCCAATAGACAAAACCAATAACGGCTCCACCAATAATATTACCTAGTGTTACAGGTAATAGATTTGAAATGGCTCCACCAAACGATACTAGTTCACCATGAGGTATGAGGAGTGCAAGGGAAAACAATGTCATATTTGCTATACAGTGCTCAAATCCAATTGTTACAAAAGGGAAAATACAGCAGAAGATCATCACTAATTTTCCAGTCTCTGTTTTTAATTTATAGGTACACCATACGGCCAAGCATACAAGCAAGTTACATAAAATACCTCGCAATAAAAGTTCAACGAAACTAGCATTCATTTTAGCTGTAGCCAGTTTTTCAATGTAAGCTGCTGTGTCTCCAACTGCTAGCCCCGAGTAAAAAAATAATGCGGCTGCTAAAAGAGAACCAAAGAAATTTCCTATGTAACTAAACGACCAAATGCCCAACATCTCAAATGGTGATGATTTTTTTGATAGTGTACTAACCGTTAAAACTAGATTATCACCAGTAAATAAATTTGCCCCAGCCATCATGACCATACTAAGTGCCACACCAAATGCTAATCCTTGTAAGATTTTCATACTTGGTACCTCAGTTGGACTTAATAAGCCGCCAATAGTAGTGATGAGCAAAATTCCAAATCCGATAAAAAGTCCGCCAAAAATAGCTAACAATAAATAATTAGCAGACTTATGCTTCATCATGTTAATTTTTGTTTCAGCAGTTATACAAACTGAAGAAATTGTTTCTTTCATACTTTCATCTCCCAAACTACATCAAGCTAATTTAATAGCTCATTTTCAACGTTGATCTCAAGTAGTCAACTAGTTTCCACTCTAACCAACTTTTATACAAGGCTACATTTTAACAAATATTATTCTAAAATATCGTTAATTAGCAAATTTAAAGTAAATTCCTCCAAATAAACATATATTTATGCACTTTAAAGATTACTTTAGGATCTCTTTAATTCAGCGTCCAAATAATATTCAACAAAATAAACAGCCAGTCCCCGGTGAAATACCGAGAACTGGCTGTTGTTTTCTTACTAATTCAATATGAAAGGCAAGTACCTTTTCTAGTTGACCCATAACTCTATCAAAACTTACAACTTACTATTTATTGGCTTCATATACTTTCAATAACTTACCTTTGATTGTCGTTTTCTTCATGTTTTTTAAGACAATCGGGCCTTTATCATTTAATATTTCTACATAAGTAAAAGCATCTGTAATAGTAATGATACCTATATCCTCGACTGTTATACCATCGATTTTGGCAATCGTCCCGACGAAATCTACAGCTCTTAGCTTCTTTTTCTTACCACCATTAAAATATAGCTTCATGATTTGCTCGTTCAGCTTTTCACTTTTCGCCTTTTTCAGAGTTGGCTCAATATCCATTTTCGCTTCAAAAGCTGCTTTTTTTTTAAAAGCATCTTCTTCAGTTGGCACTACTTTATTTGGAATTTTAAAACCAATATAGTCTTCAATTTCACTTAAAAAACGATCTTCAAACGGCGTTACAAGCGTAATTGCTTTCCCTTTTAGACCTGCTCGTCCAGTTCTTCCCGTACGATGGACATAACTTTCTTTTTCTAATGGCAAATCATAGTTAATGACATGTGTGATATTATCTATATCAATCCCTCGAGCCGCTACGTCTGTGGCAACTAAATATCTAAAATCGCCTCTTTTAAAATCATTCATCACTTCAAGTCGTACATCCTGTATCATACCGCCATGAATTTTATCGCAGCTATATCCTAAATTGATTAACTGCTCACATAACGTATCGACTCTATCCTTTGTGCGGCAAAAAATGATACAGCTATCTGGATTTTCAACAATCGTAACTTTGCGCAGCAGAGATAGTTTTAGTTCTTCATCCACTACGTAAAGGGAATGATCAATTTTATCTGTTGTTAATCCCGTAGCTTGAATTTCTACATCAGTAGGTGTTTTCATATATTTAAGAGCTAAGTCTTTTACCTTCTCTGGCAACGTAGCTGAAAATAACATCGTCACACGATTTTGAGGCACTTGTTTAATAATAGCTTCGACTTGTTCTATGAACCCCATATTCAACATTTCGTCCGCCTCATCAATGACAAGATAACGTATTTTGTCTAAGACAAGCGTGCCTCTTTCAATATGATCTAACATGCGTCCCGGCGTACCAACAACAACATGTGTTTTTTGCTTTAGTTCTGTTTTTTGAATGGCAATCGGCTGTTTTCCATAAATCGCTGTTGCTTTAATGCGCTTCAGTCTGCCAATATTCGTAAAATCTTCTTTTACTTGAACAGCAAGCTCCCTTGTCGGAGTTAACACTAAGGCTTGTGGTTTGTTTTCTAGCCAATCAATGGCTTCACAAATTGGAATCCCGTAAGATGCAGTTTTCCCACTACCTGTTTGTGATTTTACAACAAGATCTGTTTTTGCTAATGCTAACGGAATAACCTTACTCTGAACTTCTGTTGGTTGTTCATATCCTAAGCTATCCAGTGCCATTATTATTTCATTACTTAATTCATAATCCTTAAACCTTTTTTTACTCATCATTAAGCCTCATTTATGTGTTCAATTATTTTTACTATTTCTGAAAGATAATTACCTAACATAGACTCCCATTATACATACGAAAGTGAATAATAACTACTCTCGAAGTTATTGCAACTTACCGAATTATCAGGTTACCTTCTATCCATTAGGCTTTCTCAGACATTCTCCTGCGCAAATATTTACAATTTGAACAGATAGAATGATCCAGTCCTTGCATTTTGAATAGATAGATCATGACATATATAGTGCACTTACATAATACCTATTCATAAAAGAAGGACGTTGTATTAGCGAATTTAATTAATTATTTTTTTCTATTACTACATTTAATCTTTCTATCAGGAATTTTATTGCTTATAAGGAATTATAATGGTACGATTCCATTAATTCCTACAAAACAAGTTTGTTAAGTAGGTAAAAATCAAGGGGTTGATTCGGATGGGTCAAATTGTAACGAATAAGATCAAACAATCTATTACAGAATTAATCGGTCATACACCACTATTAGCATTAAATCAGTATATAAAAGAGCAACAGCTAGAAGCCGAAATTATCGTAAAGCTAGAGTATTTTAATCCTGCTAATAGTGTGAAGGACCGTGTTGCTAAAGCGATGATTGAGGATGCTGAAGCTCGTGGTGTATTGACAAAGGATAAAACAATAATTGAAACAACAAGTGGCAATACCGGTATTGGTCTAGCCGCAATTGCTGCTGCAAAAGGCTATAAGCTTCGAATTTACATGCAGGATGGTGTAAGTGAAGAGCGTACAAAGGTTGTAAAGGCATATGGAACGGAGGTTGTCCCTTTTTCAGATGTCCCAGAAATGGTGGCTGCCTTTGAGGAAACAGAGGGTGACTTTGTTGAGGCTAATAAAGTATTTCGAGAAACGGTCGTTGAACAAGAAGAAAATGTTGTGTTTTTAAATCAGCTTAATAATGATGCCAACCCAAATGTTCATAGGTTAACTACTGGTCCTGAGATTTGGGAGGATACAGACGGACACATTGATATCTTTGTGGCAGCAATCGGCACAGGTGGTACGATAAGTGGTGCTGGCGCATACTTAAAATCAAAAAATCCGGCTATCCAGATCATTGGAGTAGAGCCTGCTGTTAATTCCATTGCAACAGTTGATAATCCAGATATCATTGAAATCACAGGTGTTCACCGCTTCTCTGATGCCGACGAGGCTCGTGTACCATCGAATGTTCATTTAGAAATAATTGATGAAGTGCTTGAGGTAGAAACTTCACAAGCTTATGAGGCTGCACGCGCAGTTGCGAAATCAGATGGTATATTAGTAGGTACTTCATCAGGTGCTGCTTTATTTGCCGCCACAGCTCTTGCAAAACGTGCAGAGAACAAAGGAAAACGAATTGTCGTTATCCTACCTGATACTGGTCTTCGATATTTATCAACTGATTTATTTTAGGATCGTAGTAAGCTTTTATTTTTTAAGCTGGCATAAAAAACGAAGGGTAAAAATATTACCCTTCGTTTTGATTTATAACTTGATCTATTATACCTCGGCATAATTATGTCCGGGAGGCTTTAGACCAATAGATGTCTTTTGTGCGAAAGAGCAGATAAATTGCCACACGACGTGACGTTCTTAGACTGAGGTCCTCTATTCAGAGGGTGAACACCCGCTGAAAGAAGTTAAAAAAATCTTTCCTTTAGTCGTTTTAGATGATTCAACAGCCGTTATCGCGTTTTTAATGTCTAGCAAATCATAATGAGCATCGACCGTCATCATTTTTAACTTACCACTATTAACTAGTTGAATTAAATGATGAAATGTATCTTGCCATCTTTCTACCGATACTTGCTTATTCCAATGACGCAAATGGAACATATTTGCATTTACATTTGCCTCTTTAACAATTCTCTGCCAATTCACTTGCACACCTGATAAAAGACCAATGGCTAAAAAGTTCCCTCCAGATTTCAGACAGAAAGAAAGATCATTGCCCGCTGCCCCTCCAATAGAATCAATAGCAGCATCAGCACCCCTACCATTTGTTAGTTCCATTACTGTTTCATAGAGCGGTGCTTTTGAAGTATCTATTACATAGGAAGCGCCAAGCTGAATTAAATCGTCTGTATGCCGATTATTTCTCGTTACTGCGATTAATTGAAAACCTAACAATTTTGCTAGCTGAGCAAATATGTGCCCAATTGCGGACCCACAAGCATTCACTAATAAAACATCATTTGGCCTCAATTGTAATATGTCCGTACAAGATACCCAAGCTGTCATTGGGTTGATATACATTTGCGCTGCAGTAAAATCATCGATAGAATCTGGAATAGGCACTGCGAATTCTGCGCTTGTTTTTACAATTTCCTGCCAAGTTCCTTCCCCCCGTAAAGGTAATACACGCTTTCCGATAAGATTCTTAGAAACATACGGACCTACATCCTCTACAATACCGACCCCTTCATAGCCAGGAATAGTTGGTAAAGAAATTCGATGAGCATAACTCCCCCATATTGGTATTAAATCTGAAGGGTTAATAGGTCGCGCCAGCATTCGAACAAGAATTTCTTGTTCTTGAGGGGGTTGAATCGTTTTATTTTCAAACTTCAAAACCTCCCGAGGGCTTCCAAATTCATATAATTTAATACTTTTTGCTTTCAATAAATTAACTCCTTTATGATTGATTAATAGCATTTTTATTGCAGCGACTTCTAAATGAAACCTTCAGGGGGTTTACTTTATCCCTACCGATTATTAGTCTTCACCATCGGGATTTTATGAGCAGTTTTTCTCCCACTTTATTTCTTTGCTATCGCGAATATTAAATATTCCCCTAATCACTTTTCGAATAAATATACTTTTTTATTCAATGACAATTTTAAGGAGATTTAATGGTCTGATAGTGTTTTTAAAGCTGTGAAATGGTGAAATCACCGTCTTCGGTCATGCATAGTTGCAAGTTTTTATTGATTTCTATCTTAATAGGACTAACAATTGCTTTTTTATTAGAAAAATACCAAACACGTTCACTTGGTCCTAAAAGTAAATTTGCTCCATCTTCATAATTCCCCATAAACGTGAGAGCATTTGAGCGAATTTCGTTATGATTCATTGGCGTTATACCGTATTCTTTTAAACTATCGGCTACTGAATAAATAGCATCCGTCGTTAAATTCATTTCGGCAATATTTAGTACATGCTCGGGTGAAAAAGACTCTACATCCTGTTTTGGATTTACATCCTGTCTTGAAATGAGCTCAATAATATTTCCTTCTGGATCATAAAAATAACAAGAATGAGCCTTTAATGTATCAAAATATACTTCATCCTGTCCCTCTGAAAATAATAATTCTGCATATTCTTTTACCCAGCTTTTCGCTTGTTTAAATAAATTACATGGAATATTTAACGCAAAGTGATATTGTTTTTTAACCATATACGGTATTTTTTCAAAAGTGATAATACTTTCACCAACAGCTATATCAAAAAAATTATCCGTATTCTTTATTAATGTAAATCCTAAATGATTGCAGTAAAATTCCTTCATTTTATGTACATCATACACATATAGTTTCACCATTGTAATCTTCATTCGTAAAACATCTCCTTTGCAATTGTTAACATTTACTATACTTACTAAAATAAATACATACCTCATGCAAAAGAATGAAAATCTTTATAGTTGGATACGATCTCCCCTACTATTTGGTTCTGACTACTCCCACAGCTAAAGCAGTGGGGTTCTTATATACTTAAGAGAAGCGTTACAGAGCTCTCCACAGATGGTGTTGCCATGTCCTGTGTACAACATCTTTGATTTAAATGATTAACCTCAACTGTTTTAGTAGCCATACACTCATGAATAATACTGAGATCTTTATTCTTCACTAAATGCCAGTCATCACATTGATCTCCCCATCTATAATGTTCTGCATACTGTTTGCTAATTTTCAAAGCTGATGTCCACCTCAATTCTTAATTCCCATGGATATTTGTCTGATAATTCTATAAAATGTAAATAAGGGGGATAAATTTTAAAAATCCTACGCAATAAGGAGTGAGAACGTTGAATATCAAAAAACAATTGTTAGGCACTGTTCTCGGCTATATGCTTGCAATCGTAATTGCATACATTTTTTACGATTATTTTTCTTGGTCGTTTACTCTAGGTTCTTTTATAGGTATTTGTTTATTTGCTCTAATTTTAAAGTTCATAAAAGGGGGATAATTTCCCTACTCATAACGGATTTAATAATTTTTCGAACTTGTTTGCACTCATAATTTCATGTGAAATAAACTGACCATTGTAAAATAGCCCAAAGGTTGTCCATATGATAGGTGCATTCTGTGCTTCATCTTTCGTCATTAGTTGATATGCATGAAAAGGAATGCCCCTTTTCTCTGCTTTATTTTTCAAATCATTTATAACACCTACTGCAAACGGACATTGGGCAGTGAAATATATCACAATACCACTGTTATTAGATAACGGATTTTTCTCCTGTAGTTTAAAGGAAGGATCCTCGGCACAATCGTTAAATTTATAGACGACTAGCTGAAAATAAGGTGCTGCTTGATTTACAACTTTAAACCCCAACTGTTCAAAATAACGCTTATCACTACTTAGAAATGGAAACTTTCCCCCTACTATATGTACGTTACCATCCATACCTTGCGCCAGTGCATCTTCCTTACACTTTTCAAACAGTTATCGCATGATTCTGATTTTTATACTTACCTGAAACCCATAGGCAATTAATATACATATAATTTGGTGCATCTATAGGAACCCAAGCTTGTTTTGCAGGTAAATATTCAATAAACACCTTTGCCCGATCATTTAAACGATAAAAAACTAACCCCTCATCCATACGGTTCATTAGCCATTCTTTCTTTTCCTTTACCGCTTGTTCGTATTGCTTCGCCCCAAGTGCACAACATAAATGCTCCTGTTCAATATTGCTCCTAGTAATTTGAATATAATTCACTTTACGATCCGACTCTTTACCGACCAAATTTGAAACCACTATTTTATTGATATACGTTTACAAATGCATCTCAAACTTTGTGTGATGACCCTATTTTATTGTATCGAAGGCAGAAAATGGATAACAATTCCTTTTCTTTTTCCTATTGTCTAGATTTTACAGCAAATGTGAACAATAGAAAACGGTGACAGATATCAAATCCTAGATATTCTTTAGGCTACACATACTATAATTTTATTCTTCTCCCGCTTAATTAGCATAATATCTTAATCCAAAGACCATAGCTAATACCTCAATGTATTTTTTGTTGTGTAAATCTTTTATTAACCATGGTTAAGTATTTTTCCTTTATACAACTTTCTTTCACACTTATTATTTAATAGGAATTAGGAAAAAACGTTGCTATAGACCCACTCAAAGTTTACTTGGTATCATAAGTCTAAATTTATCAGGAGGTGATTTAAGGTGAATTCATCAAAAATTGCATTTTTATCAGTTATTAGTAATTCTACTGTTGTTCTTTTAAAAATTATCGTTGGATTGTTCACTGGATCGGTAGCAATTTTATCTGAAGCAATCCATTCTTTTCTAGACTTACTCGCTTCTTTAATTGCCTTTTTCTCCGTACGAATCTCCGGTAAACCAGCTGATAAAGAGCATCCCTACGGACACGGGAAGGTTGAAAATATTTCTGGAACGATTGAAACACTGTTAATTTTTGTTGCTGGGATTTGGATTATTTATGAATGTATTCTTAAAATTATTACTCCCACACCAATCAAACTCCCCGTTCTAGGAATACTGGTTATGTTATTTGGCGCCTTGATTAATTTTGTTGTATCAAGGATTGTTTATAGAACTGCAAAGAATACCAACTCTGTTGCCATGAAATCAAATGCACTCCACCTACTTACAGATGTCTATACATCATTAGGCGTTGCCCTAAGTTTATTGATTGTGCATTTAACTGGTTGGTATATATTAGACCCAATTATCGGTATTCTATTAGCCTGTTATATTATGGTGGAAGCTTTCAAACTCATGAAGGAGGCATTTCCTCCATTATTGGATGCACGTTTATCAAAAGAAGAGGAAGAACAAATTATCCAAATTATTGAATCATTTAAAGATGAATACATCGAGTATCATGATTTTCGAACTAGACGTTCCGGCGCTGAAGAATATATAGATTTCCATTTAGTCGTAGCATCCAATAAAAGCATTGAAACCGTTCATGATTTATGTGATCGTATTGAAGAAAAGATAAATAACCTCTTTCATCAAGCCAATATTCTTATTCACTTAGAACCAGAGAATGAAAAAATGAATGAATGATTTGCAAAATGACCAGGTCTTTACTTTTTAAGTACCTGGTTATTTGTCTAATGCTATATATACTTATCTTTTTTATTTTATAATTAGGAGGATGCTATTTGGAGAAAATTAACATAAGACGTCCCCAACCAACAGATACTAAAGAGTTGCATGAGTTTTTTCTCCTAGTGATTACCGATACTTTTGAAAAAGAAGGTCTTGCAGGGCTACATGATGATCAAAAAGAAGAATGGGAACTAAAAAAACATTATTTACAATGGGATTTGGATAGTCAAGGAGAGAAACGATTTTTCTGGATAGCAGTTGATGAAGAAACTAAGAATATTATTGGTACAATCGAATACGGAGTAGCGAATGAATTGATTCAAAAAACGATAAAGGACGATCTAATAGAATTTCCTGAGATTGGGACGGTTTTTATTCACCCTCACTATCAAAATCGTGGATTAGGATCGATGTTACTTCAAAAAATAATCACCACGCTAGAGAGTAAAAATATGCGAGGTTTTTGTTTAGATAGTGGCTACAAACAGGCTCAAACTTTTTGGCAGAAAAAATTGGGGAAGCCAAACTTCTTACTAGAACATTATTGGAGTGAAAATAGCCATCATATGATTTGGAAGCGAAATTTCCCATTATAAAAGAGGAGGAAAAAATTTATGCAATACAACATCTCACAAGAGCAAAATGATCGTAAAAAATCTTTAATTAATAATAAGCTTTACGAATACAATTTGAAACATTTCCCAAAAGATTTAAGAGGCAGATATCAAGAAATCAACCTCTTCCTTACAGATGAAAATGGTCAAACCTGTGGTGGTATATTAGGAGAAATTTGTTGGAATTGGTTAGAGATCCATACACTTATGATCGATGAGGAAATTCGTGGTTCAGGCTATGGATCTAAATTATTAGAAGAAATCGAACAAATAGCTTTACATAACAACTGTGATTTCATAAAAGTGGATACTTTAAGTTTTCAAGCTTTAGATTTTTATCAAAATCACGGTTATCAAGTCTATGGTACATTGGACAATGTTGGACGGGATTATAAGCACTACTATTTAAAAAAGGATCTTTCATAAAATTCCCTTAACAAAAAATAGATAGGAACTTCCTATCTAACTAAATAATATATTTTCCTTAATTCAATAATCCTCTATATAAAGTATAAAAAAGTTGTAGTTGTAATCACTTAGTTACAATTGCAACTTATTCTATTGCAAGGAATATATATCATGAATTTTATTAAAAATAAACGACTCCTTTTCCTTCATAAAACCATTTTTTTCAGCCACACGAATGGAAGGTCCATTTTTGGGATCAATAATACTTATTAGTTTTTCTTGTCCTAACTGTGAAAATCCATATTCCACGCAACCTTTAGCTGCTTCAGTAGCATATCCTTTAGACCAATATTTTTTATGAATATGGTAACCCACTTCAACTTCAGTTTTTCCATCAACTATTTGTTTAACGAGGCCACAATCTCCAATTAATTCTTTCGATTCTTTTAAACAGACAGCCCATAAACCATAACCATCTTCTCGATATCTTTGTTTATTTTTCTCAATCCAATTTTTAGTTTGTTCTAAATTAAATGGTGACGGATAATATTTCATTGTTTCAGCATCTGAGAAAATTGTGTAAAGGACAGAAATATCCTCATCATTAAATTCTCGTAATTCTAACCTTTCTGTTTCTATAATTATCAAAATTGTTCCCTCCTTAAATGTGTAAATCGTTTTTCCTTATTCTCAGTTTATAACAATCTATTCCGGACTTGCTAGAGTTTGAGGACGTAATTTATTTTTAAGTTTTATGTAAGAATTAAGTTTCTTAGGAATATATATAAGGCAAGTAAGACCATGCTCTATTAACTCTCTTTCAAGTGAGGGCTCATTAATTACGCATTTCTTGCCATTAACATAATAAACGATACTGCTCCATAAATTTCTCATTAAACAGACATTGAAAAAATGCTTAGTATTTCACTAAATTTATTGATGGAGGGACAGTGAATGCACCTACAAAGTAAATCGTCTTGGTTACTTGCATTATTAACCATAGTAGCGGTTATTTCAGTCTATTCTTTGATGGATTCACCAAAACAATCAAAAGAGGAGATTACATTCAGAGAAGATGCAGATCAAAAAGAAAATTTACAGAATGTAACAAAGGAAGTATCCTCACCAAGCCCTTTATTTGAAGAAACGCGCCTACAAGTTAGTAACGAGAGAAACCAGCTGCGCCAAAAGTTAACACAACAAATTACATCAGATCAGTATTTTGCTGAAGAAAAAAATAAGGCGTCTATTGAAATTGATACTCTCAATAAAGAAGAATCTACAGAAACCATACTTGAGATGCAAATCAAGGTACTAGGTTATCCTGATGCTTTAGTACGAATCGAAGGAGAAGAAGTTTCTGTAACAGTGATGGCAAAGGAACTATCAAAATATCAAGCAAATGAAATTATCTACCTGGTAAAAAAAGAATACGAGGATGCAAATGTGCAAGTTAAATTCGGCGCAAATAATTATTAAAGAATAAAGAAAAAGGGTTTTCAATATAAAAACTTACAGAAGATCGTTTACGTCAAGCAGAACTATTTTTGATAGCATGCACCCCATCGCCATCAACCTAAAGTACCCCCCAAACGAAAATTTTGTGTTTTTCATAGCACCGAAGTTTATTTTTATCGTTTTGAGGACAATCTGTTCCATTAGGTTGATAGGCATATGGCGGTACCCCTAATTAAGCTTTTTTCATTGCTCCATTATAATGAGCAATGAAAAAGAAAAAAATCAATTTACCCTTGCTTTTCTAACAATAAGGCGATAGTTTCACTTCCTCCAGTTCCAGTTTTACCAGAAACATCATCATAAATTTCTTTTACAGTAAACCCTACAGCGGTTACCTCTTTGATGAAGAATTCCTTTGTGAAGAATTGATACCAAATGTTGTAAGTTTCTATTTTATCATCAGTTACCACTGTTGTTTGCTCTAATGTTACTCTATCAGGATATTTAAGATTTCTACCGATAGCTACATAGCAATCCTTTGACCAGAAACCACCATTTTCATTAGTACTCCAATATTGTTCTTCTTTGAACTGATCAAATTTATTTTGAGAGAAAACATCTAATAACAACTTTCCACCATTCTTCAAACTGTTCCAAATGTTGAAAAGTAATTTCCTGCGATCTTCAGGTGCAAGAGCACCATAATCACAATATATTAATAGGGCCAAGTCATAGATATTTGAATCATTTAATTCCAAATAATTCTCAAAGCGATATTCAATATCATAATCTAGTTTTTTTGCTTGTTCTTTTGCATAACGAATTGAGTTTTCAGAGAAGTCTATCCCTGTTACCGTATAACCTTTTTTGGCTAATCGCTCACTATAAAGGCCTGGACCACAACCTAAGTCTAGTACTTTTTGATAAGATTTTTTGGGAGCTATTTGTTGAATAAAATCAATAGATTTATCAATAAACGGAAAACTCCTACTAGCTCCTTCAATATCAGAGTTTAAATGAGCTTCTAATAACTGTTTGGCAATATAAGGATCCTGCCAAAAAATATTATCAGTCTGTTCAAATCGTGAAGGTACCTGTAATTGGTTTAATAAATTATTCATAAAAACTTCCTCCTAAAAATTTTAAAACACAAAAAACCGCAGAGCTTTACTCTGCGGTTAAAAAAGAGAATCAGTCCGTAGAGTAAAAAATCAAATGGGCATACCAAATAAACACATTAAAATGCTTATTTCAGTTTGCTTCAAATTGATTTTTTTACTCTTTTCCAGTCATAACAAAGTTCGCGAAAATCAAACTTCTGCTATGCCGAACTTCTTCACCTATCCTTTTAGTATTTTTGTAAATATAACAGACAATAAACTACGAGGTCAACTACTAAATTTAAACCATTTTTAAGATTATGACCCTATAATGGAATAAGGAATGATTATTTGTTCCCCTTCGATAGCTTTCTATATCTTATCGCCTTGCATACGTTATATATACGTGGTTACTTCTTAAATAGGGGCTAAAGAATATCAAAAATATAATTAAAAATTATGCTACTAGAGAAAAAAGATGAACTTAATCCTCTGTAAAAAATTTAGACCGTATGATGAATAAACGCAAAAAGACCAGGTGCTCACATTTTATGAGCGCCTGGTCAACAGTCGTTTATTAGATTAAGTACTTTACTATCAATCGTCTTAATAGATTTTGCTAGCGTGAATTAAATTTGTTTTTCGAACCTTTTAAAAGCGTCAGACATTCTGTTAATAATCTCGTCAACCTGTTGGCTTGTAATAATAAGCGGTGGAGCAAGAGCAACCGTATTTGTTCCCTTCCAATCGAAGTAACGCAATTGCAGCCCTAAGTCCATGCATATATCTGTATACAGAGCTGCGGCATGTACCGACGGATCAAATGAGATGCCTTTTTCAGGATCTTTAACTAGCTCAATACCGGCAAGTAGACCAAGACCTCTTACATTCGTTATATGTTTATGATTGCTTTCGAGATACTTAAGTCCTTTTAATAATTCTTCACCGCGAAGTCTACTATTCTCAACAATTTGATCTCTTTCTAATATCTCAAGTGTCTTCAAGCCAACCGCGCAAGCCATTGGATGTCCACTATATGTGAATCCATGGAACATCATTTCATCCGATTGAATAAATGCTTCTCTTACATGCTCTCTCATAATTACGGCACCCAGGTGTGCGTAGCCACTTGAGATTCCTTTTGCCACACATAGAAGGTCCGGAACAATGTTCCAATTATCAACACCGAAGGTCTTTCCGGTTCTTCCAAACCCACAAATCACCTCATCTGCAATAAGCAAAATGTTGTGTTCGTCGCAAAGTTTGCGAACAGCTTGAAGGTATCCGTCAGGAGGGAACCTTACCCCGCCTGCTCCTTGGATTGGCTCCAGAATGACAGCGGCTATGGTGTCGGATCCTTCTGATTCAATTATCCCACGAATAGAACGGGAGTAATTTGGATCACTTTTGTCTCCAAGTTCTGCATTCAAAGCATGCGCTGCAGCTGTAAGGAAGTTCGGAGCATTGGAAGTCGTAAATTTGTTGAATCCTTCGATTCCGGTAGCACTTGTGGCTCCTACTGTAACCCCATGGAATGATTGTTCAAGAGAAATTATTTTAGTTTTCTCTGGCTGACCTTTTACTTTCCAATAAAAACGGGCTAGTTTAAATGCAGTATCATTAGATTCCGAGCCTCCCGATGTGAAGAAGCAAACATTCAAATCCCCAGGTGCTAATGAGGCCACTTTCTGTGCTAAAAGGATAGCGGGCTCATTGGATTGTCCGCTGAATGAAGAGCTGTAAGAAAGTTTTAACATCTGCTGTTTTGCTACCTCAGCAAGCTCTTCATTCCCATAGCCAAGGTTAACATTCCAAAGCATCGAAACCCCATCAATACGCTCTTTCCCCTCTATGTCTTTCAGATAAATTCCTTTTCCTTCTGTAAAGATTGTTGAAGGCCCTGATAAATAATGAGCTCTTGGTGGTGTGGTTGGATGCAAATAATGTTTTTTATCAAGTTCTGATAATTCCAATTTGCTCAGGGTATTTCGCTTTGTAACGGATTGCATATTTATTCCTCCTTTAATGTCTGAGTAGGTAAAAGATTGTTATTTTAGTTAACTAATATTCTGCCCTTCTATATCTGTTAAGAGTTTCTTAGATTCTTTTGAATACATGGATCGAATCGCGAAATAACAAACACCAACTCCCATCCAGGTAAATCCAACTATTTTTCCGACTGTTGAAAGCCCCCACAATATATAAAGACAAACTAACATCCCAATTAATGGAACTATCAAATATTTAACGATATTTTTTTGCTTATTTTTTAAATAGTAATGATTAATTACACAAATATTCACGAAAGCAAATCCTAATAATCCACCAAATGCAACTAAGTCGGATACAATTTGCAAATCCAAAGATACTGCACCAATAACTCCGATGATTGACATTAATAAAATATTATTCATCGGTGTTTTATACTTTGGATGGATATAGCTAAAAAATTTTTGAGGGATGACATTGTCACGTCCCATCCCCAAGAGCAGACGACTTGAAGCTGATTGACTTGCTAAAGCGCTTGCAATTCCAGATGCGATAATCGTAAATGTAATAAAAGTCTGGAGAAACCCGCCCCCTATAGTCTCTAAAACGTTGAAGAAGGCTGTGTCGGGATTATCAATAGTTAAATAGTTTCCTACAAGAATCACTGCTAAATAAGTGACGGAAACATAAAATACCGTTTGAATGACACAAGTAAACATAATGGCCAAACCAATTTTATTCCCCTCTACGTTCGTCTCTTCAGCCAAGGTTGTAATAGCATCAAAACCTAGGTAAGCGACAATAACAATAGCTGCCCCGCCAATAACTGCTCCTATTGAAAATGAATCACCATCATAAATTGCCTTATAGTTTATTAAAGATAAATCACCCGTTATAATAAAGTGACTTGCGCTAAAAACGAAGGCAATCACCGCGATAATCATGAAGAGCACTAAAACTGAATTCAACTTAGTTGCAATATCAATTCCAATTATATTTACAATCGTGATTGGGATTGCGAAAATGAGAACCCAAGCCCAAACCGGAATGCTTGGTACAAGGGCGTTTGCAAAACTTGCACTGATCAAAAAAGTTAGCATGGGTATCAACAGATAATCAAGGAGCATTCCCCATCCAGCTATAAATCCTATTTTAGGGTGTAGCGCTTTATGGGCGTAGGTATAGGTTGAGCCCGCAACTGGGTAAGCTTCAACCATTTTACCGAAACTGTATGCCGTAAATAACATTGCAACAAAACCAAGAACATATGAGAGGACAGAATGGCCCTGAGATACCAATGTGATAATTCCAAACATTGACATCGCTGCAACTGGTGCCATAAAGCCAAGACCAAAAATAACTAAATCTCGCATCTTTAAACTTCTTTTTAGACTTTGCCCATCTGATAAAATTTGAATGTTCTCTACTGATTTTTGTGTCTCTATAATCCCTACCCCCATTGGTGTTATTATAATTTTGTTATTTATACAAAGCGTTACCCTCCATATTCACAACTTTTTCATTCAAGTCAACCCAGGCATGTTTTGTCTAACTGTACATTTCCGGTTCTGAGGTTAATAGACTCAAACTTTCTGCCTGGCATAGCCTCAACCCAATTACCATTAATAAACAGTTGGTATTTCGTCATTCATCTGACTCCCCTCTTTTGTTTTGTTGATTGCCCATTTTTCCTTTGAACTGTAGTAGGAACAATAAGCATTCTTTATATTAATTACAGATTATCAGATTAAGATAATTTGATATTGTAAAAATCGGAACATTCTAAATTTTCACCTAAAAATTCTTCCAATATGCGCATGCCAGTCGCACGTAAAAAAGCAATTACTTAAATAAGTAATTGCTTTAGCTAAACAAACGTTATTTAGCTAGTTTTCAGGCAACTTTTTTGCCCAGTTAATTGAAAAGGTGTCACGCATCCAAAATTCCGAAACTCATGGATCAAATGGGCTTGGTCATAATAACCATTCTCATAAATAACATCATTTAACGTAGAGTGAGTTGTCCTCAGAAGCATATTTAGTGATGATTGAAATCTTACGATTTGGCTAAATAATTTTGGGGAAATTCCAATATGGTCTTCAAATTGTTTTCTTAAATATCTAGTTGAATATCCTACTTCATCTGCAAGTTGAGTTATAGTAATATTACCTCTTGTCGCGTATATATTATATAATGCTTGTTTTATTAGTTTTGTTGATCTATCAGTCTCAAAAATTTGACTTTCCAATACTTCATTGAATATATTGACTCTCTCCATAAAACTTTCGTCGGCTACTACCCTTTCTAAAATATTTGTATTTACAGGAAACATTTCATTTAAGCAAATTTCTTTATCTGTAAGGTCTTTTATACCGAATTTTATTTTCTTAATATCTAGGCATGGCAGAAAACGAATACCAAAGTATGTACTGTTCGGGAGAAGGTTAATCACTCTACTTTTAGTAACGCTTCCACAAATATTACCGTAATGCTGATCACAATTAATGAGAATATCGATACACCCATCCGGGATAACAGAAATTTGACTACTTACCCCTCCCATTTTAAATTGGTAAAACAGAATAGATGGTTGATTTGGTTTAATTCTAACTTTTTGTTCAGTATAGTAATCTGTCAGAAATTCAAAGTCAGGCTGAGAAGGCAAGTAACTCATTATTTTCGAATTTAAAGGACTAATCAACTTTATACCCCCTTTGAGATTCCCACGACTAAAGTCGCAAGCCCTACACCTTACGGTATGACGGGTGGGATTCTTGAATGACTAAGCGTTCGCAGTTCATTTCTGTTTTGAAACAACCTTCAAGATTAGGGTATCTCATTACCCCTTCTAAGACAGTGCATATAGCATCTTAGGCTGATTGACTTTTACCATCAATCACAGGTGCATAGCGAATATTCATTGCACCGACTAAATCACGATGTTTTTCGAATCCACATTTACACTTATATTTTCTATCTTGTGCCTTATTCTTTTCGGAACATTTCGGGCATGTTTGACTTGTGTATACAGGATTCACAAATTCAACTTTAATACCCACTAGTTTCGCTTTGTACTCAATGAATTGAGAAAGACGATAGAATGACCAGTTGTGCAGATTCTTTTCGTTTTTACGGCTTGTTCTTGCCGTCTGCCTGATATTCGTTAGTTGTTCTAAGCGAATGACAGAAACCTTATTTTCTTTAGCAAAATTAACAACCGCACGACTAACCTTGTGGTCTTGGTCTTTCATGTATCGTTGTTCTTTATCATCAAGATTGCGAATAGCATTTAATTTCTTTAATTTGCCTAACTTCTTACGTTTGGATTTATACTTACGTCTGACAGATTTGTTTTGTCTACCCTTTCCAAAGAAACGGACGCTTCCATCTTCTGTCACTGCAACAGCAGGGACTTTCAAACCCAAATCTACCCCCATTATCTTTGTGCCTGTTTTTTCACTTGTAGGAATGGTGACAGATATTTGTGCAATCCATTTATTCGCTTTTTTCGTGATACGAAGAGTACCTAATTTGTGTTTCAACAAATCAAAATTGCGGTTATCTTTATCGACCAACAAAGCACGAATAGGTGTTTTAGTTGCCTTGCCATCAATCATGATAGGCATTGAAATGTGCGTGATATCAAAAGAATAGTTTTGGTTATTCCAAATACACACTGGCTTCTTTACTACAGGAACAACCTTGTATTTATTTTTCTTCACTTTCTTAAACACACTTTTAGCGTCTTTAATCGCTTGGTTTTTAACAGCACTTGGCAGGTCGGCAGAAATATCCTTGCTTGATTTCTTTGTACTTTTCTTTTCTGTAACCATTTCAGAAACAAGGGTATTGATTGTATAAACATACGATTGACTCATATTTTGCAAAATAGAAGCTTGTTCTTTTGTTGGAAGTAGTTTGACTTTAACAGTTATTGTTTGCGAGATTGTTCTTCACCTACATCTCTAATTAATCTACCTTTTTTATCATCTATACTCTTCTATAGTTGCTTCTCTAATTATTGACCATGTATCGGGGACAAAAAACGAAATGATAGTTAATTAATATACGGTTGTGTTTATTCGTCTATATTCGTTCATATACACAATGTATTAATTTTTTTTCAAACTGCAACATACATACAAAAAAGGACGGAATTTCCGGACACTTGAAGCACCACAAACCTTTCGATTTTTAGTAGCACTCCGTATCCGACCTCACTCTCATCCCGCACCTGAAGGAGTGGGCTTTCCCGTTCGGAAAATCTGTAAATCAACTCAACTAACATGCTATCTAAAAAATTCAAAAATGAACCAAAGTACATTTCTGAATTAGTAGAGCTTTCATATTCCACGTCACTACGAACGTTCGTAAAATAAGTGTAATTAAAAAAGGAAAAATAATCAATACAACTTTTTTGAAAATTAAGACAATTAATCATCTTCCCTTATTGTTACTGACTTTTCATTTGATAAAGATGGTTGTAAATCGGAAGTGTCATTGCAGTTCCTTTCAATCATGGGCGAAGAAATAAATGCCTTTTATTCGAAATCCAATAGATCATATTGATGAAGAAGAATTAAGAAACTATTGTAAATTACATTTGACTCCATATAAAATTCCTAATTTCGTTGAAAAAGTAGACGAGTTATCAAAAACGAATAGCGGGAAAATTTTCAAACAGCAATAAGAGCGCTTTCCCTCTCATAATTACTATCGGTATCTAAGTTAAAAGCCTGTATACCTTGTTAACTCAAGGTTACAGGCTTTTTTAACAACTGTGAATTTCGCTCCAATCCTAAAACGGATAATCTAATTTACTCGTTTGTACAGATACCCATTTCGCAACAGTAAACTCATCTACAATCCATTCATATCCAAAACGCCCAATTCCACTTTGTTTCACTCCACCAAATGGTACATTTCCTTCTAGCACTGCAGGCATATCATTTATATGTGTTGTACCAGATTCGATCTCAAGGGCTAATCTTTCCCCTCTTTCTAAGTCACTAGTCATAATGGCAGAGGATAATCCATATTCCGTGTCATTAGCAAAACGAATGGCCTCCTCATCACTTTCAGCCGGAATAATTTGTGCAACAGGACCGAAAATTTCACAAGATGCAAGACTTGAATCATTCGGTACATCAACAAATACAAATGGAGAAATAACATTCCCTGTACGGTCACCTTCTACGACAACTTTTAATCCACTTTCCTTTGCTTTATTAACTAAATCCATGATTTTATCAGCTTGTTTTTCATTTATAACAGGTCCAATAATTGTGTTAGGGTCCTTGGGGTCTCCTACTGTTAATCCCTTTACTTTTTCTACGTATCTAGCAACAAATTCATCATAAATATCTTTATTAACAATAATTCGGTTTGTAATCGCACAGATTTGGCCACTATGCAAAAATTTCCCGAAGATGGCGACTTTCACTGCTTGTTCAACGTCGGCATCGCTTAAAACTACTAAAGGATTATTGCCTCCAAGTTCTAATGCCATTTGTTTTAATGTTCCGCCTGTTACCTTATTAATATGTTTTCCTACTGCAGTTGATCCTGTAAAACTGATAAACGAAGAATTCGTATTTAACAGGAATTCATCTCCTGCTTCTTGAAGATCAGTTAAAATTGAATTAAACACTCCAGCAGGAAGTCCTGCTTCTTCGAAAGCCTTTGCAAAAACTTGTCCACCAACTATTCCGACTTGGAGATCTGGTTTATGAACAACACTGTTCCCGAGAGCAATGGCAGGGAAAATTGTTCTTGTTGCCATGTTAAATGGGAAGTTAAAAGGTGTGATGGACGTAATAACACCTAAAGGTAATCGATATACACGACTAACCTTTCCTGGTGTACTAGATGCATAATTTTTGGGTGAGTATATTTCATCAACCATATTAATAGAATCTTTTATGTCACTAACCCCAAAGCCAAACTCAACATGAGCTTTAAGTAGTGTTCCACCTGTTTCTCGTGTAATTAATTCCAAAATATGCTCTTTATTTTTCTCTAAATAGTCTAATGCTTTCGTTAAAACCTCTCTTCTTTGTTCTGGAGTAGATTTAGCCCATTCCTTTTGTGCTGCTTTTGCTTTGTGATAAGCGTCTTTTATTTGCTCTACATTCGCTAATTCTACAGATGTAATAGTTGACTGATCATATGGATCCTTTATTGAATAAGTTCTGTTACTACCACCCTCTACCCATTGACCTCCAATATAACTTTTGTTTATTTTACTTGCCCATTCAATACAGTTCATATCTAAAGCCTGATTCTTTGTCATTTAAAGTCCCCTTCCTGAAATGAAAATCTAACCTTAACGCGATGTAACCTAAATTGTAAGCGGTATCAAATATTTTTTATTGTAAAAAGCGGAACTACTCTTACAAACAGATTCAACCATGTTGTCTTGATATAAAGGCTCATAACCTCTGAAAAATGGAGGTTATGAGCCTTCAATAAAAAACAACAGTAATGAAGATATTAGATTCCTTCTTACTTTTTAAAACGCTTATGAATATTGTTATGCTTGTAAGTACCTTCCTCACTGAATTCAATCAATTCCATCGATAATGCCAGATATCGCCTAGTAAATAGATCAGTGAAATGATCCTTGATTACTTCGAATAGTTCGTCACAAGTTTCTTTCTTATTTTCAGCCGATCTTCCCGCCCCAATTTTTAATATAGCATGAACAAATGCATCATCTTCTGCTCCATCTGCTACTCGGTAATCTTGAAGTTCAACTGCCCTTGATCGAATTCCTCCAGTCGGAAAAAGATTACTACGGCTAATCAAAACATCATTCACTTTTTTAAGCAACTTCGGAATGTCTGCTTCTTCCTTTATGTTATCGGTATACTCCACAATAAAATGCGGCATGTTTTCATCCCTTTCACTGACTATAAATGGCGTTATCACTTTCAGTTCTTAAGAACTGTTTTTCACTAATAATGGTATTTACTAGTCGTCCCACTCCTTCAATTTCAGTAATGACTTCATCCCCTACCTTTGTATCAACTAAGCCCTCAGGCGTACCAGTAAGGATAATGTCGTTTTTATTTAATGTCATAAAACTACTTAAATACTCAATTAATTGCGGAATACTAAAAATCATATCTTTCGTTAAGCCTTCCTGCGTAACTTTTCCATTTACATAAGTACGCAATGTAAGATTCATAGGATCTTCAATATCTTTTGCATCGACTAGCCATGGACCGATTGGTGTACAAGTATCTCTATTCTTTACTTTTAAGTTCGGACGATAATAGTTTTCTAAATAATCACGGATGGCATAGTCATTTGCAACGGTATATCCTGCTACATAATCATAAGCATCTTCTCGTTTAATATTAGTCCCTGAACGCCCAATGACAACTGCAAGTTCACATTCATAATGCATATTGGTAGCCTCAGCAGGTCGGTAAGTCTGACCTCGATGACCAATAAAAGTATTAGGACCTTTTAGAAAAACTAAAGGTTCTGTTGGTGCTTGAAAAGCAAGTTCCTTTGCATGATCTGCATAATTGAGTCCTAAAGCAAAAACGGTTCTAGGTTGGACAGGCGGTAGCCAGTCCACTTCCTCCTCAGAAACAATTTGTCCATTATCAAGTTTCAGGTGACCATCATCTGTTTCAATTGCGTGATGAATGACATCCTGAAATACTACACGTGCATGTTTCATAATAATCGCGCTCCTTTATAAAGCAATGAGATTCTCATTTAACAGTATTTTCTAAATAACCGATTCCATCGATTTCAATTCGCACTCGATCTCCCTCTTTAACAAGTGGAGGATTTTCAGGTACCCCAACCAGTAAAACATCCCCCTCATAAAGCGTCATAAATTCCGAAATTTCAGAAATCAATTGCGATACAGGACGAATTAAATTGGCCGTTGTATTCTTTTGTTTTAATTCATCGTTAACGAATACAGTAATCGTCAACTTATTAGGGTCAGCGATTGCATCGCGTTCAATAATCCATGGACCTACAGGGCAAAAGTTATCCCTTGCTTTTTGTTTAATAGCTGGTCGATAAAAACTTTCATGTGGAATACTCACATCATTTACAATGGTGTATCCTAATACATAATCTAAAGCTTTTTCTTCTGTTACACGAGTAGCATTTTTCCCAATGACAATGCCTAATGAGGCACCTACTTGCAGATGAGATGTATCCTCGGGTAATGGAATTGAAGATTTAAATCCAGTAATGGTGTTCACCGGTTTTATATATAAGACAGGCGCTTTTGGAGGCTGTTTATAAGGTTCTTTAGTTAAAGATGAACCTAATGCCTTAAGCTCGCCACTATAATTTAATAAAGCCCCATATACGGTACCCGAAATTGGCGCCTCCAAAGAGGACTGCTCTACTGTTAAATTTCTATCACCAAGAATAATTGTATTGCTTTGAGGATCTACTTCCACTTCTTTTGTGTGAAGGGTTTCACTAAATTTTATAATTGCCTTACTCATAACTATTCACTCCTCTCATAAACTCGTAAATTCTTCTGATGATTACTTAATCTTATTGAACTTGCAAAACTATCACTAATGATTAACTACACCTTTAACATCATTACCTATATTTGACTTAACGATAATTTCCGAAAAATTATCCTCTACATTTTGTGACTTACGGGCCCCTATTAATGTACCAATATAGCAGCCTAAGAAACCTAACGGTATAGAAAGAATTCCTGGTGATGCAAGAGGGAAAATAGGATTACCAGTAAATAAGGCTACACCTGGTTCTGGATTCCAAACATTTGGGCTTAACATAACTAGACCAATCGTGCTAATTAAACCTATAAGCATCCCAAAGATTGCTCCAGTTTTGTTGAATTTTCTCCAAAAAATAGTTAATAATATAACTGGTAAATTCGAACTCGCTGCTAATGTTAGAGCGATTGATGCTACAAAGGCAACATTAAAATTTTGAAGAAATAGTGATAACGTAATGGCGATAGCCGTGATGACAATCGATGCAAGACGTACCATAAACATTTGCTGTTTTTCGGTTGCTTTCCCGTCTTTTAAAATTTCGTTATAAAAGTCATGGGAAAATGCTGTTGCTCCCGTAACCACAATTCCAGCAACAACTGCAAGAATAGTAGCAAAAGAAACCGCAGAAATGAAAGCAAACATAAAATCTCCGCCAACATACTTTGCTAATAATGGCGCTGCCATATTCCCTGCTGGGTTAGCCTCTATAATATTCGAAGTTCCAACTAGCTTTGCTGCTCCAAACCCAAGGAAAATGACCATAATGTGGAAGAGTCCCATGATCCACATAAGCCAAACAACTGACTTTCTGGCAACCTGAGCATTAGGTACAGTTAAAAAGCGAACTAATACATGGGGTAGACCCGCTGTCCCCAGAATAAGCCCAAGTGTTAAAGAAGCTGCATCCCAACCGTTTTTATATTTCAAACCAGGATTTAAGTAATCTATTCCAAAAGGAGTGGCTGTTTTCATATCAGTAAAAATGCCAATAAAATTAAAATTAAATTTCCACATAACCATTACAAACATAATAAAGGTTCCACCTACTAAAAGAACGGCTTTAATAATTTGAACCCAGCTTGTTGCGGTCATTCCTCCAAACAAAACAAACGCTAACATAGCTACACCAACAATAATGACTGAAGTATTATATGGAATACCTAATAATAATTTGAATAAAGCTCCTGCAGCAACAAGCTGTGCAAGCATATAAAAAACTGAGATGATTATTGTATTGAAGGCAGTTACACCTCGCACTTGTTTAAACTTAAATCGAGCAGTAATCATATCACCTAACGTATATTTCCCAAGATTCCTTAATGGTTCCGCGACTAAAAATAAAATGACAAGAAAAGAAACTAGGGCACCGTACATGAGGAAAAATCCGTCATATCCCGTTAAAGAGAAGGCTCCAATTAACCCCAAAAAGGTAGATGCAGACATAAAGTCTCCAGCTAAAGCAAGTCCATTTTGCCTAGCAGTCAGACCACCTCCAGCTGTATAAAAAGAACCTGCCGTTTTTGTTTTTTTGGAGGCATAGTACGTAATGAAAAGTACCCCTATTGACATGAGTACAAAAAGAAGAATAATATCCCATCCCATATGTCTACAGCCCCTCTTTAACTATGATTTGCTTTACTTTTTCGTCAACTTCAGCAGACTTCTTTACATAAACACTGCATACCGCAAATGACATAAAGATAATTGAAATACCGTAAATCCACGCCAACGTAATGTCTCCTATTACTTGGACGTTTAATATATTTGTAAACAAGGCTAGGAATGGTAAAGCTAGTGAATAAGCCAAATAAAAAATTGTGTATGGAATAATAAACTTTTTCTTATATAAAAGTAGTTGTTTAAAATCCTCCGAAGTGGAAATTTTGTCATAATCTATTTGTTTGTTGTCTTGTTGTTCGATGTCTTTTTTTACACTACTCTGTTCTTTTACTAGCTCCAAATTGATAGCACCTCTTTCCTAATAATTCAATAGGGTTCTTTAATGCTTCTAATTCTTCGATTTTTAATTTCTATTAAAAACTACTAGTTTTAGCTCTGTCATTTCCTCTACGGCATATTTTATTCCTTCTCTTCCAACTCCACTTTCCTTCACACCTCCATAAGGCATGTTATCTACACGAAACGTTGGAATGTCATTAATCATTACGCCTCCAACATGAAGGTTTTCAGCTGCATTTAACGCTGTATGAACATTATCCGTGTAGATTCCCGCTTGGAGACCATATAGCGAATCATTTACTTGCTCAATTGCTTCCTCAACTGTTTGAACTTTATTGATAATAACAATTGGAGCAAACACTTCTTGACACGAAACTTTTAAAGAAGACTCTGCATTTAATAATACCGTTGGCAATAAAATATTCCCTTTTGCGATTCCCCCAGTTGCTACTTCTGCTCCATGTTGTTCCGCCTCATGAATCCAATCTAAAGTACGTTCCACATCTCCTTTTGAAATAAGCGCCGAAACATCCGTACTTAGATCTAAAGGGTCACCAATTTTGAGTTGTTGAGTTGCTTCAACGAATTTTTGCACAAATGTTTCGTACAAACTTTCATGAATATAAATTCGTTGTAATGATATACATACTTGCCCTTGGAAAGAAAAGGCTCCCTTCACACAACGATTAATAATTGAATCTATATCGATCCCTTTATCAATAATAACGGCTGCATTTGAACCCAGTTCTAATGTCACGCGCTTCAGTCCTGCTTTGTTTCGAATACCAATCCCAACAGCTGGGCTTCCGGTAAATGTAATAGCTGCAATTCTATCATCGGTCACGATTTTATCCCCCACGACTCTTCCGCTTCCAGTAATAACATTAAGAGCTCCATTAGGTAAACCAGCCTCCTGTAACAACTCTGCTAAAAAGAAAGAAGATAGTGGAGTTTGAGATGCTGGTTTTAATACAATTGTATTTCCTGCGGCAATGGCAGGACCTACTTTATGGGCAACTAAATTCATCGGGAAATTAAATGGAGTAATAGCTCCAATAACCCCAATAGGTTCACGCACCGTATATGCTACTCGCTTTTCTCCACCTGGTGCTGCATCCAATGGAATTGTTTCTCCATGAATTCGCTTTGCTTCTTCAGCTGCAAACTTATACGTTTGTATTGTCCGTTTTACTTCTTCGATTGCAGTAGCAATTGGTTTAGCTGCCTCTAAAGCGATAATTTCTGCAGCTTCATCTAAACGCTTCTCAAACAAAGCTACCAAACGTTCCAAAATAGCTGCACGTTCGTGAGCTGGCATTTTCGCCATTACTGTCTTTGCACGACATGCCGCTTCAATTGCCTCATTCACTTCTTTTTCATTAGCCTTCGGAATATATGCAATAACATCTCCAGAGTATGGAGATGTTAGAGATGCATGTTCAGTGGCTTCTTGCCATTGACCATCAATGTATAAGTTTTTCTTTCTTGCTTGCACTTTTAAATTCATATTCTACTCCTTTCTGTTTTAGCCTACTTTTAATTAGATCACTAGCTCATCTTTTTTCATGTATTCATTCATTCCGTATGATTCATTCTGCTTGCCATATTTATAATCTAGCCACTTTACTTTAATCCGCTTCTTGTATGGGTATACAGAACAATCATTTAATTGTATTAATAATGAAGGGTGTTGCTCATTTATAGATATTTGGTGGCAGGTTCCATCATAATTATTACCATCTATTTCAACTTGAATATAGTAAATACCAGGTTTAGGCATTCGGTATCTCTTTTTTACTATTAATTTAAGAAACTGATGATTTTTGTAAAAAAGCGAACTTTGATTTACTTCTCCATTAATTTCATAAAAATCGCCAAGGTACATAGGAATCTTTTGCACATGACCTTCATCAAGCAATTTTCGGATTGCTGTTGAACTAATTTTTTCATCAGAATGTTGGATCTTTGGAACAGTCGTTACTTCCAAACTTCCCGGATTATACTCTGATAACGTTTTCATATTACCGAGTCCTTTACAGCCATAATGATAATCAAAGCCTGCTACAACATGTATACATCCAAGTCCTATAATGTATTGTTCAACAAAATCGTTAGGAGAAAGACAGGCAAACTCAGGGCTAAACTCAACAACAAATAACTTCTCAACACCCAGCTTTTCAAATCGATCTTCTTTCAAAGGAAGCGGAGTTAAATAAGTCATTGGCTCCATATGAGGAAAGAGGATATCTTTTGGGTGCGGATAAAACGTCATAACACCAAAGGCGCATTGTTTTTGCATAGCAATTTGTTTTGCTGTTTCAAGAATTTTTTGATGACCGATGTGAACGCCATCAAAAAAACCAAGGGCCAAAACACAAGCTTCCATTTCAGTGAACGTTGATTTATCAATTGAACCTTTGATATAAATTGTCTCCATCGTTTGCCCTCCCCTTATATGTTAAGTTAACTGCGGTGCAGTGATCTGGCCATATTTTCCTGCAAAGAATGTCAGAGGATTTCCTTCACGAAGGACAATATCTTCTACTTCTCCAAGGAATAGCGTATGGTCACCAGCTACTTGCTTTCCATAGACACTGCATACAATATTTGCTAGCGCATCCTTTACTACCGAGATTTCGTTTAGGCGGTCAAATTCTGGTTCACGCTTTTCTTTGATTTGACCGGCAAATAACATAGAAACTTCTTGCTGGTCTTCCGATAAAATATTTACCGCAAATTTACCGGAGCGGTTAATTTTATCTAGCATTTTTGCATTTTCTTTAATCGATATAAGTACGAGTTTCGGGTTTAGCGACACTGACATAAAGGCATTTGCTGTCATGCCATGAGGCTCTCCATCAATGTCCGTTGTAATAACTGTTACGCCAGTTGCAAATTTACCCATCGCATCTCGAAATGTACGATCATCCATTGAAATTCCTCCATTCTTTTTATTTATATAGCTAATTCTGGTTTGCGCTGTGCAAGGTTTGGTGCCGTCGATTGAATTTGTTCGTTGGTTTCAATATCTAAAAACGGAGATGTTTCATTAAACCAGCTGTCCGGTGCTTTTGCACCCCATAATGTTTGACGACGTGGGTCATTTAAATCCCATCGAATTGGCTCGAAGTCATTGTCACTTGTTAAGTAATCTCCGTTATACAGCTCAATACGGTATCCATCTGGATCTCTTAAATACAAGAAGAACGCATTGGATAAGCCGTGGCGTGCTGGACCTCTTTCAATGTTCTCTGAATAGCCAAGAGAAGCTAAAACATCGCAGCAGTGAATTAGAGCAAGTGGATCTGGTAGCCAGTAAGCAAAGTGATGAAGACGAGGACCATCTCCGTTCATAAAGGCTTGATCGTGCACGGTCTGTTTGCGGTGGAGCCACGCAGCCCAGATACTTCCATCTTCTATAGTTGTATATTCAGAACATGCAAAGCCTAGCTCGTTGATAAAGAAGTTGTAAGCTTTTTCTACATCCGGTACAGCACAATTTACGTGGTCAATTCGCTGAATTCGGGCACCTCTGTATAAGTCGTAGCGCTGAAGTAAGCGCTCTGCTTTTTCAATCTTGCAGAAAAACTCAAGAGGCATCCCTGAAATATCATGTACATGCAGTGCGCGCCCAAGAGCATGCTGAGTTCCTTCCTTAAGCCATTTTGTTTTTAAGCCTTTTGATTGAAAGAATTCAGCCAGACGGTCAAGATCTTCTTCTTTTTCTACTTTGTAACCGAGTGCGTGTACCCCTAACGTCTCGGACTTTTTAAGAACCAAGCTGTGGTGTGTGTGTTCTTCAAGCCCTCTCAAATAAACACAGTCGTCCTTTGTTTCCGTTTCAATCATGCCGAGCGCTTTTACATAAAAATCTTTTGAACGGTCTAAATCCTTCACATTTATAACAGTTCTGGCAATACGAATAATATTGAAATCCATACTCCTCATCTCCCTTAGCCGTTTATTTATTTTTAACTAACGCTTCTGATCTATTCAAAAATTCTTTTACACGATCAACATATTCCTGTTTGTCATACCCGTTATAAAGCGTACTTGCCATTCTAACTGGATCACCGAAGAAGAAGCGCTCATAAAGTGTTTGTCGAGTACCGAATGAACTTATACATACATCCCATGCCAAACGATAAAGTTTCACACGATCATAAGCATCTCCAGTGGCTGATTGTAGATACTTATCAAGATCCGGACGAATTTCAGAATTGAAGTCTGATTCTGATGGAATCGCCATTAAGCCACTTGCACCCATTAATTGCATAATTTCTGTAAAGCGAGGGTAAATTTTCGGGAAGTAATGACGTGCTACATTTAACGGTGCAAAATCTGGTGTCATAGTTCCCCATCTATCCACTTTTGCATTTGCTTCGGCAGCAACGACATATGCTTTCATCGTTTCAAGTGCAATAATTACCTCAGAGATTTTCTCCTGTATATGTTGGTATTGGCCAATATTAATTGTCTCTGCCATTAATTGAAGAATACCAAGTACAAACTCTGTTTTCGCGATATTTTTTGATACAACTTGATGTGTCATATGAACAACTGCATTACTTTCATTGTAGGCCTGGTTGCACACATTAACATCACCAAGGGCAAAAACTCGATTCCACGGAACGACAACATCATCAAACACAACAATGGTATCCATTTCTTCAAAGCGAGATCCTAGCGGATGGTCGAAATGAGACTTACCATAATCAAAAGATTCACGACAAATAAATTTTAAGCCCGGTGTGTTATTAGGAATAGAAAATGCAAATGCATATGGATTTTCTTCAGCTGATTGTTTTAACAAAGTAGATGGGAATACCATGATTTCATCGGTAATACCACCTTGAGTAGCAAGTAATCTTGCCCCTTTAATAACGACCCCTTCAGATGTTTTCTCTTTAATCCGCGCTGCAATATACGGATCTGGAAGCTGTGCTGAGTTTACTCCTCTATTGACTTGAGGCTGAATCAACGTATGTGTTAAAGATAAATCATTTTCACGGCAATACTCGTAGTAGTTGGTCATGTTTTCGGCATAAATGGAGTCCTGTTTTCCAAACATTTCTGCAGCTGATCCATACGCCATCATCCCGACATTAATGTAATCAGGAGTACGTCCCATCATGCCACCATTATATTTCGCCCATTCTTGCATCATTTTGCGACGTGTCACTAAATCTTCTTTTGTTTTTGGCTGAATAAAAGATGTACCTACTCGTTCACCAGTTGTTGGAGATTCATATGTCATGTAATCCTTTTTGTCTGGATCATGTTGTAAATCGTAAAGTTCTGCCTGTGTTTTCATAACTCCTTTAAAAGCTGGATGTTCAGAAATCTTCCCTTCTACTCGTTTGCCATCAAACCATATATTTGCCTGTGCATTATCAACTCTTTCAATATATTGCTTCCCTGTTTTTGCTGGCATTATTGTTTCCCCCTTAAAAAATAGTGTTTACTTCCCAAATTGCGGAATATGATGGTCACCTATAGCGATATGGATTACCTTTGGTTCTGTATAGAATTCAAACATTGCGTAATGACCACCCTCTCTTCCAATTCCACTATCTTTCATACCGCCAAATGGAATTCGAAGATCTCGTACGTTTTGAGCGTTAATCCAAAGCATACCTGCTTCAATAGCATCCGCCATACGATGTGCTCGTTTTAAATCTTTTGTCCATACAAAACCAGCTAGTCCGTAAGATACGTCATTTGCCATATGAAGTACTTCTTCATCTGTTTCAAATTCGATTACGGCCATAACGGGACCAAAGATTTCTTCCTGACATACTCTCATGTCATTTTTTGCATTTAATAAAAGTGTCGGTGGTACAAAATTACCTGCCTTTACCTTCTCCGGAACCACTCCCTGAACTACTTCACAACCTTCTTGTTTAGCGATTTCTATATATTTTTTTACTTTGTTGTAGTGACCTTTTTCAATTAGCGGACCAAGCTCAGTTGATGCATCCATTGGGTCACCGATTTTAATGTTTGCGACACGTGCTTTTAATTTTTCAACAAATTGATCTTTAATATTTTTATGCAAGAATACTCTAGAATTGGATGTGCAACGTTCCCCATTAAAAGAGAAAATCCCCCATATTGCTGCATCTAGAGCTCGTTCAAGATCTGCATCATCAAATACAATTAAAGGTGATTTCCCACCAAGCTCCATCGATGTTTTCTTTAAAGTATCCGCAGAGTTTTTAATAATAGTGGAACCTGTCGTCGTTTCACCTGTAAATGAAATCGCTTTCACATTTGGGTGAGCAACAAGAGCAGCACCTGCTGTTTCTCCAAAGCCATGAACGACATTAAAGACTCCATCAGGAACTTTAGCTTTATGAATAATTTCAGCTAATTTATTTGCAGTCAATGGTGAAAGTTCAGCTGGTTTTAGAACAACAGTATTTCCAGTTGCTAATGCAGGCGCTACTTTCCAAGTCTCTAACATGAATGGGGCATTCCATGGAGTAATTAACCCTATAACTCCTAATGGTTTATAAACTGTATAATTAACGAATTCATCATCCATTGGGTAAGATTCGCCATGCAATTTTGTCTCAACCATACGTGCGTAGAAGCGGAAATTTTCTGCAGCACGTGCGGTTTGATTTCTTGTTTGGCTAATTGGCAGACCTGTGTCTAATGATTCTAAGAAAGCAATTTCTTCAATCTCCTCATCGATGAGATCTGCAATTCTATTAATATATTTCATTCGTTCTTTCATTTTCATCTTGCCCCACGGACCATTCTCAAACGCTTCTTTTGCTGAAAGAACAGCTTGATTTATATCCGCTTCACGTCCCTCAGCAATATAGTTGTTTATTTCATTGGTAAATGGATTTTTATTTTCAAAAGAAGCACCTGATTTACTGTCGACAAACTGTCCATTAATATAGAGTTTTATATTTTCTACTTGCATGTGTTCGTGATTTTTTTGAGTCTCAGTTACTTGAACTTGCATGTGATTACACTCCTCATTCTTCTCTTACTCCTATAACAAGGAGTAAGAGAATTTTTTTAGATTTCGAATGATTATTTAGTTACAATCTCATTTGATAAAATGCCATATTGATTTAAAACTTCACGAATTTCGTTTTGAAGTGCCTCAGATGGTAAATCCATTGGCTTGCGTAAAACTGGCGTAATTTTACCCATCATGCCCAGCGCTGCTTTTACTGGACCAGGGTTAGTTTCTTTGAATAACACATCATTTAATGTCATTAATTCATAATGAAGATTTAAAGCTTTTTCAGCGTCGCCTTCCTCCCAAGCATTGTGCATTTCTGCTACTTTCGCTGGTGCAACGTTTGCTGTGGCACTAATAGAACCTTTTCCACCGATTGTTAACATTGGGTAGCAAAGAAGTTCAATTCCCGAGAATAGACTAAAATCTCTACCACAATTTAATAGCACCCGATTGACATGTTCAAAATCTTTATTTGACTCTTTGGCACCAATAATGTTCGGGCAATCTTCAACAAGTCGAGCCATTGTTGTTACTTCCATATTCACCCCTGTTCTTCCAGGAATGTTATATATAATAATTGGAATATCCACGGCATCGGCAATAGCTTTATAGTGTTTATATAATGCTTGCTGGGAAGGCTTGTTATAGTATGGAACAATGACCATCGCAGCATCTGCTCCCATTTCTTGAGCAGCCTTTGTTAGTCGAAGCGCTTCATTATGATTAACTGATCCCGTTGCTGGTATAAATGGAACTCGTCCGTTAATCGTTTTACTTGCTGTTTCCATCACAAGCTCTCTCTCTTCGATCGTTAGAGAACTAGGCTCCCCAGAAGTCCCGGTTACCGAAATACCATGGCTCCCACTTTCTATTTGCCAGTTAATTAAACTTTTAAATGTCTGTAAATCTAAACTTTCATCTTCCTTGAATGGTGTAATAACTGGTGCAATCGAACCTTTTATACTTTCTTTAGCTTTTTGAATTCTAGACATTTTATCTTCTCCTTTTCTACCTTTTCATGGAATCATTTTCAAGATTAATGTATCATTAAGTTTGAAATATTTAAAATATTTAAAATGTTTGTAGTGCATATGAAATAAATATGCTTTCTAAGGAGGAATTTCATGGATATAAGACAATTGCGATACTTTGCCACTATTGTTGAAGAAGGCCAAATCACTAGAGCAGCAAAAAAATTACATATGGCCCAACCCCCCCTTAGTCAACAGCTAAAAGCGCTG
Organism: Lysinibacillus sp. NPDC093688; assembly: GCF_050280145.1. Lineage (NCBI taxonomy): Bacteria > Bacillati > Bacillota > Bacilli > Caryophanales > Bacillaceae > Lysinibacillus > Lysinibacillus sp. NPDC093688. Next base: position 113,121 of record NZ_JBNNUX010000011.1, read on the forward strand.
GAAGAAGAACTTAGTACTATTTTAGTAGTACGAAATGGAAAGAATATAGAACTAACAGCAGCAGGAAAAGTTTTGTATAAGAGAGCTACCAATCTTTTAAGTCAGATTGATGAAATAATTATGGAAGTGAAAGAAGTAGGAGAAGGTCTTAAGGGTACCTTATCAATTGGAACTGTAAAAACATGCTTTTCTTACCTACCTGAACGCATTCGTTTTTTCCGAGAAAAGTATTCAAACGTTACATTTCGTTTACACGAAGGGGATACCTATCGATTATTACAAGATTTAAGAAATAGGCATATTGAGGTTGCGATAGTCCGGTTACCTTTAGAAGCAGAATCAGATGACTTATCCTCACTGCCATTACCTCCGGACCATTTTGTAGCCGTTATCCCTGAGACGTGGAATTATGAAAATACAATAAGACTTGATGAACTTTCAAGTATGCCACTAATGTTGCTACAACGTTTTAAGGGTGTTGGTCAATACGAACTGGTTATAGAAGCTTGTAGAAAATATCACTATGAACCAAATATTGTCTGTCAATGTTCAGACGCTGCTATGATTATGTCCCTAGTTAGAGAAGGTGTCGGTGCTTCCTTACTTCCAAGGTCTGTCTTACATTCATTTTCTATGAATGGCCTAAAAATATTGGAGCTTGAAGAACTTAGTATTCAATCAGATTCCGCCGTTATCTGGTTGAAGGACCGTTACCTTTCAAAAAGTGCTATTAAATTTATTGAAACTTTTAAGAGGGACTACACTTTAAATATTTCACAAGTAGAATGACGCAAATAATTTCATGATTGTATAAATCATATGTGTTGAATCAGTTTTAAAGATTTTAATTACTATCCCATTACTTGAACCTTACTATTGGGTACATTTCAACCAAAGTAAAAAATACCCGCCTAAGATTCCTCTTAGACGGGTATCATTTAAAATTTTGCTTGTATATTTCTTTTCTCTTCTTGCAGTATTTCTAATAATGGAAGTATAAAAAAGATTAGGACACAGCAGATCGGCAACTAATGAAGACCTACTAACTAGTTAATCTATTTTTTAGAATAATTACATGTATAATTGCACCAATATATCGGTTTTTTATCTTGTGTGAATTGTGCTTCTGTAACGCCCATACTTTGGTTCTCACGTTTTAATAAGCCCTAGCCTTTTGCCATGGTTCACACTATTGATCTCTTTTTTCTACTCTTTTTAAATAAAAAAAGTTCGGTGAAATTGATGATGTAATACTGTATTCCCTTCTTGAAGTATTGCTATATTACAGTAGATTTTTTCGTATCATTTTATTTCCGGCAATCCTTTTAATATCAAGGGATTGTCGGTTTATTTTTACCCTATTTTATTTTTCTATAACTGTTTATATATCACGTTTATTTGCTAAACACGGTGGCATGAAGGTGGCAAAACACATTAAGACCACCCATCACGGAGTGGTCTTTTTATTGGTTAACGAATTGAACACTTCTTTAAAACTTTAGATAGTTGGGTGACACATCCGTTTAATTACATGCTTGAATATAATGATAAAAAAAGAGGTGTTAATATGAATTCAAATAATAATGGATGTCATCAATCAGGTTGTGATTGTCAACAGTGCAGTAATGGGAAAATCAATTGCACTGGAATTAGACCGTTCAGGGCTATTGACGCGGCATGTATACCGCCTGTTATTCCAGAACCACCAAAAGAGGAGACTTTGGTTGCATATGGATCATTTTACAAACCCGATGGATTCAATGTACCGGTAACAACTTCAGGACAGAAAGTTATTTTCACGACACCTGGTCCGTCATTAAATGTAGACCCTGCTCCCGTTCCTAATAATACTACTGATCTTCAAGTTGCCGCTAATGGCGTATATGAAATCAGTATGGACATCACAGTCAATCTTTTTAACTCATCTACTGATCCTACCGGTACGATTGTGAATTTTGCATTGTTCATCAATGATTTTACGCTTGCGACTAATAGCGATTTTGAATCTATAAACGCTATTACCACTTCACTCGGCGATCAATCTGCAAGTTTAGTTATGGATAACACAATAGGAAAAACAATACTACTTCGATTAAACAAAGGTGATAGACTTAGTATCAGGGTCACATTTGTCGATGGAAGCGTCGCGTATAGATTCCCAACATTTGTCGTTAATAAAATTGCTGATTGAAATCATACAGGCTGACTCGAAAGTGTCGGCTTGAATGCCATTTAGCTGTACAGTGTGTTTTATTCTTTATCTCCGCACAATGTATCCTATTACACGAGGCGCTATTACGGCGTTCTTCTTATCAACAGTTTTGTTAACAGTTGTGGAAGGTTTTTTAATTGGTTGTTCTAAAAAATCCTCCATAGTCATTTGTTTTTGTTCTTTCATACCTATACTCCCCTCTCTACCATTCCAGCCAATTTTCTAAGTTTGGTCTGCTATTTATTCGTGTACGATCATCACGCTCATTAAGCCAGTTATAAAATGGTACTGGACGTTCTCTATTCACCGTTTCTTCTATATATGAGGATTTATTCGATTTATTACTTAATCGCTCTACAGTTTTACTATATGCCCCTGTGAACACAGCTCTTAATGTACTAGCAACTGTAAGTACACCTTCTTTAATATCCATAGCAATTTTGAATAGTACGTTCTTAGCTTTTACAAATTCACTTACATTTTCTATTTGTGAAGCCACTACACATTTATGTAATTCATCTTTTAAGTTATCTGCTAATGGCAAGCTATTCATGAAATCGAATAACATCACTTGCCACTCATTCATGTACTCTTTTTTCTTTTCAGCTTGCAAAGCTATTTCATTACCAAGACTCATAATATTATTTGCTTGTTTAGAACTTAAAAGATTAAAAGAGTTTAAAGATAGGTTTTCTGAAAAAGTTTCGGAAACCGCGTCATTACTGATGGCCCGCGCTGTCTCTCGTTGGGACACGCTCGATGGGACATAAGGTAAGATGTGATAAATACTAGCCCCTTTTATGCCGTTTAATTTTGTTCCAGGTAACTTCTCAATGATGCCTAACTCAACTAATTTCTTTACGCTACGATATACAGTCTTTATGCTGATTTCCAATGATGCAGCAATAGTAGCAGCCTTTAAGTGACACACTCCTGGTTGTTCTAAACTGTGAGGAGCAAGGTCAGTGAGTATTTTGGAAAACTAATATTCGTAATGATAAGGAGACTCAACAATATGTAATTTGGAACTATGATCGTTACGATGTATTTCCACAAATTGTTATAGATAATCTTTATGTAATATCGAATAAACTTGCTGAACTAGACCAAATGGTTAGTATATCTATGGATACGACTAAAAAAGAGAGAGAAAATTTTGATTGATTTAGGAAAATAAAAGTATCTAATCATCTTTATATTCCAAGGAACGAGTCCCTTTACTGGCTCTGCTTTATTTAATTCCATTAATCCTGTGCCTCCTGCTCACTCGCAGCAAACCTATAAATTACCAATAACATAATTTACATTTAATAACATTTTAACAACCACGCCCGATTTTTTTAAACTATTTGGTCAGACATGGAAAAAAGGTCAATTTCTTATGAAGATAATCGACCTTTCTTATAATTAGCTAGCTTACTTTAATCAGGTTAATTGAAGCAGCTAGAGCGGGACCATCGCAAGTAGTGAAGGGGGTTAATTGTACATTCCTTAATTGGACAGTTCCACCGGCAGGGATAAATATAATTGTTCCTCCAGAAACTGGTGTGCATAAAGACCTATCGGCTTCGAAGTCTTGAACACCAAATCTAGTTTGAATAGGATTGACCTCACTCCCATTCACAAATACTCCCATAAGTGCATCAACGGCTGTAGCTGGAATAAGTTCCACAAGTGCATAGTAATCAATATAATAATCACCTGCCTGGGCGACTTCAATCGTAACTGTATCAGGATTCAAAGTTATTCCAGCCGTTCGTCCAATACCGTTCCATGGCATTGGTTGATTAGCGTTAAGCGTTACGGAACCTTCGTGGAAGAAATTCCCGTACGACGGTGTTGCCTGTGGGGGGATTTTCCCTATATCTATTGCTTTCAATACTTCTGATTCCGGAACAACATTACTACATGGTTCACAATTGCTGATTGAACGTTTTTTATGTGAACTCAAAAAAACGCCTCCTTTTTTATGTGCTCTAGTAATATATTCAAACTAAGCTCGTTCTGATTCTGTTAAATCGTAATAGTGAACCGCCATGTCGTCCTCCACACTCTTATCCATATCTGTTGGTCAATTCCTCCGACAAGGTATCCTAATTACGCCATTGTGCCGCCAATTATTGATGTATATAGTGTGTCTGTTTTCATCTGACACCTTCTTTTTCTGCATAATAAAAGCCCTCCACAATTTGTGGAAGGCATAAAAAATAAAGCTAGCTTATGGTAAGCTTGAAAGGAATCTCCAAAAACTTTAATAATCTTGATACGTCTTTTTGTTACTTCACCAGATTTAGCTAAGTACATCATATTTAAAAATTGGTTACGTTGCATTGCTTTAATCAATTGTTCTTTCATCATTCCACACACTCCTTCAAATAAGAACGTTTGTTTGTATCTATATTAGAACATTCGTTTGTGTTTTGGTAAGTGAAAATTTATGAAATTAAAAAAGACCAAGCTCAAAATTATTGATTGCCTAGCCCTTCTCATTTGTTTATATGATTACTAAGTAGATCACCTTTCCTAATTTCATATGAAAATAGTTCGTTGAAACTGGCGATGTAACACTGTATTTCCTTCTTGAGGTATACCTAAATTGTTAATACCCCAAGTATTTACAATACATGGATCACCTGGAGTGACAGGGTCAGTAGGGGTGAAAGGATTAGTAGGAATGATTGGAACAGGTGGCAATGTCACTAGTACTTCATAACATGGATCAACTGGTTGCCAAGCATTTTGCGGAGTTGCATGAACAGTGAGAAGTTGTTTAGCTGGAATGGTAAATGTAAGAGGAGTTGCTGTTCCATCAAAAAGTGAAGATTGAGATTCTCCACATAAGAATGCATCTTTTGGCATCTCTTCTTGGGCACAATTTTGCCAATCTAATACCGAAACTGTTACTGTTTGGGGTGCGTCTGTTTTATTTAAAAGAGTGACAATAATCGTCTCTGTAGCTGGATTTCTCCATATTGCTCCTGTCGTAAAAGTATTAGGAACTGAAGGCTGAACAAAATTCCCACGACAAATAGGACATGAAGAAACTTTATTTAAACGAATTACATTTTTTGTGCAATCGCAATTACAGCAAGATTCCATCATCGCATTACTCCTTTTTAAATTTCAGCTTACTAATATTAGTTTATGATAAATGATTCATAAAGTTTTGGTTATTTGCAATGTAACAATTTATTAATGCAGAAACAATAACATTGCATCTGTTATAACTTAAATAATTTTTCCCTTACAGTAAATACAGACCATATGATGATTAAATACAAAAAAGCCCAGGCTCAAAATTAATTGAATACCTAGGCTTTACACTTATCGTTGTGCAATTCCAAAAGACTTATAAATTACTGACACAATTTTAAAGCGGTGGCAAATCGGTGGCAATCTCCACCCTACTGATATAAAAACACACATTTAAAATCCTTATGAACGCTGTTATATCAACGTTACTTCGAATCATCCATCTTCAGAACAGCCATGAATGCTTCTTGTGGTACTTCGACTGAACCTACTTGTTTCATACGTTTTTTACCTTCTTTTTGTTTATCAAGAAGTTTTCGTTTACGGGAAATATCCCCACCGTAACATTTTGCTAAAACGTTTTTACGCATCGCTTTAATTGTGGAACGAGCGACAATTTTTTGTCCAACTGCTGCTTGAATTGGCACTTCAAATTGTTGGCGTGGGATTAATTCTTTTAATTTTTCAACGATGACTTTACCTCGCTCGTACGCAAAGTCACGGTGCACGATAAAGCTTAGTGCATCGACTTGCTCAGCATTTAACAAAATATCCATCTTCACTAGGTTTGAAGTCTGATAACCAATGAGTTCATAGTCAAATGAAGCATAGCCCTTCGTATTTGACTTTAAATAATCAAAGAAATCATAGACGATTTCTGATAACGGCATTTCATAAATAATGCTGACACGTGTTGTATCAATATAATCCATTGTCATAAAATTACCGCGCTTTAATTGACAAAGCTCCATTACAGCTCCTACATAATCGTTTGGTACCATAATTGTAGCTTTTACATATGGTTCTTCCACGCGATCAATTTTTTGAGGATCCGGCATAAATGACGGGTTGTCAACCTTAACTGTAGATCCATCTGTCATTTGAACATTGTAAATTACAGATGGTGCTGTTGTAATTAAGTCAATGTTAAATTCGCGCTCGATACGCTCTTGAATAATTTCCATATGTAGAAGCCCTAAGAAGCCACAACGGAAACCGAAGCCAAGTGCTTGTGATGTCTCTGGTTCATATTGTAGTGCAGAGTCATTGAGCTCTAGCTTTTCTAACGCTTCACGTAAGTCGTTATATCTTGCTGTATCGATTGGGTATAGTCCACAGTAAACCATTGGATTTAAACGGCGATAACCTGCTAATGCCTCAGCCGCAGGGCGATTGGCAAAGGTAACTGTATCCCCCACACGAGTATCACCTACATTTTTAATGGAGGCTGTTAAATAGCCTACGTCACCAACTGTTAATTCAGACTGTGCTACAACTTTCGGTGTGTGTACACCAACTTCAATAACTTCAAATTCTGCTCCAGTAGCCATCATTCGAATTTTATCGCCTGGTTTTACTGTACCATTCATGATTCGAATGGAAATAATAACACCTTTATAAGCATCATAAACAGAGTCAAAAATAAGGGCTTGTAACGGTGCATCTGGATCACCAGTTGGTGCAGGCACTTTCTCTACAATTTGTTCTAAAATATCTTCAATCCCGATACCTGCTTTAGCAGAAGCTAAAACCGCTTCAGAAGCATCTAACCCGATTACGTCTTCAACTTCTTGACGTACACGTTCTGGATCCGCTGCTGGTAAATCAATTTTATTGATAACAGGTAAAATTTCTAGGTCGTTATCAAGCGCTAAGTATACATTTGCTAGTGTTTGTGCTTCAATACCTTGTGCTGCATCGACAACTAAAATTGCACCCTCACAAGCAGCTAAACTACGTGATACTTCATATGTGAAATCGACGTGTCCTGGTGTGTCGATTAAATGGAATATATACACTTCACCATCTTTAGCTTCGTACTTTAATTGGACTGCATTTAATTTAATCGTAATGCCTCGCTCACGCTCTAAATCCATTGAGTCAAGGAGCTGTGCTTTCATTTCACGAGATGTTAATGATTTCGTTTGCTCTAAAATACGGTCAGCAAGCGTTGATTTCCCGTGGTCAATATGTGCAATAATAGAGAAATTTCGTATATTTTCTTGTCTTTTTAAACGTGCTTCTCGGTTCATCTTTTCCACTCCTAATTAAACTATAATGAATTATACTATGAACGATATGCAAAGTACAACAGCAACTAGACTCGAAAGCCTATAATATCAATACTTAAAGTGTTTTAAGCGGTTTTTAGATTTTGCAAGATACGGCATATAAATGCATGGATTTGGGGCCAAATTGAGGCTAATAAAAATATGGCGAGCGTGTGTACAGGAATGCGTGAGTAAGAAAGATTGAGACTAGTTGCTTCGGTCTTTTTTTGTGGGTAAATTATAAGAATAGCTCACTTACATAAAAATAGCACTGCTTGGTACAGTGCATTTCTAGGTACATTCGATAACCCTTCACAGATAATTGTGGGAGGTAACTTTATTTTCTAAATAACTACAGTTAGAACAAAGGTAATCTTTATTTATAAATATAGCACTGTACATATTTGTCCAAGGAATATGTTCAGAACATCTTTCGCATTTATCTACATATTTATCACGTAAAATACCATTGTTTATCCGATTAATAATAAATTTTACGAGTATAATTCAAAACATTTCCCGAAAATTTACGAGGCAGATATCAAGAAATCGACCGCTTCCTCACAGATGAAAATGATCAAATCCACGTCGGCATATTAGGAGAAATTTGTTGGAAATGGTTAGAGATCCATACACTGATGATTGATGAAGATATTCGCGGATTATGTTACGGTTCTAACTTATTATTAGAAATCGAACAAATTACTTTAAATAACAAATGTTATGCCTCTCCGTTTGTCAGAATTGTGTCTAAGTTTAGTCCATGCCAGCTGTTAAACCGCTTGGCGCTTTAATAGTGCACTTCAAGACTCCACAAAAAGCTGATTGGCCATTTTACAACGGGCAATCAGCTTTTTTGTCGTTTAGAGATGATTAATATACGTTGAATTGAACTACTCGCCACTTAGCTAACGCTTGAAGTGGGAGTCTTCTGTCGGGATCTGATAAAAAATCCTACCGACAACGCTCGGCGCTTGGGGATACCACCCGCAATAAACTAGACAGAAAACTACTGTCAGTCTTATTATTTTCGCCTATCACAGTAGGCGACTTCGCTGAATGATAGAATAGCATCTTTATCCAATATATCCAGTAAAGCAATAGGTGCTTACCCGAATTGCCACGGACGATTTGCGCCCGCCTTTTTCCTTGGCTTATTGGTCCCTAATTCTTCTCGACTCATAATTTGCGGTTCCATTCCCTTTTCGATTTGCGAACTAAGTGCTCTCGAAAGTGTATACACATTCGGTGCAAAATAGACCCGATTTGACTCTAATTGGCAAATAGGACAAGTTGATTTGTCTTTATTCCCTGCCATTGATTTAAAAAATAACGTAAAATCTCCACAATCATTGCAACGAAATGTGTAACTAGGCAAGAATAAACCTCCTTATCCTATCATTTTGGCATAATATTTTTATCGAATATTTTTGTAGGGATTGCAATGGTACAACAAGCATTTGGAACATCGACTATGCCATTGATTCGACTTTCAACTGGTGCTGTACTCAGCAACATATAGGCTTGTTCACCTGTATAACCCAGCGTTTTTAAATACTCAATGGCATTCAAGCATGCCCGACGAAACGCAAGATTAGCATCTAAATAATGTTGTTTCCCATCCTTATCTACTGAAATCCCTTGGAAAACGAGAAAATCATTATAGTTTGGATCTACTGGGCCCGGTTGGAATACAGGATTCTCGTAAATTTTATAGGTTTCCATGCCACCTTTAATGACATCCACCTTTAGATCAATCCAACCTGCCATCTCGATACCACCACAAAATGTGATTTCTCCATCCCCTTGTGAAAAATGAAGATCTCCTACCGATAACTTCGCCCCCTCCACAAATACTGGGAAGAAGATTTTCGACCCTTTAGATAGATTTTTAATATCACAGTTCCCGCCATTTTCCCTTGGTGGTACTGTTCGAGCTCCTTCCTTAGCTACTCGATCAAACTCAGACCCTTTTAATGTGCCGAGCACTGCCCTCTCCGGAGTCGGTGCATTGGCCAACGTTGGAACCCGGGCCGGGTTGGTCATGATGAGTTCTTTTTCTCGTTCATTCCATTTTTGCAAAAGCTCCATAGAGGGAGCAACGCCTATTAAGCCAGGATGGATAATCCCAGCAAACTTCACACCAGGTACATGTCTCGAAGTCGTATAAATGCCTTCAAAATCCCAGATTGATTTAGCTGCTTCTGGAAATTCGTCAACTAAGAAACTTCCCCCATTCTCTCTTGCGAAAATGCCGTTAAACCCCCACGCCGAATCTTGAAAAGTACCAACATCTAAAATATCTACGACAAGTAAATCTCCAGGTTCAACGCCGTTCACATAGACCGGTCCACTCAACACATGAACACGTGCAAGATTCACATCCCGAATATCATTTGGACTATCATCATTTTTAATTTGTCCATCTGTCCAATCTTTACATTCCATTCTAAAAGAAGTGCCTGGATCTACTGAAAATGCTGCTGGTATGTCTGGGTGCCATCGATTGTGACCAGGATGCGCCTGTTCTTCCATTGATTTGCTTAAATCTAGTTTGTACAGAGTTTTCACCATTTGATTTACTACCCCCAGTTTCTATGTAAGTGATGTATGCGTTTTCATATTATCAAAGATAAATAGCAACGTCAAATTATTTTGAATATTCTATCTTTAGATTAAGAAACAAACTCGAATGAATTGAGGGCAGTCAAATGTATTATTTCTTATTTAAAAACCTCACACATTCAGTATCCCCCTCAACTCATCGTAATCCCCGGAATATTCTGATTATTTACTAAAAAAGTGGATGCAAACAACTATTTATATATAGTTGGATTATTTAATTTCTTTGACATTTATTGTGCATCTAAAAATGGTTTGTAACTAGGCTCATTAATCTTTTTTTATGTAAATATATATCGACAATAAAGTACAGTATTAACATTGGAATGCCAATGTAGAATGAAAATCTCGTATCTGGACTGTAGGCTGTGTCTATAAGATTTACGGCCATGTATTGAAGGAATTAGGGGAGCAGTCTGTAACACTGTTTAGTCAAAGCTTATTGGCAAGCGTGGCAAATTTCAGGGCTAACAACTAGTCCCACACGCTCTGAACCCTTGATATAAAGGGGATACTTGAAACTTCAAACTAGTATGAATTATACTATGAACCTTATACAAACCACAACATTAGAACGGCATAAATACTGATCAATTATGCCTCGGCATAATTGCGTCCGGAATCGGCTTTGTGCATGCACAAAGCACTCCTTTCCGATTCCGTGACATCCGCCGGAGGCTTTAACTTCTTTCAGCGGGTGTTTGGACAACCGCTGAAAGAAGTTAAATCAATGGTTATTCTAAATAGCGTGCCATTTCCTCTGCAATCAATAAAAAAATGATAAAGAGTGCTTAAGATTTTCCTACAAAAAATATCCAGCTACACTTACGTGCACTCTGGATATTTTATTACTAAATTATATATTTACTGATTGTTGAATTAGGCTCGTTAACGTATTAACACCTTTTTGTTCTAAATGTACGCCATCTGGAGCAAAGAATTCTGGATGATTGATAGCAACCGAATGCCAATCAATCAATGTAATATTATCATGCTCTTGAGCTTTTTGTTGTAATGAATAATTCACTTTACCTTCCCAAGTACGAGGTACCCGAGTATTCACTAAATAAATATCGGCATTGGAGAAAGCTTCAAGTAGTGCATCAATCTGATCATTCGAAAAGAAACCATTTGTGCCAAGTTGAATAATAACAGCTTTATTTGGCTGATTAAAACTAGCATAATTAGGCGCCAATTGGATCGCTTGTGAAACTTGGCGGCCAATTTTTGCATCAATCGTAATGTTTGGATAGATGTTATGTAAGCTTGAAGCAATATCTATCATTAAAGAATCTCCAATTGCTAATATTCCATTATAGGATTCATTTTCAGGGTTCGCAGTTGTATCATTTTCTCCTTGCTTAGGTTCTTCTTTGTCAGGAGGGCTAGCTTCAGCTTTTTCATTCTCAACATTCGCTGAGCCGCTTTCTGGTGTTTCTTTTTCCGCTACGGCATCCTGTTGCTTCGAAGGTTGTTCTCCACCGCTTATTTTAATTTCGGTTGGTTGAGACTCTTTTGACTCCGTTTTTTCTTCACCTACAACACCCGTCATCCCAGTAAAAAATACTAAAAGGAATAGTGGAACGAGCACCGTTGAAATTTTTCTAGCAAACGTAAGGCTGCTCCATTTATTTTTATTAATTACTAAATGCTGTCGATAATAGGAGCGGAAGCCTTCCTTCCGTATTGGCATTTCGATATAACGATACGATAATTCAGCAATCATCAAAATAAGAACTAATTGTAATGCAACTCGCCAGTACGCGGGATTACCTATTTCATGGACTGGAGTACCCAATACCATAATCGGATAATGCCATAAATAAATTCCATACGATCTTGAACCTATCCAACGTAGAGGCTTTAAAGAAAGTATTTTTCCTAAAATGCTAATTGGATGACAAACACATGCTATTAATATAGCTGCATTCAAACAGAATAGGAACATGCCTCCTCTATATAAGAAAGTTTGATATTCATCTACAAAAATAATACTTAAAATGAAAATACTAAAAGCAACTAAGCTTATTGCATTTAGTTTATTGACATGGTCAGTAGATAATTTTTGAGAAGATAGTCTTTTCATTGGCCAAACGAGTGCTAGCCAGCAGCCTATAAGTAATTCAAAAGAACGCGTATCTGTCCCGTAATATACTCGACTTGGATCCGCTCCTGGCTCATACAGTAGGCCCATTAACACAGCTGAGCATAATGCACCGATAAAGATATAAATGGCTAATTTAACAGGCTTTTTAACAAGATAAAGACCTAGCATTAATAGAATTGGCCAAATAAGATAAAATTGTTCCTCAATGGCTAAAGACCATAAATTTTTTATAGGTGAAGGGGATCCAAAACTATCAAAATAAGAGAGTTTATGAAAAATGAACCACCAATTACTTGAATAAAAAATAGAGGATATTGCATCTCCACGCAATGTATTTAGAAGATCCTTATGAAATAAGGTAGCCCAAGCGAATGAAGTAATAATCATTACGTATGCAGCAGGTAGTAGGCGTCGAAATCGCCCCATCCAAAATTTTCCTAAACCTACTGTTAACTGACTTCCTTTTAAGGGTAAAACAGTAGAAGTAATTAAGTAACCCGATAAAACAAAAAAGATATCAACTCCTAGGAACCCACCACTGGCCCATTTGAAGTTAAAATGATAAGCTATCACAGCTAGTACTGCTAAAGCTCGAATCCCATCTAATCCAGGGATATAACGATGATTGACTGCCTTGCCTGACATAATATTCCGACCTCTTCTTCCGATAATCCATAAACCTTTGCGGCATTTTTTATAGTGTAAACGTTAGTTTTAAGTTTAATATCGTCCCCTTTTAACTAATGAATCAGTGCAATCACTTATATAAATGACGGATGAGTATTTATAAAAGTTTAAATTTTATCATAAACAACACGAAATTCTTCTCATATGTATAGTTGCCCCTTTATCCTTTTTAGAATAAAGGTTTATTTTATCCATCAAAAAAGCATCTCCAAAAATGGTAGATGCTTCAAAAGCGTATTCCGCCTATTGCATATGCCGCGAAACTTTTACAATTCAAAGTCAAATCTTTATGTGCTGACTCGAAAATTATAAGGCAAGAAACGGATAAATAAAAGGCTTAACTTCTATTTTTTCTAAAAAAATCCCTATCATTTTTGCTAACAATTATTCTTTTAAAAAAATAGTAAATACAACGCCTAATTTGCAAAAAGAAAGAGAGACTATTTTGACAATCTCTAATGTTATTGTTTTTACTCTTGTTTTTCTGTAACGAAGGATTTTGCTATAGCTTTTCCTATTACAGCAATTGTACGATTCAATTCTTCTTCTGTATTGTCAATTCCACCTATTTCGATTAAGATCATTTCTTTTGTTAAATCTTGATTATAACGACCATCCACATTGTCACCACTTTTTGATATAACACCTCTGGAAATTTTCGGCACAATTTCATTCATAGTAGCTGATAGACTTTCTGCATAAGCAGTATTCCATCTATAATTCTTATGCTCTGCACCAATGACAATGGCAATCCGTGCATATGATTCGTTATTATGGGTTATCGTTGTTGCATTTTTCTTAGCAGAATCTCGATGCAAATCAATCACTAAATCGTAGGATTGCTCTTGTAAACGTTTTGCTAAATAAGGACGTACAACGTTGTAAGCAGCCGGAAAAGTTTTTTTCTGACGTTTTAATTCCTTCATTACATCAACGTCTAAAACGTCCGTTTGTATACCGTTCATACTAAAATGCTTAGAAATCGTATCTTTTAAATTAAAAATATTTGTTTTTTCATCATAAACGGCCGCTTTCCCGCTAACAGCTTGCACCATTGGTTGATATGATTCCTGTGAATGTGTAAATACTAACAATACTTTAAATGGATCTTTTGTTACCTCTTCTGGTGTTTCCTCTTTTGTCTGCTCAAGGACACTTTGTTCAGGTAAATTAGTAGCGGCAAACACGACTGGTTTATCCTCTGGCTCTTTAATCGGAGTCGATGCTTGCTTGTTGAACGGAAGTTGCCCAGCAATGACAGGTAATACGAAGAAGAACAATAATAAACCAAATGACCACTGTAGTTTTTTTAGCAAAGTCACACCCTCCTCCCCTTATCGTATGGAGAGGATGTGCCTTTTAGAACGGAAAAAATTATAGATTGTTTGCCCATTTCATAAGCATAGATGATACGAGTTTTGCATAATTATCTATCCAATAATCGGCTTCCTTTGGTGTGACCATCAGTTGTGTATGCGAGCCTGCGAAAGTCTCTTCAAACAATTGCTGACGCTCTTCTTTAGACCATGTAGCCCATTCACCAAAAATCGGCTGTACTAAAGACATATCTAGTTCTTTATTGATATCTGGTTGCCAAGACGACAATGACAATTTTGATGAAGGTTTACTCCGTTCTGACACTCGTGCAGCTATAGAACGTAGCATTACCTCTACAGCATCGGCAATTAGTACAGGTGCATCAACTACTGTTGGGATACCAATTGCGGTAACAGGAATGCCAAGCATCTCATATGAAATTTCCTTACGCTTATTTCCTACGCCTGAACCAGGGTGTATTCCTGTATCCGTTAATTGAATTGTTTTACATAAGCGATTACTCGCTCTAGTTGCAAGTGCGTCTACAACAATAATTAATTTGGGCTTTAGACGTTCTGCCAACGCCGCTACAAATTCACCAGTTTCATATCCTGTTTGCCCCGTTACACCAGGTGCATACATGACGAATTTTTCATCAATTACATCTAAACTATGCAAATGATCAATAAGATATGGTCCTATAGCATCTGGTGTAATTGTACGATTACCTAGACCAATAATTAAAATTTTGTCATCTTCTTGCCATGACATGGATTCATGCATTTTTTTAAAATTCACAAGCAATTCTTTCTCAAGCTGCTCAAATCCATCTCGATCTTCTAGCGTCAAAGTAGGCACAGAAAGTGTAATGTACTTCCCTTTCTTCTTCCCAATTTGTTGCTCGCCTTCTGCATTCACAAGTACATCTGTAATTTTTACCCGACCAGCATTCCGATCTTCAATTTGAATACCACTCGATTCTTTAAGCGTTTCTTTTTGTTCTTTCGTTTGATGTAAAACAACCTCTTCAGATTCATCAATTAAATCTGTACGTTGCCAATTAAAGTTTTGCATACAGTTCACCTCAACTGTAGTTTGTTCAAACTGTCAAGTAAATATTCTTTGCATTTATCTATTGCAATTTGGCCAAGCGTTTGTTAAAATGATTTTTGTTGTATTGACACAAGAAATCAAATGAGAAGATATCATCTCGTACCTATTTTAGGAGGTGAAACATATGCCAAACATTAAATCTGCGATTAAACGCGTAAAAGTTAACGAAAAAGCTAACGCTGCTAACACTAAAGCTAAATCTGCAATGCGTACTACAGTGAAAAAAGCTGAAAACGCTGTTGCTGCTAAAGCTGAAAACACACAAGAACTTTTACAAGCAGCTTACAAATCATTAGATAAAGCAGCTTCAAAAGGACTTATCCACAAAAACGCGGCGGCTCGTAAAAAGTCTCGCCTTGCTAAAAAAGCGTAATTGTTGTAAAGGATCAGTATACTCTATTAAGAGTTGCTGATCTTTTTATTTATAGGAAAAATCAATTACCCCTAATTGTAATTGTAACTATAGCTGTCACTTCATTTTCCTACTATGTTACTTACTCAAGCGTGTTGTTATTTTTATCCACTATAATTAATTAGAGGGCTCTGATTTCCTCTACGGGCTACTCGCTTTGTTGCTGCCGCTTCGCTTTCGCACAGATAAAACATTTGTCGCTGACGCTTCGCTTTCGCACAGAGCAAGGCTTCCTGCGGGCGAGCGTCGAGCCGCTTCCTTCGCTAAAGGAACGAAGGCTAAATGCGTCACGTCCTGTGACAATGCCTTCGTGACCAACATCATGTTGGCCTCAGGGTCTCGTCTGTCTCGCTTTC
>NZ_JBNNUX010000012.1:0-118937 GCF_050280145.1 Lysinibacillus sp. NPDC093688
TTTGATGTCCAAAATTTTGTTTCGTTCCCTAACTCAAGGTTAGCTACTAAAAACTTTATTGATTACGTTTTGCTTGTTCAGTTTTCAAGGTTCATGTCGTTGCTGTTTTCTCAGCAGCAACTCTTATATAATATCATGTCGCAAACTCAATGTCAACAACTAATTTATTTAATGTGATTGTTGTTTTTTCAGTAGTTATCTTAACGACTTGTATAATAATACACCCATAATTCAAAAAGGTCAACACTTTTTCTAATAAATTTTTATACTTTTTCATTTCACTGAAAAGCTTCCTATATAATAACTAATTTTATTTTAATACTTTAGTGTCCAAGGTCCCCCCTAAGTTAGTAGCGCCCAAACTAAACCATACTTAATGAAAGGTAATTAAATGAGAAAGTACATTGTTTTTTGACGTTTAGAAGGGAGAGACTTTTTTGAGGGAGAAGTTAAATCTAAGTAATTAAACAAAAAGACCCTTTCCTTTTGATATAATTCCATTAATACTAATAGGTGACCTATGCGGAAAGGAGTTAAGTAAAAATGTCCTATATTAACAAAGATCTTGCTCGTACCTTAGAACAACAACATAAGCGAAGTGTAAGAGGTTTGTTTTTAAAATTCCAAGACTTAAATAATAATTGTACATTATTAAGAAAACGACTTGAACCACATATCGACTTAGCCGTTTATAAGCATGCTATTGATTATGTCAATCAATTCGTTTCTCACACTACCATCCTCAACTTAAAATTCATTACAAATACACAAAATTTAGAAGTCGTTGTGTTACATACACTTTTATTAGCGCATATAGTAGAAAACGAAGATTCTTATACTTTTGAATATGAACAGAAATTACTCCAAGGATACATTCATGAAATATTTGCGTTAAACGATCATGCCAAAGCACTTTATACTAATCACCAGGAAAAGATGCTTCATTATATAGAATCTCAACCAATATAAAAAGACGATCTTCGTAGCGCTTTACTACTCGATCGTCTTTTATATTATCTTCTTTCTTCTATTATTCCTTTAATAATCATTGACCGGACTGGTAAGAACTGCTCTCCTGTATCACCATAAGTGAGAATGACATCATCACCTTCTTGTAAATAAATTGCAAGCGGTTCTGTTTCTGAGCTTACCAAATAGTTTTCCCCGTTATTAAGTAAAAATGATACAACTGTATATTCACCAAGACGTTCCTTGTATACGCGAAGTACCTTTCCACTTACATTTTTCTCTTCTGCATGTGAGCTTCCTTCTACTGTACCTCCACCGCGACTTAAGGCTGTTTTATATAATTTCAAAGCCTCTTTAGGAGTTGTCGCATAAACGGAAATTTCAGGATTTGCCGCAGATACGATGAAATAATTTTGTAAGAAACCATTTGAGTCAAGCACCGCGGTTAGCCAGCTAGCCTCACCGTAAAAGTTATACAACACTGGCATTTCCCCAGACCATTTCTTCTCTATAAATTTCTTCTCGATAATTTGCAAGTTACCTTGTGAATCCATATAAGAAGCGTCTAAATTTCCAGTGTAATAAGTTGCTTGACCTGTTCGGGCATTTGTTAACGAATAACCAAGCATCGAATCGACACCCTCTTTAGGGCTCGTAAAGTCTGTGAAATAATACATATCGCCCTTCTCATCAAAAATTGGGCTAACATTTGACTCTGTTCCCTCATCGGAAGGAAGTTTTACGTCTTTCTTACCAAACTTACTATTCCAAAATCCGTGTACATAGTTACCGAAATAACTATTTTGTAAGCTTACTGTCTCTGGAGAAACCGCTCCATCAATAAATTCTGGGACATCTTCCAACTTGATTACTTCTGATTTTCCTGATAGCGCATCTACAAGCACGATCCCTTTTACATCGAAGCCATTACGTGCTGAAATAAATTCACCATATGAACGGATGTAGTATGGCTTACCTTCATCATCTATTTCAAGTTGAACATCTCCACTAAAAACAAGGAATGGATGTTGTAAACGTATATGACGCTCTAAATTTGAATTTAAATAAGCAGACGGAACATACTTCATTTCCTGCTCAACAAATTTAGGATTATCCGCTGAATCTGTTGCACTCATTATAAAGTAACCAGGAGTCGTCCCGCCATTGAACCATTTAAAGAAACCAGAGAACTCAACTGGCGCTATATAAACATACTCGCCATTCACTTTTTGAATTTGTAAGCGCCCTAGCTCGTAATAACTCGTATTCGGTACTTGTCCGAACGCTTTTTTCATCTTATTGCGCGCAAATTTAGGAGGAACACTAGCTGGAGTTTGTGTTTCATCGAATGGTTTTATTTCAACCTTTTCCTTCATTTCAGCTGATTTATATTTTTCGTTCGCATTCCATAAAGGAGCTGATAATACAAACACAGCAACACCTAAACTAGCTAAAAATAAAACACCCTTTATTTTTCTTTCAATACCACTTGCAAGAAGCGCGCCACCTAATGTTATTAGAATAATAGCGGGCCAAAAAGCAAGCCAGTTTACATCCATTTTTGTCACATAGACTGTTATACTAGTAGCTAAAAATCCTAGTACAAATACACCTATAAAGAAGTATCCAATTACCTTTTTAGATCCGTCTTCTCGCTTTTTCGTTATAAGCGGTGTTAATAAAACACTCGCGATTAGTCCGATGACTGCCGAAGCTATTAATAGCTTGGTCATTTCATTCACCCTTTCTTATCTACTGTCCACTTATTTACGGCTACATACTAAAAAAGTTTCATTCATACGATGAGTATAGAAACCTCTTTGTGCATTTCTTTCACAAAAGAATAAAGGAAATTCTGACATAGATAAAGAATTTCAAAGAAAAGGAGATGAGAAATTTGTCTAAAAAAATTTTATTAACATGTATTATTTTGTTTGGTCTTTATTATATTTTTTTCTTTACCCATATTGCAGAAAGCCTGATACTTATCTTTAAAGTGATTCCAATGCTTTTAATCATTATTTTAGCCGCTACACCAAAAAATTTAGGCATTAAAAAGTATCAACTACTGATCGTCATCGGACTTGTCTTTTGTATGGTTGGTGATTATACACTACAGTGGTTTCTAATTGGGCTAACAAGTTTCTTAATCGGGCATATTTTTTATATCTTCGCCTTCTTTTCTACTAATGAACGACAAGTACCTACTTGGGCGAAGATTGTCTTACTCGTTTACGGGGTAAGTATGGCTGCGTGGATTGCAGGTACAGTGTTTTCATCAGGAGAAGTCGTGCTTGGTATCGCGGTCATTGCCTATATTTCGGTCATATTAACGATGGGTTGGACTGCGATTCGAACAGGTTCTACATTTGCAACGATTGGAGCTCTGCTATTTATCTCATCAGATTCCTATTTATCTATTAACAAGTTTGTTATGCCCTTACCATTTTCACATGAGGTTATTATGTTGACCTATTACGGTGCCCAAATACTAATTGCGTTAAGCATCCTTCAATATTCCGAAATCCGAAGTAAAGTGTTACAATAATATCAATTATGCCTCGGCATAATTGCGTCTGGTATTGCCAGAGGCTAGTGGGTGTTTAGACACCCTCTGAAAGAAGTTAAACATACACATTAGGAGGCCATACTTATGAAAGAACAAGTAATCGAGCGTTTAATTCGTTATGCAAAAATTGATACACAATCTGATTTCACAAGCGAAACAACTCCTTCAACTCAAAAGCAATTTGACTTATTGCATATACTAAAAGATGAACTTGCTGCAATAGGCTTAACAGATATTACATTAGATGAAAATGGTTATTTATTTGCAACACTCGAAGCAAATACAGATAAAAAAGTGCCTACTATTGGTTTTTTGGCGCATGTGGACACAACAACAGATTTTACTGGAACGAACGTTAATCCACAGCGCATTAACAATTATGATGGTGGAACGATCCAGCTAAATGAACATCTAGCGATGTCGCCAGCAGATTTTCCTGAGCTTAAAAATTATGTAGGTCAAACGTTAATTACAACGGATGGTACGACATTATTAGGTGCTGACGATAAAGCTGGTATCGCAGAAATTATGACTGCCATGGAATACCTAGTTAAAAATCCTTCTATTAAACATGGTAAATTACGTGTAGCGTTTACGCCTGATGAAGAAATTGGTCGCGGTCCTCATAAATTTGATGTGGCTGCCTTTGGAGCGGAATATGCTTATACGATGGATGGCGGACCACTTGGCGAGCTACAATACGAAAGCTTTAACGCAGCAGGTGTAAAGGTTGTGACAAAAGGTACGAGTGTACACCCTGGTTCTGCGAAAAATAAAATGGTCAATGCTATCACAATGGCGATCGCCTTCCAAAATGAAATGCCTACTGATGCCGTACCAGAAAAAACGGATGGCTATGAGGGCTTTATTCACTTAATGGGCTTTAACGGTGCGATTGAACATACTGAGCTTTCTTATATCGTCCGTGACCATGACCGTCAAAAGTTCGAGGCGAAAAAACAATTAATGCTTGAGGCTGCAGCAAAAATTAAAGCCCAATATGGCGAGGATGCTTTAAGTATTACAATGGAAGATCAATATTATAATATGGGTGAAAAAATTGAGCCTGTAAAAGAAATCGTTGACGTTGCACGTACAGCAATGGAACAGTTAGATATTACTCCGATTACATTACCAATCCGTGGCGGTACTGATGGTTCACAGCTTTCTTACATGGGCTTACCAACACCAAACATTTTTGCAGGCGGCGAAAATATGCACGGTAAATTCGAATATGTATCTGCAGAAACAATGGAAAAAGCAACACAAGTTATTATTGAAATCGTACAGCTCTTTGAACAACAAGGAAAATAGTAACGAAGAAGGGTTTACCCCTTCTTCGTAATTTTTTCAGAGGTGATGACTGAATTTTCAAATTACGTAAAGGTATTGAGGTGACTTTAATGAAAGAAATTGCATTGGGCATAATAGCCTCGCTTTTTTTTGCGGTTACATTTATCTTGAATCATGCAATGGAAATGCAAGGTGGTAGCTGGCTATGGAGTGCATCCCTACGCTATTTCTTTATGCTACCGTTTTTACTTGTGATTGTCTTCTATCGAAAAGGTTTTTCCCAACTATCAGGTGAAATGAAAGCACAGCCTGTAGCTTGGCTGCTATGGAGCTTTATTGGGTTCGTATTGTTCTATGCCCCACTGACATTTGCAGCAGCATTCGGTCCTGGATGGCTCGTTTCCGGAACGTGGCAATTTACAATTGTCGCAGGCGTATTACTAGCTCCCCTATTTGTTTCAGTAGTAGCTGGGAAAACAGTACGTCAAAAAATACCGCTTATTTCATTACTAATATCATGTGTCATTTTAGTCGGCATTTTACTGATCCAAGTACCACAGGCACAATCTGTTCCATTTAAAAGTTTAATGCTTGGCATTTTACCTGTTGTCATCGCTGCTTTTGCGTACCCTCTTGGCAACCGCAAAATGATGGAAATCTGTGGCGGACGCATCGATACATATCAACGAGTTCTTGGGATGACCATCGCCTCGATGCCCGCATGGATTATTCTAGCCATTTATGCAATGGCAACGGTCGGCCTCCCTTCAATCAACCAAGTGATGCAATCGTTGCTTGTAGGTATAAGCTCCGGCGTCATCGCCACAACCTTATTTTTCATTGCGACCGACCGTGTTCGCAATCATCAAGGCAAGCTTGCAGCAGTTGAAGCAACACAATCGACTGAAATACTCTTTGTCATTATTGGTGAAGTATTGTTGCTCGGCATCGCATTCCCAAATCCAATTGCTCTCGCGGGTCTAGGTGTCATCATTGTTGGCATGCTATTACATAGCTACTATACGATGATACTAGGGAAAAAGAGTGCTGTTCCTAGCAGCAGTTCTACTTAGTCATATGAAAGGCATGTACATTACTAAATTACTTTTTAGTAGTGTACATTTTTTTATTCTAGAGAACACTAAAATTTATAAATCATTGTTTTAGATGTTCCTACTACTTCATAATCTTTAAAGCCTAGTTTTTGATAAATATGAATGGCAGAACTATTTTCAAGGTCTACGCTAAGTGAAATGGCATTGTATCCTTCATCCTTCGCTTGTTGAATTATGTTATGCATCAGTAAAGTTCCCACTCCTCTTCCCCTTACTTCTTTTGAAACAGCCATTCCTATTTCAGGCGTATTGCCATCAATATAACCATAGCTTTTATTATTGTCATCAAACAATCTGTACCAAACTGCACCAACAGTTTTATTTTCTGCGTCAACAGCAATCAACGCTTTATCTCCCTTTCTCCCCCAACCTTCATGATATTTTCTTATGTCAGGCGAAATGAGTAAAACTTCTTTTGATGGTTTATTCTCAGGAATGTGTATAGATTCATATAACATATCTTGAAAGAACTCAAACTCGTTTTCGAAATTTCTAATAGTAAACATGACATAATCACCCCTTCACCATAACGTGGAGTTGATTTCCGTTCCGGCTGGGCGCTTTCCTGGGGGCGTCCGATGAGCCGCTTGGGGCAACAGGATGTTGGTCACGAAGGCGTTATCACAGGACGTGATGCTTTTAGCCTTCGTTCCCCTACTTGCTCGCTCCAGGGTCTCGGGCCAACAGGATGTTGGTCACGAAGGCGTTATCACAGGATGTGATGTTTTTAGCCTTCGTTTCTCTATTGCTGATCCCCGAGGAGTCGCCCAGCCTCCACTCCAATCAACACTAATATATGTAGCGTACATTTAAAAATATTTAACTTTCGATCTCTGTACCAAATTGTTCCGATAAAATGCGATTATATTCCGTTAAATTTCCTAAGTATTCCTATAAAATGAAATCATCCCAAGATTTTTCAATCAAAAAAAAGACGACTCAGTCACAACGGAGTGAGTCGTCTAGAGATTTTACGTTCCCAAAAAATGAGGGGGGTTTTAGGAGCGTTATCATGAACTAGCAAACTTCTGGAGAAAAGTAGCTAAAGTCCATCCTCTCTACACTGTATTGTAGACGAG
The DNA here is from genome assembly GCF_050280145.1 of Lysinibacillus sp. NPDC093688. Classification (NCBI taxonomy): domain Bacteria; kingdom Bacillati; phylum Bacillota; class Bacilli; order Caryophanales; family Bacillaceae; genus Lysinibacillus; species Lysinibacillus sp. NPDC093688. The sequence continues at coordinate 7,026 of NZ_JBNNUX010000012.1, forward strand.
GAATAATCTTTATACGATAATGATAATCATTATCAATTATAAAGTCAACATTAATCTGAAAATTTCTCAAAGTTTTTTTAATTCCTTTCCACCGAAAGAAATAATGTCACAATGCCTTCTTCAGCGAGCGACGATATTGCCATTGCTTTAGCTGAAAATGTAGGAAACAACCTACACAAAAGCCTGCAATTGCTACCGATGAAGCTACAGCAACCATTCCCGTAAAGATATAGCCAACCACCTGCCATTTTAGCCAGTAACCTAAAATTCCACCTGCTAAACATAAGCTAGCAATACTGGAATTGACTTTTTGCTGCTGCGCATCCTCTGGTATATATGTAGATGGCGCCTTTTTTAGAAACAGCTTCCCTACTCGAATAATAGGGTTAAAATTGCATAAAACACCAAGTAAATTTGCTATTAAAGGAATTGCTAAAATCCAAAAGACACCTGTTACCCACGTTAGAATGACACTTAGAAGAATCGTCCATTGATTGAGTCGAACGAGCGGCCTTGGAATTGCATGGGGCTGTGACATTTTAAAACCTACCTTTCAGATATGTTTAATGTATTTTACTATATTGCCTTCCATTTGTGAAGCGAAAATGATTAATTTATAATAAACGTAACAGATGATTGAAAGAAAAGGTGATAACAATGCCAGCATTAACGATGGATCAAGTTCGACAATTGAATTCCTATAGCATTTATACGACAGAACCAAAGCGGACATTATTTACATTAGCTGATATACATAAAGACTTTTACCATCCTGATTTTTTAAACCTAGTGATGGGTATTACAGATGCAGCAACGGAAACTGCCGCTATTTCTCATTTTGCACGCCGCTACGGTATGTTTTTCGCTATGCAACTTTACATGCTAGCCGCCTATGACGAGGTGTGGGACGGTAAACCGATCGAGCTTCGCTTTGATGCAGCAAAAGAATTCGACAGTTTTACAGTTGCAATGTTTGTTAACCCAAACGATTGGCGCTATGTCGAGGAGGAAGAACGCCAAGCCGTTATTGAGAAGATTCTCTATGATGGGCATGTTATCGTTCAACAGCTTCGTAAAGTAACATCTATTTCCCCTCTCACTATTTGGGAAAATTTCTTTGGATATTTACTTTGGCACTATCATGTATTGCTTTCTAACCCTGGCCTAGCCGATCAAGCGATGGAGGATATTGAAACTTTAGAGGACCCTAAAACATGGGCTCGCTTCTCCAACAAATCTTGGTGGGCACAATATACAGAAGGTCAAAGTCCCACTAATTTAGTGAACGTCCCAGTACGAAAATCATGTTGTTTTTCTAAAGACATCCCTGGTTTAATGGCTTGTGGATTTTGCCCGATAAAATAAAAAAGCCTTACCTCTCATATGAAAAAGAATCCATTTTGATCAATCTTTTATTCAAACTGGATTCTTTTTATTTTTTTACTATTACTTAAAAAAGTTAAAACTTTTTCCAAATTGAGTCGTCTCTTTAGTGCGCGATATCTTACGGAGGATAAAAATGATTAATCAAAATCCATTTGAGGTGATTGAAGAGATTTACGAGGAGCATTACACATATTTGCGGAATTTTTTAATTGGATTAACTAAAAGTTATGACGTAGCCGATGACATCATTCAAGAGTTATTTGCAAAAATCTTAACAGATCCATCAAAAGTTCAAGAAGTTACTTATATGAAAAGTTGGTTAGTAAAGGTAGCCAAAAATACACTCCTCGATCATTACAAAAAAAGAAAACCAGCGCTGTTTCATGATGAAACTGTAATTGAAAGCTTATTAATTGATAATCAAACACCCGAATCAAAAGCAATCATAAATTCCCAAATTACAACTACCTTAGGTTATTTATCGACGAGTGATAAAGCCATTTTTTTAGCTAAGTTTCATTATGGTTATGATTATCAAGAAATAAGTACACTTTTGGATATACCTATCCCTACATTAAAGTCCAAGATATTTAGGATGAGAAAGCAGATGGCTAGAAAGAGGTGAAAAAGATGGAGGATTCCCAAAAGATTCATATTCTTTCGCGGGAGTTAATCTCTGTATTTGATGAGTTAGAACAAGAAACACAAGAAGTAGTCTTGGAACATATTCAAGACTGTAGTGAGTGTAGACAATTATTTAATGAATTAGCTGAGGGAAATTATCCGATGTTAGAGCGGCATGAGGAAGTAAAAATTAAGCCATTAAAGAAATTAGTTCAGTTTAATCACGGTCTTAAATGGTTATTTATTTCCATTAGAGCTCTCATTTTATTTTATATCCTATATTCTTCTTTTCATTTTTACAACTGGGAACTGTCTGCAGATGCGGCCCTTGAATATATCAAAAGTGTCACTTTTATATTCTATTTCCCAGTAGCTATTTTTTTATCAGTATTCACGATTGTATTTTTTTCTAAAAGGTGGATTATACCTTCAATTCTCTTTGATTTAGGAATTATATTTTTTTTAGACACATTGATATCGATTTTCTATGAATACATGGGGTGAACAAATTGGAAATGATAATTTTAGTTGGGTTCATTTTAGGGGCAAGTATTTTCCTTTTTACTTTAATAGCGTTGAAAAAAACAGGAAAGTTCTACTTGGCTCCGATTGTGACATTTTTAATTGCTGTGCTCATCGTCCTATACGGATTGTTCAAAGTGAGAGGCTTCGAAGGGATGGGGTTTGGCATTCTTGGAGTATGCATTTTGATAGCAGCCATAGTCGGGACGATATTACTTCCTTTTATGAAAGGCCTAAAAAAGTCTGAATTTAACAAAGTAGATAAATCAATCTTATTGATAATCCCAGTCCTTATTTTTGCTATTATTGGTTGGACGATTACTTCAAATAAAGGTTATTGGGTCAATGAAGAAGGTGTTATAGAGGCTGGTAAAGATACTTCCTCCTACTACGAGGTATCTACGATTTCAGAAGGAATGAAACAAATTCATATTCAATTAGGCGAGAGATATGAAGGAAAGCATCTGGAAGTAAAAGATGTAAAGACCTTAGGAAACACTGAAATTACAGTTAAGGTCGTCGATAAGGGAAATGCAAAAGAGGGGCTCCCATTTATAGAGATAGGTCTAGATAAAATTGTTGAGCCGCTAGTAGTCCAAACAACTGATGGAGAGATAATCAATTCTAAATCTAATAACTAAAAAACTAGCTATAATGTAAATTGTAACTGTATACCTTTATTAAACAATCGGGCTCTCTTGTTTGTGTAGTTAAATACCTTACATCAAAAATTAAACAACTATATTTTTAACCCCGTCTAAATTTAGAACGGGGTTGTGCTTGTTTGAGCTTTTAAAATTAAATAACTTTATTGTCATTTTAAATGGCTTTGTTTTTTTATCATGGTTATAATACTATTTTGGTTCAGCTTGTCACTCACACTAGTGATGAGGAGCTGTTGATTTTTCACGGAGAGTGGCGACTCCTGCGGGATTAGCTTGAGCTGAAAGCCCCGCAGGAACGTAGTGACGAGGAGATTGAAGCCAAGCCCGCGGAAAGCGCCAACTCGGAGTGAAAATCAACCATTGTTTATTGATACACCTTAATTTATATATTATTTTTTGTTGATAAGGTAAGGCTTTTTTCTGTTATTTATTTTTCATAAACGACGAACCAATCATCTTGATCCTCATACATAGAAGTACCTATATAGCCCTGCTTCAAAAGCTGTTGCTGGCCAACTGTATCCCCCATCGATATCGACTTCTTCTCTGTAAAGATTGATAGCTCTTGTCGCAAGTCTTTATAGAAAATATATCGTAGCTTATCTACATACTTAATTTTTAATCCCTTTACGACTAATCCTTGAGAAAATTTATCTTTTAAACTAGGGATATTATATGGCTTGACCGTTGAGCATACATAATCATATTTTGTTAAATCGATATGACCCATGACAACTTGGGCTAATGTTTTTTGTAATCCGTAGCCACGATATGTTGGTGAGACATTCGATATTTCTTGATATAACACTTTATGAAATTCATCCTCGCTAATCCCACAATCATAGCCAAGGTGCTCGTCGTCAACAGGAGGGTTCAATAGTGCGCGAAAGGCCATTAACTCATCCCCTACGTAAGCACCTATCATCATGCCATTGCCGCTTAAAATATAGTCAAATTCCTCCGTGCTTAATGGCTGTAATATACTTTGGTCTGCTAATGATTCATAAACCTCAAGCTGTAATGTTTCAATTTCTTGTAAATGCTGAAGATTTAATGGTGTCACAAAAAACGGCGTTTCCCCAAGCATACCTTCAAAAATTTTCTCCAATTCGCCGCCTCCTTAGTCTGTTACAATTGTTGAGAACTTACATAATTCTTTAAGGATTTCTTCATCTACGTCGACACCTAATCCTGGTTTTTCATTTAAACAGATAAATGGAACATCATAGTGTAAGTTTCCGACATCTTTAGAGAACTTTAATGGACCTGTTAATTCTACACTTGTCATTATTTTTTTAGAGAATGCTACATGGAAGCCAGCTGCTGAACCAACGGATGATTCGACCATTGAACCGATTTGGCATTCAATGCTTGCCATTTCAGCCATAACCACTAGTTTCATAGCAGGATAAATTCCACCGCATTTCATTAATTTAATATTTACTTTATCTGCAGCACGCTTTGCGATAATTTCACGCATTTCACGTACACCGCGAAGACCTTCATCAATCATTAATGGAACATCAGATTTTGACTTCACCTCTACCATTCCATCAATATCTTCACTATCTACTGGCTGCTCTAACCAATCGATATTTAGATCTTTCAATGCACGTAAACCTTGTAATGTAGTTGACGCATTGCCCCACCCTTGGTTTACATCTACACGAATGGCAATGTCTTCACCAACACGTTCACGTACCGCTTTGATACGAGCAACATCACGAGTTACCTCTGTTCCTACCTTCATTTTAAATGATTGATAGCCCATTTCTACACGGTTAGCCGCCTCTTCTGCCATCGCCTCAGGTGTTCCAATGCTCAATACATGAGTAATCGGGAATTTCTCATGATAACGTCCACCTAGTAGTTGATATACTGGAACTTGTAACGCTTTCCCTGCAATATCAAAACAAGCAATGTCAATCGCTGCTTTCGCTGCTGGGACATCCTTCACTACTTTGTTCATTTTATCGTGAAGCTTTTCAAAGGCCATTGGATTTTCTCCAATGATTGCAGGAGCAAGTTGGTTCTTTAATAGCGCGTACGTGCTTTCCCACGTCTCCCCTGTTACGTGTTCATCTGGTACAGCTTCTCCATAGCCTACAATACCTGTGTCTGTCGTAACCTTCAAAATAATAGAAGGCATCGTATCATATGTAGCATAACTGATGATAAATGGATCAATAAGTGGTAAATGGATTGCAAAAATTTCTACTTGTTGGATTTTCATTTTTATCAGTCTCCTGTATAATATAGTTGTCGCTAATACGTCGCTAATTATTAAAAAAAATAGAAAAGGAAGTTGCCTATGTCTACTAAAATAGCGGTTATCTGCTCTAAAGCATTTATGAAGCGTATAAATAGTATCGCACAAAACATAGAGAATATTCAAATAGATTTTTATCTTTACAAGCAACCTACAGAGGCACCCGCTTTGTTAAAGGAAATTAAACCATGTGATGCACTTTTATTCGGCGGAACGTTACCCTATTTACATGCCCAGTCTGCACTGTCCGAACTGCCAATACCTTGGAATTATATAAAACAAGATGAGACGGCAATTTCTACAACTTTACTATCGCTTATAGCGAATCATGCAGTGCCTTTAAATAGAATTTCCATCGATGTTATGAATCCAGCTATTGTCGAAAATGTTTTAACAGAAATAGAGTATTTTGGTCCCAAACCATATATACAGGCTATTTCTATCACTGTACCTACTCAATCTATATTGCAGCATCATATCGCTTTATGGAAGGCTAACAGCATTGATTTTGTCATAACAAGTATTCATAGTGTGTTTGATGAACTACAGGCTCTTCAAATACCGGTAATGCGTATGTTAGATGCAACTAACTCCATTGTTCAGTGCTTAGAGGAAACGAAATCCCAATCACTTCTTACAAAGTCCGAATCTGTGAAAGCTGCCGTTGGACTATTAGAAGCTTCTGAAAATAAACCTATAGACGATAACATGTTAACGCAAATCACAGCAGCTACACATTCAACTTATAAAGAAATTTCGCCGTATTCTTTTGAGCTATATACGACAGCTGGACATTTGCAAAAGGCACTCGAAAAAGAGAATTTACAGAACTTATTACAACAAACCGATCAGTCATTTAAGCTAGCATTTGGGTATGGTCATTCTATAGTTGAAGCTAACCATAATGCCAAAAATGCATTAACATTTGCCAAACCTTGTGAAATTTATATACTCGATGAGCATAAAAACTTGCTAGGTCCATTCCCTAAATCAGAAGTAAGACTAGCTTTAAAAACAGATGATCCCTTTGTTTTACAAATGGCAAAGCAAACAAACTTAAGTCCATTAAATATTTCCAAGATCATTCATTTTAGCCGAGAGCGACAATCAGCTCAATTTACATCCCATAATCTTGCAGAATATTTGCAGGTTACACGTCGCACAACAGAACGCATTATTAAAAAATTAGTGGATAACGGCTATGCAAACGTTGTTGGTGAAGAGATGCCTCACCAACAAGGTCGCCCACGTACAATTTATGAATTGAACTTTGCTGTCTATTAAGATCAATTATGCCTCGGCATAATTGCGTCCCTGATTCGGCTTTGTGCTTGCACAAAGAACTCCTTTCCGAATTCGTGACATCCGCCGGAGGCATTAACTCCTTTCAGCGGATGTTTGGACACCCGCTGAAAGGAGTTAATTGATAAGCTCTCGCAGATGTTTTTCCGTCCGCGAGAGCTTAACATCAGAGAAAAGTGAACTTTTAACTCTTGGATTTAGTCAGCCATGACCATATTAGCATCATCTATCTCTTGCTCTTTTTTGCGCTGCTCTGCTGCTTCCATTTCTTCAGGTGTCAGCTTAACAATCGCAAATCCGATATATGCGTAAAAAATTGAAATAATAGGTACTAGGAAGTTAATAATTGCATATGGTGCGTATTCCATGGCTCCTACACCTAACGTCGCTAAAATAAAGACTCCACAAGTATTCCATGGGAAGAATACAGAAGTTAGTGTTCCTCCATCTTCTAACGCGCGAGATAAGTTTTTCGAATGCAAGCCACGCTCTCGATACACATTCGCAAACATACGTGATGGAACAACAATCGAAATATACTGCTCAGAACATGTAGCATTTGTTGTAATACATGCAGCAATCGTTGAAGCAACTAGGCTTCCTGTAGATTTTGCAAATTTTACAATGACATCCATAAGTGCTTTTAACATGCCGGAATATTCTAACACCCCACCGAATGTCATAGCCACAATTGTCATTGAAACCGTATTCATCATCGAATCTAAGCCACCACGGTTAAATAGGTTGTCCACCATGTCATTGCCAGTTGAAATAACAAATCCTTCTTGTAAAGCATGTACAGCCATTGTAGGTGTGCCGCCTTGTACGAAGATTTGTAGTAAGAATCCTGAGACAATTCCGACAACTAAAGCTGGAATCGCAGGTACTTTTTTCGCTACCAATACAATTACACCAACTGGTACAAGCAATAACCAAGGAGAAATAACGAAACTTTCCTCCATTACTTTTAATGTTGTTAAAATGCTTTCTGATTTCATTGAGATATCTGCGAAGCTTCTTCCCATAAATCCAAATACAACGATTGCAATGACTAAAGCTGGAATTGTCGTATAAAGCATGTGCTTAATATGATCAAATAAGTCGGTACCTGTTAAACCTGCTGCGAGATTAGTAGTATCTGATAACGGTGACATCTTATCACCAAAATATGAACCCGAAATAACCGCTCCAGCAATCATTGCTGCAGGAATTCCCATACTTAAACCAATCCCCATACCAGCAACGCCGATTGTTGCCATCGTCGACCATGAGCTACCAATTGCCAAGGAAACAATTGAACATAACAGCATGATTGTTACTAAAAACCAAGCTGGGGAAATTAATTTTAAACCAAAATAAATCATTGTCGCTACGACACCGCCGCCAATCCATGCGCCGATTGTCAAACCTACTAAAATAATAATAACAATTGCTGGCAAAGCTAGACGTATCCCCTTATACATCATTTCCTCAATTTCCATCCACTTAAATCCATGCATTTTGGCCACAATTGCCGCTACAGTTGTTCCAACAATAAGTGGTACGTGAGGACTTTGCTCTAACACGACTACTGTTATTAGCATAGCTATAATCATTATTGCAAAAGTCAGAATTGCCCAACGAGCATTAATTTCCTTTTTCATATATTCCATCCCCTTTTTTGCACCAGTAGCCAATCTCCGTTGTCAAAGACGCAAATATTTTTATATGTTTTTTAGCATAATATTCGAAAAATTAAAAGTCAACGCAAAAAAATTATGCTTCTCGAGCAATTTCGACTATTTTAGCGCAATAAAACGCTTTCAAATAGCTATTAGGGACAATCCCAAATATTCATACATTTCGATAAAAAAGAATATAAAAAGGAACTATATCAAATGAATTTTGATATAGCTCCCTCTCGCAATCATTATTCGTATTCAGGTTTTTTTTCTAACACACAAGCAAGTACTTTCGCAGCATCCATTAATGCACTTCGTTCAAAAGTCATTTTTGGATGGTGTAATCCAGGCGTTAAGTTCGCACCAATACCAACCATCGTTGCTTTTAATTCAGGCTTTTTAACTGTGTAAAAATGGAAATCATCACTTCCAGGTGTTGTAATTTCCCCTGCTAGATGCTCTTCCCCAAGTGTTTCAATAATTGCGTCTTTAGCCATACGCGCGGCAACTGAAGAAACCTCAGCACCAGGTGTGAAATCTATCCACTTCCAGTCCATATCAATCTCAAACTGCTGTTTGATTGAGTTTAAGCCAAACTCAATCCGACTACGAAGTAATTCTAGTTGGTTATTATGTTGCGCTCGAATATCCATCGAGAAGCTCGCAGTTCCTGGAATAATATTTGTACTCCCACCATCAGCAACAATCTTCGTTAGCTTTGCAGAATGAGGCTCGAAAGGTGATAAATGTATGCTATTGAGCATTTGTTGTACGGCCATAATCACATCGATTGCATTTTTCCCTTGATGAGGTCTAGCACCATGGGCATCAGTGCCTCGTATTGTTCCTTCTAAAAAATAAGCTGCCCCATGATGAATAGCAGGCGAAACCTTGCCAAGTGGCAGCTCTTCAATTGGTCTTAAATGAACACCAAATAAATGCGATACGCCATCAACAGCGCCGCGCTCAAAAGCTGCACAAGCTCCATTCCCAAGCTCTTCAGCAGGCTGGAAAATAAAACGAACGCGATGTTGCAACGGTCGATCTTTCAGCAGTAATAAAGCGCCCAGTACCATCGTTATATTGGCATCGTGCCCACATGAGTGGTTCGCTCGCCACTCCCCATCCACTTCCTGCCATAAAGCGTCTATATCTGCACGTACAGCAACAATTTCATCACCTGTCCCAATTTCAGCAATTAGCCCTGGAACATCTCCTAACAACCGATAGGATACGCTAAACTCATCTAAAATCGACGCGATCTTTTTTGTAGTCTCAAATTCCTTCCAACTTACCTCTGGGTATTTATGAAAATGTTCAAACCATTGGTAAATTGTTTCCTCTAACACTGCATTTGACATAACGACACCTCTATACGCATTTTTGTTTCCCATTATACATGAAACGATTTCAAAAAAAAGAGGACAATGACCGTAGCGTGTGGTTGATTTCCGTTCCGACTGGGGGCGTTGATGAGCCGCTTCGGGTAGGATCTCATCTGTATTACTCCCAAAAAACAAAGGACTGTGTTAAAAGTAATTTCTACCTTTAGCACAGCCCCTCAAATAAATATTATAAACTTGTAAAAAAACCTTCTGGATATTCTTCATAATGTACCATTGTTAGTTGCTCCCCATTTTTTTCCTCTTCCATATTTAGCTCCATTTCCTGATCCATTAAATACGTTTCAAATTTTGAATTAAAAATTTTTTTCATGTAATCACCTCCTCAATTAATTTAATTGAATTTTCTGATAAATTAATTATATAATGACCTTTGTAAAAAAAGCAATAAACGATGCTCATTATGCATAAAAAACATAAAACCAATCTACTTTTTAGATTAAAATTCCATCAAAAAAAGAGATGTATCAAATTATGATACATCTCCCTTCATAGTAAAGCTTATAAACCAAGTGCTCGGTATATAATCGCCGTAAATTCTGCTCGTGTTAAGTTTTCATTTGGTCTAAAATTACCGTTTTCATCGCCTAGCGCAATGTTATGGTCTGCTAAAGCAGCAATATATCTACTCGCCCAATGTGATGGATCAACATCCTTGAATGTACTATTGCCCTCAGGCGTTAAACCAAATGCAATCACTATCACTTTTGCCATTTCTGCACGTGTTATAGAAGCGTTTGGTCGGAACGCACCATTTGAACCGTCCACGATACCCGCTCGTTGTAGACGTGTAATTTGTTCATAATTCACATGGTTTTTAGGGACATCCGAAAAGGATTCAACATCTCGAATTGGTGCTGGTTGTAAGGCACGGTCAATCATAAGCACTACGTGTTGACGTTGAATCATATCATTCGGTAGGAAAGTGCCATCTGGAAAACCTATAATAATGCAGCGCTCGGCAACTTCTTTAATCATATCTTGTGCCCAGTTATGATCAATATCCTTGAAAGTAATGTCACAGCCATGGCTTTCCTTCATCCATCGCGCATATAATGTGAGGTCTTCTGTAACAACATCTTTTGCAAAATCCCATGCTTTTGTGAATTTTTTATTTTTATACCAGCCGATAAATAGGTAGCCTTCCTTCTTCGGATTAGTAGGGACTTTCACTAAAGCTTTATATGGTACTGTTTGCGACGGAACTTCACTGCCTCCATTTGAATCAAACGTAACTATATAATCTTTTGTCCACTTCGCATACAACGTGATGTCTGCGGTTACTTTATCTTTCGCAAAGTCCCATGCATTGTTAAGCGCTGCCTCCTTATACCAGCCATCAAATCGATAGCCTTCTTTCACCGGAGTAGTTGGGGCTTTCACGAGGTCGTTATAACCGACTGTTTGGGATGGCACTTTACTTCCACCATCGGAGTCAAAAATGACTTTATAGTTTGGCGAACTTCCGCCCGATCCCCCACCGGAACCTCCACCCGACGTATGATCCTTCGTCCATTTCGCATACAACGTAACATTTTTTGTCACTACGTCTTTTGCAAAATCCCACGCCTCTGTTAGATCTTTGTCTTTATACCACCCCCCGAATGTGTATCCTGCTTTTACTGGAGTGGATGGGGCTTTTATTAATTCACCAGATTCTACTGATTGAGATGGAACTTCGCTTCCGCCATTGGCATCAAAAGTAACGATGTAGCTTACTTTCTTCCATTTGACGTAAAGTGTGATATCTTTTTCCACTACATCTTGATCGAAATTCCATGCTTCTGTCAGCCCTTTATCTTTATACCAACCTTCAAATGTGTATCCTTCTTTCACCGGAGTAGAAGGAGCCTTTACTAACTCACCAGAGCCTACCGTTTGGGATGGAACTTCGCTTCCGCCATTGGCATCAAAAGTAACGATGTAGCTTTCCTTTTTCCATTTAGCATATAGCGTGATATCTTTTTTCACTACATCTTGATCGAAATCCCATAGTTCTTTCAGTTCTTTATCCTTATACCAACCTTCAAATGCGTAGCCCTCTTTCACTGGATTCGACGGAGCTTCCATTTTTTCGTTATATGCTACCATTATCGATGGAACTTTACTTCCACCGTTGGAATCAAAAGTGACAGCATAATGGCTCCACTTTGCATAAATTGTCATTGGTTGTACTACTGTGTAATCCCAATCTTTCGTAAAGTCCTCATCTTCAAACCAACCTAAGAACGTTCTCCCTTCCTTTTTTTGTGGATTGAATGGAGAATTTTTTTCAGTCCATTGGAAATTATGTGAACCATTAAACGTTACAAAATCAAGACTGTTATTATAAAAAGCACTACTCTTAATCGTTGTAACACTTTCTGGAATTTCTAAACTTGTTATCGGATTTCCGTTAAATGCTGATGTTCCTATCGATGTAACACTCGATGGAATCTCTAAGCTTGTTAACTTATTATTAGTAAATGCAAAATCCTGTATCGTTGTTACGCTAGATGGAATCTCTACGTTTGTTAATCGATTATTATAAAATGCGGCCGCTTCTATCGTCTTAACGCCTTCAGGAATTTTTACGGTTGTTAACTGATTGTTATAAAATGCACTTTGCCCTATCGTTCGAACATTCGATGGAATATCCACATTCGTTAATTTATTACCAGAAAATGCAAGCTCCCCAATCGCTATTACACTTGATGGGATTTCTACACTGGTTAGCTTCTTATCCGAAAATGCTCCATGTCCTATTTCTATAACTGGTTTACCTCCGATTTCACTAGGGATAATAATATAATCCTTTGCTATACCAAAATAATGCTTAATAATTGCAACGCCATTGCCAAGATCCTTCGTTATGAAAACATCTTTTGGTGGTGGTTTGTTTTCATCATCCTTTTGAACACTTTCATCCTCTAAATTTCTCGATTGTACACTATCATTTTCATTGTTGCTTGACGCATAAACAGATAGATTACCCAAAGACAATTGAGAAAAGACTAAAAGCATAATAATTAAAAGTAATCTTGCTTTTTTCATTTAGCAATCTCCTTTCAACTCATTTAAAATATAAAAAGGATATCTATCTTAAAGTGGATATCCTTTAATTACAGTTATAAAACTAACAATCCTGACAAAAGTATGCAAATCAACTTTTTCTGGTTTTTGAACAAATTTTGATAATCAATTTTATTGCAATTTCTTTAAAGTTGAGTTATGTAGATGCTTCTTATCCTACTTTCATTTTCACTACCTGCAAAAGAAAAAGAATCTGCTCGTTCCCGTAGCTTGTAAGTTAAGCAAAATCCTTGTAAACATACAAGGCATGCACTTACTAACTCAGAGAATGAGCAGATTCATATTTTTTACTATAACTTCGTACCTAAACCCTTTTCCTTCTTACTTAAACTGTGACACTTGTTTTACTATTTCGATTGTCATCATCGTTACCTTTATGCTGTGTTACGTATTGGATAACAAACATTGCAATAAAGATTGCTAAACCAGCCCAATCCGAGAATTTTTCTGGATAGATAAGAAGTAAACCAGCTGCAATCGCAATAATGCGTTCAAACCAAAGCATTTTGCGATACCAGTAACCGATTACTCCCGCCCCTATAGCTACCATTCCCGTAATGGCCGTGAAGACTACCCATATAATTTCAGGTATAGTTGTATCTATCATTAACAATGCAGGTGAGAATACAATCATATACGGAATAATAAACGCCGCAATAGCAAGCTTTGCTGAGTTTACACCTGTTTTAATCGGATCTCCACCAGAGATTCCTGAAGCCGCAAAAGCAGCAAGTGCAACAGGTGGTGTTATATCAGCAATAATACCAAAGTAAAATACAAAGAAGTGTGCCGATAATAAAACGACCACTGGTACTAATTCCTGCGGTGTATTCGGCGATAATAATGCAACGATTGCCGGAGCAGCAATTGTTGACGTAATTACATAGTTAGCTGTTGTCGGTGCCCCCATCCCAAGAATTAGGGAAGCAATCATTACAAAAATCAACGTTAAAATAATACTACCACCCGCTAATTCTACTAAACTATTCGCTAAACTTAAGCCTAGACCTGTTTTCACAACAACACCTACGATAATACCCGCACAAGCTGTTGCCGCTACAACACCAAGTGCTGTACGAGCCCCTTCAACTAATGCCTCAATAATATCTTTTGGCTTTAAACGTGTTTCCTTATTAAACATCGCAACACCAATAGAAATAATAATACCGTAAAGTGCTGCACGCATTACCGGTGTACCCGTTAACATTAAAATGATAATTGCGACGATCGGTAATAGAAGGTAAATTTTCTTAAATACCTCTCGACGATTTGGCATTTGATCATCACGTAAACCTTTTAAACCTACGCGTTTCGCTTCGAAGTGAGTCATAATCCAAATACCTGTAAAATAAAGCAATGCAGGTATCGCCGCCGCTTTTGCAATATCCCAATACGTAATTCCGCGACCGATAAATTCAACCATTAAAAACGCTGCTGCACCCATAATCGGAGGCATTAACTGCCCACCTGTAGATGCCGCCGCCTCAACTGCACCCGCAAATTCTTTACGATAGCCCAATTTTTTCATCATCGGGATTGTATAGGATCCAGACGTTACAACATTCGCTACAGAGCTTCCCGAAATCGTACCTTGAAGTGCACTAGAAAATACCGCCACTTTTGCAGGACCACCAATTAATTTACCCGCAAGAGATACCGCTAAATCATTAAAGTATTGACCAACACCTGTTTTAACAAGGAATGCACCAAAGAGTAAAAACACAAAAATGAATGTGGCTGAAACACTAATTGGTGTTCCAAAAATACCATCTGTCGTAAAATACATGAGATTGACAATACTCTCAAAATCTTGCCCTCTATGTGCCATAAAATCTGGGAAGTATGGTCCGAAATACGCATAAATTAAGAAACATATAGCAATGATGGTAATCGGTAACCCTACTGCACGGCGAGCTGCTTCAAGTACTAATACAACAGCTATGAGACCTACAATAAAATCTGTTTGTGTAATGGTACCATTACTATTAACAAGCTCTGAATAGTTCATCGTCCAATACGAACCTACCGCAATGGATAATACCGCTAAAATATAATCGAACCATGCGATTTTATTCTTTGCTGCTTTTTTTCGAGCTGGGAATAATAAGAAAATTAAGGTCAAACCAAAACCTAAATGTATCGTACGCTGAATTTGCGCTGGAAATTGGCCAAAAACCGCTGTGTAAAGCTGAAACAATGAAAATGCTAGTAGTCCAAAGAAAATGATATGTTTCATAACGCCCGATACCGTTCGTACATTGGATTCAATATCATATTTCTCAAGTATGGCTTGCTGCTCTTCCGCTGATATTTGTTCGAATTCTTCTTTTTTTACTTCGTCGTTTGATTTATGCTGTGTCGTCATTTCATCCTTACTCCTTTCCATTGTTCATAAAGCGATAAACGCTTCAACTCAAATAAATAGGACTTTCCCCTTTGCAAATCTTTTTTTAAATCGTATTCATAATCCTCGTAATCTAATACAAGATCTAAATCTAAATCGCCTATATAAATCGTAAAATTTTCAATAACCTCATTGTCAAACTGCAAAAAATATTTACCATTTCGTTCTGTTAATGTTTGATTTTCCTCTGCATAGCTTGGCATGCCGATCGCTAAACTTTCATACTCCATCCCTAGCATTTGAATACTTGTTCCGTCTACACATTTATAATGTTCGAGTACATCCGTTTTATGAATAGAGTGAGTGTATCTAATATCAAATGTGTCCTCAGTTGTAAGTGGTATATAATGCACTACCGGGTCATTTATACGTGTTTCCGTAAATGCGAATACCTTTTGAAGAGGAAGAAAAATGACCACACTAAAGCAAATACATAAAAAAGCTAACACAATAATTAATTTTCTCTTTCGCACTACATCTGTTCCCCCACATCAATTATGCCCCGGCATAATTGCGTCCCGAATTCAGTGACATCCGCCGGAGGCTTTAACTTCTTTCAGCGAATGTCTTTTGTACCGAAAGCGTAGCGACAGGTACAGGTGTTTGAATACCGCTGAAAGAAGTTAAAGCTATTCGCTATTACTCACGATTTAGACTTAACGGAAGAAAGAGACTCGAAGCTTTACGCAATCCGAGCCTCTTCGTATTTAAGAAAATAACTTTTTACTCGCTATAAGCTATAGTTTGAGAAAATCTAAACACGAATGTTCTGTTATTTTTTCACTTCATCAAAGTATTTTTGAGCACCTGGGTGAACGTCAATACTAATACCCTGTAAACCTGTCTCAGCTTTGATAAATGCCCCTTTAGCGTGGGAAATTTTATTTGTATTATCATAAATAGCTTTTGTCATTGAATAAACAACATCTTCTGGAAGATCTTTTTTCACCGCTAGCATTGCAAGTACTGAAACTGTTTCAGTATCTTTCGCGATACCATACGTACCAGCTTTTACAGTATCTTTTGCATAGTAAGGGTATTTAGCAATTAACTCATCCGCTTTACCAGCATCCATACCGATGATATTTACTTTAGTTGTTGCATTTAATGCCTCAACAGCGCCTGTTGGCGTACCCGCAGTAATAAATGCTGCATCGATTTGGCCAGATTGTAGACCGTCAGTAGACTCACCAAAATCAAGGTTTTGTGCTTTGACATCATCCATTGTTAAACCATGAATTTCAAGTAATTGTTCAGCATTTGCATAAGTTCCAGAACCTGGTGCACCTACAGAAACCTTTTTCCCCTTTAAATCAGCGTATGATTTAATGCCCGACGCTTCAGTCGTTACTAATTGTACTGTTTCTGGATAAAGTGCACCTAACGCAGCAATTGTATCGATTTTTTTACCATCAAACATCATTGTTCCTTCAGTAGCGTAATAAGCAATATCTGATTGTACGAAAGCAATTTCACCTTTACCATCTTGCAAAGCCGTCATGTTGGCAGCAGATGCTTGAGATACTTCAGCAGTTGTTTTAATGTCTGTTTCTTTAGAAATTAGATCAGCAAACGTTCCACCTAATGCATAGTAAGTACCTTGTGTTCCACCTGTTAATAAGTTCAAAAATTTTGGCTTATCAGATGCTGTCGAATCACCCTTATCCGAGTCCTTTGAACCCGATCCGCTATCAGACCCACATGCAGCTAAAATCAATAGCGCAAAGGCACTTAATAGCATTAATAGCCTGAATTGTTTTTTCTTCACAGTAATATTCCCCCTTGGTTAAAAATAATAATCTATTTAAAATTAGCAAACATAGTATAATAATGTCAATCTATTTATTGTAAATTCAGTCTTTTATAATTATACCATTTTCCTCAAATACCCAACATTTCCGCATTAAATTAATAACTTCTTTACACCAATTTTATCTACATTAAGCTATTAAATTCTTTTTCCAAGAAAGCAATTTTAATTTTCAAATGTATAAAAAATGCATGTTCATTATCAAAGTAACCATTACCTTCTTCTTTAAAGTGGGGAGGTTATGTGATAAAAGGAATGTTATGTATATAAGTTGATTGGAGTGGAGGCTGGGTGACTCCTCGGGGATCAGCGATAGGGGAACGAAGGCTAAAACCATCACATCCTGTGATAACGCCTTCGTGACCAACATCGGTGCTGCTGCCGCTACGTTAGCACTACGCTTTCGCGCAGAAAACATCTGTTGGCCCGAGACCCTGGAGCGAGCAGCGAAGCGAAGCGGCTCATCGGACGCCCCCAGGAAGCTTTGCTCTGTGCGAAAGCGAAGCGTCAGCAACAAAGCGCCCAGCCGAAACGGAAATCAACCCTACGTTATGATGACGATTTATTTCGGACATTAATCATTTGTTGTCGATTTTTACCCTTAAAACAAAAAAACTGTATCTAAAGTGATATACTTCGGATACAGTCGATTCATTTTCCTTATTGAATAATGCCACAAGCCATTCTAGCACCAGAATTACCGGAAGGATCTGTTTTATAATCATCCTCAGATTCATGAATGATTAACGTAGTGCCCCCATCACGTAACAATGAGTTGGCAGCATTTTTTTCTAATGTTAGCCCTTCAGCTAAAAAAGTCAAATCCACTTTACCATCTTCTCCAACTTCTAAATTCGGAAGATCCCCTAAATGATATCCTTTAGGATTAAGCTTCCCATGCTCTTTACTCGTTGGATTAAAATGAGGACCTGCTGATTCAAACGTTGGTGGTTCACACTTCCCAACGGAATGAATATGAATGCCATGTGTTCCCGCTGGCAATCCTGATAGTGCGAGTGTCATCTTAACCCCATTACCCTCTTCCTCAAAATATGCATTGCCATAGCTTTCATTATTTTTACCAATTACTTTCGCGGTTGCCGTTGCTGCTGAATTTGCATTTACTGCCACTTTTTGCTCCTTCTTTTCAAAGAAACCACAACCACCAACAAAAACTAATAAAGAAATCATTATTAAGCTCATTTTTTTCATGAAAATCCCTCCTCTTTTTGATGGTTTCCAACAAACCTTCCACTTATGCAATTTCAATGAGGATTTTGCGAATTATTGATTAAGGAGTAAATTTTTGTAAACTTTTAAAAATACAAAAAGGATATCTCCAATTCAAGGGGATATCCTTCAACTTACATTAATTTAAAATTTTTACAGTTACGTTTTTAACGCCCCACTGACGAGCTTGTCCCTCGGTAGGAATAAATACATCTATTTTATTACCTTTTATCGCTCCGCCAGTATCTGCTGCAATTGCTTCACCATAACCTTCAACCCAAACCCTTGTCCCAAGAGGAATTACTCGTGGGTCTACTGCAATTACCTTTAAGTTTGGATTCGATCTTATATCTGTTCCATTCGCTGTAATCCCTGAACATCCCGGACAATATGCTGTATAGGCTGTAGCTCGCATTGTTAACGTTTTGCCAGAATTTGTTGGAGCACTCTCTGAATTTGCGCTTGATGTTGAAGTTGTTACTTGCTTTTTACTAGTTGTTGCTGCTACCTTTTTAGGTCTGCTTTCGGACGTTTTAGGTTTTGCTGCTGAAGCTTCGATAGCCAATGATTCACCTACATAAATTACATCAGATGCGAGGTTATTCCATTCCTGCAATTCTTCCACTGACACATCATTCACACGTGCAATTGAAAATAAAGTATCCCCGGCCTCAACAAAATGTTGGTCTTTCTTTGAATTATCTTTTTTCGTTTCGACTAAATCTAAACTTTGCTCTGGGTAAAACCATTTCGCGTCTGCACCAATCATTGGCTCATAATCTTCTAAAGATAAATTGTAAATTTTCGAGATTCCCCACAATGCGTCGAATGGCGTAAAAGTGGGTTTGTCCTTTGCAGATGACGGACTAGCAAATAAACTTAATCCCAAGGTCAATGTTACAGCTAAAGCTAAAGCTTGTTTTTTCATATTTTGTAACCTCCAAATATTTTTATTTCGCAGTCTTCTGCTAGCACACTAGATTTAGGCTTTTAATGCTAGAGAATTCAAGCAATAATTCAGGACAACAGACCTGATATTACGAATTATTGCTAAAAATTCGGAAAAATATACAAGTTCAATTATATTTTTGGTAAACAAACAATTTTATGGAGGAAATATTAGAACTCTATTTGCAATCTTTATATGTTGGAAAATCAGTGCTTTTATCCGATAATATGGTAAAGGAGGAATGTAGGATGGAAATTAATACAATTATGTCTTCTCAGATGATGGAGCTACAACATACTGTGCAAATGAGTGTTATGCAAAATGCGCTCAATCTAAATACTGCAGCAGCGGTTGAACTATTAAAAGATCTGCCACAGCAGCAAGCGACCATACATCCGTATAAAGGGTCAGTCATTGATATTTCAATTTAACCTACTTCACTGAAAATTTTAACATTGGAAAGTTGGTGCCCATTTTGATTCGAGCGATAGTAATGGATGATGAGCCATTAGCTCTTATAAACATGGAGAAAAAGTTAAAGGAATTTAATTCAATAGAGGTCGTTAAATCTTTTACGACTGTAAAAGGTTTGCTTACAGAGGGGCCAAGCTTAGATTTCCAAGTAGCCTTTTTAGATGTTGAAATGCCTGGCATGAACGGTTTAGAGATTGCACAGCTTTTAAAAGAACGGAACAAAAACATTTATATCGTATTTGTCACTGCTTATCGGGACTATGCTGTACAAGCATTTGAAATTCACTCCACTGACTATTTATTAAAGCCTATTTCAAAAGCTCGTCTAGAGACAACTATTAACAGAATCCAAGAACTCCTTCAACTAGAAAACAAACCGAATTCTATAGAAATACGAAATAAACCCGCACTTACAATACAATGCTTTGGCGGATTCGTTGTTTTACATAATGACAAAGCAGTCCATTGGAGAACGCTTAAAACAAAAGAATTATTTGCCTTTCTTTTTTCCAATCTTAATAGCCATGTACCTCGTGATACAATTATCGAAGCTTTATGGGCAGATACAGAATGTAAAAAGGCAAGAGTGCAGTTACATACAACAGTTTCCTATCTACGCACTACGCTTTCAGCATTGGGCTATTCAGAAGTCATACAGTATGCAAATGGTGGCTACATTTTGCAATTAAGGGAATTTCAATGTGATGCCCATGACTTAGAGCATATTTTAAATGGTAGAACGGAGACTGGAAAGATAGATGTAGAAAGAGCTGAGTCGTTCATACAAAACTACCAAGGTGAATTTATGACCTCATTAGATTATCCCTGGATTACTAGTAGAGCAAATTTTATGAACAACAAATTTACTCTTTTACTTTATGATTTAATAGAGCACTATACAGCAATTCATGATGTAAAAAAACGAGAGCATATATTACTTTTAACAGTAGAACATAACCCATATTCTGACAAAACCATCCAACAGCTAATGAGGCACTATATAGAAGTTGATAATCGAGCAGGTGCAGTAAAGGTTTACAATACCTTTAAAAGTACCTTGATAGCGGATCTTGGTATTTTACCAGAGCAAGAAACAACCGAGCTGTTGAATAATTTTAATCTATAAAAGGCATCGAGAAGTTAACTCTCAATGCTTCAGCTTATTGCAAAAGAATAAATATAAATTAAGGTGTATCACTATAACAAAGGTTGATTTCCACTCCGAGTTGACGCTTTCCGCGGGCTTGGCTGTAACTTCTATCAGCAGGTGTTTGGACACCTGCTGATAGAAGTTACAGCCTCCGGCGGATGTCACGGAATCGGAAAGGAGTTATTTGTGCAGTCACACAGCCGATCCCGGACGCAATTATGCCGAGGCATAATTGATTCTCCTCGTCACTACGTTCCTGCGGGGCTTTCAGCGCAAGCTCATCCCGCAGGAGTCGCCACTCTCCGTGAAAAATCAACAGTTCTTCATCATTAATATGGGTAGACACAATCTGACCAAAAGAATATAGATATGATTAACATACTAATAAGATTCAGCCTAATTGATAATAGTTTTATTAAAATTTATGCCATGTATATAAGTTGATCTTCGTTACGACTGGGCGACTCCTTGGGGATTAGCAATAGAGGAACGAAGGCTAAAACCATCACATCCTGTGATAACGCCTTCGTGACCAACCTCGGTGCTGTTGCTGTCGCTGCGCTTTCGCACAAACAAAACCCTCTGCTGCCGCTTCGCTTTCGCGCAAAAAACATCTGTTGGCCCGAGACCCTGCAGCGCAGCGGATGTTTTCTGTGCGAAAGCGTAGTGCTAACGTAGCGGCAGCAAATGTTTTATCTGTGCGAAAGCGTAGCGACAGCAACAACAAAAGCACCCAATCGGAACGGAAATCAACCCCACGTTATGATGATGAGATATTAATTGTAAAAGCCAAAATTTATTTTGAATTTGGCTGATAATTTATTTAATGATTCTTTCAGACAATTCTCCGACGACACAGATGCAATTCCTTCCTGACTGCTTCGCCTTGTATAGAGCCCGGTCTGCAATTGTAATTATCTGATTAGCCGTCTTAATATTTGCTGTAAATGCTGTAATTCCGGCAGACATTGTAACATGCCTTCCATCTACAGTATCTAACATTGCCTGCTTAATGCGTAAATTCTCCGCTAACGCTAAAGCTTCATCTATTGTCGTCGATGGCAATATCACCATAAACTCTTCCCCACCATATCGAAAGCACAAGCCCTGTTGCTCAATATTCCCTTGCATATGATTGGCGAAAGCTTTTAAAACTTCATCCCCTACAATATGCCCATAAGTATCATTTATACTTTTAAAGTCATCTAAATCTATTAAAACAATTGCATGTGGCACTTTATTGATGATTAACTCATTTAAAATTTGATCCATCCTTCTACGGTTAGGAATTCCTGTTAAGGAGTCTACATTCAGCTGATTCGTTAAATCAACTATTTTGCTTTCTGAGCTAATCGCCATGTTTTGCACTACTTTTTTTAACGAATGTGCTTCGTAAAACCAGTCATTAATTTCTTCAAACTTCTGTATTTCTTCTCTCTCCACGCTAGTAGAAAGCTCTTTTAAAGGTCGTGCAATTTTGGAAGCAAGCCATACAGCTAATACAAATACTATGACTAATCCTACTAATGAAGGCACGATTATAATTTTTATCAACGCGTTAAATGAAACTACTCTTTCATCAAGTAACTTGTCAATCACTCGCGCCACATCGGGCTCGATCGATTTATCTTGATTTGGTTCTCTTAGTTTTTCTTGTACGAAGCTCTCGGTGATGACGGATATTTCCTGCATAACAATTTCATTTTGCATAAGAATGTCATTAAAATTTCGATAGCTACCCCAAATACTAATACTAAAAGTCGCAAGTACAACAATTACCGTCATACTAACAATAACAAACGATAACTTCAACTTGAATTTACCCACAATAGATCATTTCTCCCATTGAGATTTAATTCCATCATCATACGTCACGCCTCTTAAAGAAAACTTAAAACTAGAAAATATAGATTTATTATTAATTGATAAAAGGATTTTTTTCGATTTTTTACTATGTGCGCACATTTTTAGCTGGTTGTAGCAGAGTGCTACTCTACTACCGCGAGAAAGCGAGACCGACGAGCCCCTGCACGGAGCGAACGTTTTCTGTGCGAAAGCGCAGTGTAACGTAGCGACAGCAACATTGTTTTATCTGTGCGAAAGCGCAGTGTAACGTAGCGACAGCAACATTGTTTTATCTGTGCGAAAGCGCAGTGTAACGTAGCGACAGCAACAACAAAGCGTAGGAAGGCGAGTAGCCCGGAGCGGAATTCAACTTTTTCTGATACTGAAAGCTTTTCTTTTTTAAAATTTCTTATTTCCATTTTCTAAATTTCATGGCATGGTAAATATAGGCCTTTTAATACAAGAGAAAAATTTTGGAGGTTCTTATGTCCCTGTTAAAAAAAGCGACTATACGCCATTCGCTTTTCATTATTTTTATTTTTATAGTTCTTACTACACTCCGTTTACTATGGCTAGCCTATTTTCTCCCTTCCGGTGAACAACCGATTGCCCAGGAAGGTGTATTTGATCTACGGGATCATCAGCTATCCGATAAAGAAGTTCTTAACTTAGATGGGGAATGGCTCTACCATCCCGGATTATTAATAGATCCGATAAACACTGATCACAACAAGTCTCTTCAATCATTTGAACAAGCTACTCGGGTGATTCCCATGCAAGATCCTGAGGCAACTGCAGAACGATACGGTACATATCGTTTAAAAATCTTACTCAATGACAATGCTCCCAAAGATAATCGTTATGCCGTTGAGATTCCTTCAGTATCAACCGCTTCAGCATTATATATTAACGGGAAGCTGGTTGAACAGTCAGGAACTGTAGCTACTGATTCACATAGTCATAAAGGTCAAACCGCGCCTTATACGTTTTACTTTACAAATGAGCAGCCTGAAATTGACTTACTTTTACATGTATCTAATTTTGATACATCGGCAGGCCCTATCATTGATAAAAGAATTTTATTTGGTTCTGCTGCAGCTATGGCAAATCACCAATTGATTAACAATTTATCCCTTGCCACAATCTCAATAACGCTACTATTATTCGCACTTTTTAGCAGCCTTGTGTTTTTGTTTATTTATCCAAAACCAATTGTTTTACTGTTTACGATAGGCTTTCTTTTACCTTTAGCAGATGAATTAATTTCATATGATCGATCCATGCTCAACTGGTTACATCTCGATTATGTATGGACATTTAAGCTATCTACTATCATTTATCTCGGGGCTTCTTTTTTCTTTGTTCAATTTATGCGTGTTTTACTAGTTAAATATCATCATGCTAAATGCTTTCAGTGGCTCTTTGCTTTCTACGCCCTTTCAGCATTTTTCACTGTCGTCTTACCGATAAATTGGTTATACACAATAAATTCCCTTTACTTTATACTTTATGTCATTTCATTTTTATCTGTAGTAGTACTCGCTTTAAGAGAGTATCTTGAAAATCAAAAACAGAGTACTGCTTTTATAGCACTGACGGCTCTCGGAACAATGAACGGTATCATATGGGGGTATATCAAATTTATCTGCGCTTTTGATATACCAATGTATCCTTTCGATTATTTATTTATCATGCTCGGTTTTTCAGGTTATTGGTTTAAACGTTTTTTTGAAAATAAAGAGCAGATTAATCAATTGATTGCTAAATTACAAAAAGACGATGCTTTGAAAGATGAATTTTTATCCAGTAGCTCACAAAAGCTATGGGATCCTATGAATAAAATGGTTACGTTAGGACAGTCCATTTATGATAATCCAAACAATAAGCTTATGGCTGATGATAAACAAAACCTAAAGCATCTCATTGATATCGGGAGAAGTATGTCCTTTACATTAAATGACATACTAGATTTTACTCGTTTAAAGGAAGGTAATTTACATCTCCATAAAAAGAACGTTAGCGTCCAAAGTATAGTTTATGGCGTTTTTGATATGTTACGCTTTATAACAAGCGAAAAACAAATTCAAATGAATTCAACGATTCCTAGGTCATTCCCTAATGTAGTGGCCGATGAAAATCGATTGATTCAAATTCTTTTTAATCTCCTACACAATGCCATTAAATATACGAGTGCAGGATCTATAAAAATCAGTGCCCATATAGAAAATAATATGGCGGTTATCCATATTCATGATACTGGGTCAGGAATGGATGATGATATCCAAAGTCGTCTATTTTCCCCTTACGAACAGAGAAATGACAATAATGATGGAATCGGTCTCGGGTTATTAATTTCAAAGAAGCTCATCGAATTACATGGTGGAACTTTGCAAATCCATTCTATCCCTAACAAAGGATCGGATGTCTTTTTCACCTTATCGTTAGCAGAGGAAAGCGTTAATGAGGAGCAAGCCTATATAGAGGAAGAGGACATGCATCTTCCTATTGAAGAAGATAATTCATCACCGACAACGGAAAAACAATTTAAAATTTTAATGGTCGATGACGATCCTGTTAACTTAACAATTATGCGTAGCTTATTTGCAACTACAGAATATGCTGTTACTACGGTTGCTAGCAGCGAAAAGGCATTAGAATTGCTACCGCGAGATGATTGGGATTTAATCATTATTGATGCGATGCTCCCTTATATATCTGGCTATGCATTAATTGAAATTATTCGAGAACACTACTCATTGCTTGAATTACCTGTCTTATTACTAACGGCTCGTAATTATTCCGAGGATGTTTATACTGGTTTCGCCCATGGTGCAAATGATTATGTGACGAAGCCTATTAATTCTTTAGAGTTAAAGGTTAGGAGTAGAGCCTTAATCGATTTAAAATATAGCATCAATCAACGACTACATTTGGAAACAGCTTGGCTTCAGGCCCAAATACAGCCTCATTTTTTATTTAATACATTAAATTCAATTGCATCACTTAGTACGATCGATACAGATCGAATGATTGACTTAATGCATCATTTTGGTGAGTATCTACATGCAAGCTTCGATGTGCGAAATTTACAGCGGGTAGTGCCACTTAAGGATGAATTAGAGCTAGTACGGTCATATCTCTATATTAATCAGCAGCGTTTTGGAGACTTACTAAACATCGAATGGGATATTGATAACATTATCAATATTGAAATCCCCCCTATCTCCTTACAAACTTTAGTGGAAAATGCAATTTGTCATGGTGTATTAAAACGGGAAGAAGGCGGTACAGTTTGTATCCGTATAAAAGATTTTCCGGATCATGTCGCAGTAAGTGTTATAGATGATGGCGTTGGGATCGATTCAAGTATATTAGATGAACTACAATCCGGTAGCCATTCGCCAAACTCTGGCGTAGGTCTACGTAATACGGATTTACGTCTTAAAAGGATTTACGGACAGAGGTTACAAATTAACAGCACTCTAAATGAAGGAACAACTATCACTTTCCATATTCCAAAAAATAAATGAAAGAGGTCACCACATTCCAATTGGGTTTGTGGTGGCTCTTTTTTATAATTTCAAGTTACAATTACTATATTAATGTAAATATTTTTAGCTCTTCGCCAAAAGCTAGGAATGATATTTATTAAAGCATACGCTATGTAGA
This sequence comes from Lysinibacillus sp. NPDC093688, assembly GCF_050280145.1. Taxonomy (NCBI): domain Bacteria; kingdom Bacillati; phylum Bacillota; class Bacilli; order Caryophanales; family Bacillaceae; genus Lysinibacillus; species Lysinibacillus sp. NPDC093688. The sequence goes on from NZ_JBNNUX010000012.1 coordinate 33,461, forward strand.
TAGTTGTAGTTGATTGGAGTGGAGACTGGGCGAATCCTTGGGGATCAGCGATAGAGGAACGAAGGCTAAAATCATCACATCCTGTGATAACGCCTTCGTGACCAACATCGTGTTGGCCCGAGACCCTGGAGCGCAGCGAAGCGGCTCATCGGACGCCCCCAGGAAAGCGCCCAGTCGGAACGGAAATCAACCCCACGTTATGGTGATGAGCCATATTTATGGATTTTTAAAAATCAGGGTACATTAATAGTATGTTAATAAAGAAAGGTCGATACTATGTACAAAATTTACATAATAGAGGACGATATCAATATTTCAAATATTATTGAGGAGCATTTATCAAAATATCAATTTGAATGCTATACCGTCCAACAATTTAATCATATAGTAGAAGAATTTCAAGCAATTCAACCCCATCTCGTTGTTATGGACATTAACCTACCAACCTATGATGGGTACTTTTGGTCGCGCAAAATCCGTCAGCTATCCAACTGCCCTATTATCATTGTATCTGCTCGTGTTAATGATATCGATCAAGTATATGGTATTGAAAATGGTGCAGATGATTTTATCACGAAGCCCTTCTCGCTAGATGTGCTTATGGCAAAGGTGAATGGTCTTATTCGTCGTACATACGGAGAATATGCTTCCTCCGATTCTACTTCGATCTCCATTGCTAATACAACATTAAATACTAGTACAGTTCGCCTTTACACCGACAAAAACGAGAGCCTGTTAACGTTAAAAGAGATGCAACTTAGTACATTACTATTTGAAGCTTATCCTACTGTTGTTCCTCGTCAAAAATTGTTAAGTGCCATTTGGGATGATGAATCCTTCGTTGAAGAAAACACTTTATCTGTTAATATTGGCCGATTGCGCAAAAAATTTGAGGCGATTCAATCTAGACTAGAAATTAAAACAATTCGCGGACTTGGTTATCAATTAGTGGAGGCAGAAGAATGAAGCTTTTCTTTCGAGACCATGTAAGTGTAATTATTCTTTATTGTGTAAGCTTTCTATTATTACCCTGGATCATTCATTCATTGGATGATTTATCTTCACACTATCTTTATTTTATCTTTCTCGTTAGCTTCCTATTCACCAGTTGGTTGATCGGACGTTATTATCGTAGAAAAAAGCTCTATGCTCATTTACAGAAGAACACATTAACAGGCGATGACCTCTATCTGCATGAACCACAGGCTATGATGGAGCAAGCCTATAGCCAAAAACTACGACAAATGCAATATCTATACTTAACACAGCAGCAATATCTAGAGGAGCAAGGGAAAGAAAAACAGCTTGTACTTTCACATTTTGCCCATCAAATGAAAACACCATTGTCGGTTATTCAACTGATGATCCAATCTAATGCAACTAACCAATCAGAGCACTTGCAAACAATTAATCAGGAATGTGATAAGCTGACGTTTACCCTCAACCAGCTACTTACTTATGAACGCACGTCCAATCTAGTGGCTGATTTAAAAATAGAAGCACTGTCATTAAAAGAGCTTACGAAGGAAGTTGTTAATGATTTAAAGGATTATTTCATCGCCAAAGAAGTTTTTCCAAAAGTGACGTTTGTTGAAAATACGATTATTTATTCAGATCGTAAATGGTTAAAAGTCGTGCTTTATCAAATCATCAATAACGCCATTAAATATAGTGAGTCTGAAAGCTCTATTCAAATCATTAATGATGAGGCTACTTTACGCCTTAAAAACTGTGGAGAAACGATTCCCGAGAGTGAAATTTCGCGTGTCTTTGATTTATTTTATACAGGGGTGAAAGGAAGAACGAGTGGTGAAGCAACAGGTATAGGTTTGTATTTAGTGAAAAAGATTTTGACTGTTTTAGAGCACCCTTTTACTTTACAATCCTCTGAGCGCGTTACCACCTTTTCTATAGACTTTTCAAATAGCGCGAAAAAATCATAATTGTAAGCCCCTATTATGACAAAGTTGTCATATTGACGTCATATAGCCAAATAGGTAATATGCCTCTCCTTCTTTATACTTAAGCTATTCAATCGAAGTAAGGGAGTTGTTCAAAGATGGGAAGCTCAATCCTACAAGTAACCAATCTGCAAAAAGAATATATCGGCGAGATCACATATAAGGCATTGAAAGGTATAGATTTTCAGCTTGGTGAGAACGAATTCGTAGCCGTTATGGGGCCTTCAGGAAGTGGGAAAACTACATTTTTAAATAGCGTGTCAACAATCGATCGCCCTACAACTGGCGAAATTCTTATAAATAATAGAAATCCTTATTCTTTAGATGATGAAGAACTTGCAAAGTTCCGTCGTTCAGAATTAGGCTTTGTCTTTCAAGATTTTAATCTTGTCCACACATTAACGGTGAAAGAGAATATTTTATTACCGTTAACTTTAGATAGCTTACCTGCCGATAAAATGCAGCAACGACTTAAACATGTATCTCAATTTCTCGGAATTGAGGAACTTCTGCCAAAACGAATTTATGAAATTTCTGGTGGGCAAAAACAACGTGTAGCAATTGCTCGTGCGGTTATTCATGAACCAAGTATATTGTTGGCAGATGAGCCTACAGGAAATCTCGATTCAAAAGCAGTAAATGATGTCATGCACTTGTTTAGTTCGATTCATACTGAACTGAAAACCTCCATTTTAATGGTGACACATGATCCTTATGTAGCAAGTTTCGCCAATCGTATTATATTCATTAAGGATGGTAAATTATATAACGAAATTCATCGTGGTCATAATCGCAAACAATTTTACCAGGAAATCATGGACACACTTGCTTTTCTAGGTGGTGGACAGCATGAGCTTTAATCATATCGTTGTTCAAAACATTTTACGTGATAAATGGACCTATGTTTCGTATTTCCTTAGCAGTATGTTCTCTATCATTATTTTCTTTCTATTTACAGTCATTGTGTTTCATCCGAGTCTTGCAAGTATAGATACCGACTCAACACTTGGCCTTGCATTAATGTTAGCGAGTTTGCTCGTTTATTTGTTTTCATTTATCTATATCACCTATTCCATCATGGCCTTTTTAAAGAAAAAAACAAAAACACTAGGTATTTTTATGATTACTGGTGCATCGATGAAACAAATTCGTACGTTAGTCTTTCGTGAAAATATTCTAATCGGTGTCATGGCGATTATTACAGCCATTATTCTTGGGCTTGTCATTGCACCTCTCTTCTTAATGGGTGCTAAGGTTGTTTTAAAGGCAGAAACTTTCGGTATGTATTTACCTATTAAAGCAATTGGTTTAACTATTGGTTTATTCCTTGTATTATTCGTTGTGATTTCAAAAATAATGACAAGATTTATTAATAAAGAAGCGTCCATTCAGCTATTAAAAAGTGATGCTGTTATTGAAAAATCGTTAAAACCACATTATCTTTTATTATTCATTAGTATTATTATATCTGCTTCTCTAGCTTATTTATTAAAAATCAATCCTGACATTGTAGAGAGCCTCGGAGTTCTTTACTATACAGTGTTTTTCATTAGTGTTCTTTCCACAATTTATTTAGTCATCTCACAAGGAATGCGATTCCTACTAAAAACTTTTGAGAGATCATCAGCCTATATGCAAAAAACAAATATGCTACTGGCTTCCAACCTCAATGCAAAAATGAAATCGCACGCAAATATGCTATTTTTAATCACTCTCTTATTAAGCGGTGTCTTTTTAAGTACAAGCATTTTATTTAGCTCTTACTATAATGTTAAAAAGGATACTGAAGAGAACTATCCTTACAGTTTTCAATACATTGCAGATCCTAAAGCTGACGTAGGGAAGGTAGCAGCGGATGTTGCATATCTTGAAAAACAATTGTCCACAGTGGATTCAGAAAAATATTTCATTGAATTTAAATCAAATATAGATAAACGACTCGGTTATATGTCAGTTTCCAATTATAATCTGTTGAAAAATCAAAAAGTTAGCTTAAATAACGATGAATTTATAGCTGTTGCTGGCAATCGTAAACTATTGCCAATAACGAATACAGTTGAAGATCATTATCTCAAGAACCTTAAACTTGCTTCTGTTGATGAGCGAAACTTATTATCTACTGGCTTCCAGCAAACATATTTTATTGTGCCAGATCATCTTTATAACAGTATCGATTCCCCTGTTTATAAAACTTATTTATTTGAACTAGACAATTGGACAGCACATACAGAACTTGCGAAAGAAGTTAGTGGGAATATGCCGTCTATATATGGGGAGCGTTATGTAGCTTCAAAAATCGAATTGTATGACGTAGAGATGTTCACAAAAAGTGTTATGTTTTTTATCGGCTCTATGTTAAGTCTGATTTTCTTAAGTGCGGCTCTGAGTATACTCTACTTTTATTTACAAACGACACTTCTTCAAGAAAAAGAAAAGTATGTAGGCATAAGGAAACTTGGTCTATCTAAAAAAGAGTTATTCACAGTTGTTTCTAAGGAGCTGGCCATCCTTATATTTGTACCATTCGCCATAGCCATTACGATGTTATTTTCTACCCTATTTGCCATGCGAGCAATGGTTTCAACAGCATTTTTACAAGTCTCTATGGTGAGCTCTTTATGCTTCTTTGCCCTGTTCTTCGGTAGTTATATATTTATTCGCAAAAGCTATTTCAAACGCTTGCTTAGCAATTGATGAAAAAAATTCGCACTCCTCTCAGGGTGCGAATTTTTCATATTGTTGAAAATTAAAGGATGGCTCTTCAGCAAAACGAGGGGTTGGTTTCCGTTCCGGCTGGGTGCTTTCCTGGGGGCGTCCGATGAGCCGCTTCGCTGCGCTGCAGGGTCTCATCTGTGACGCTGATCCCCAAGGAGTCACCCAGCCTCCACTCCAACCAACCACTTCACATAGCATGTTTCTTTTGGTTTATCACTCTAATTTATAGGGATAAACTTCAGCCAATAGATCTTTTTTGTGCGAAAGCGCAGTGAAACGTAGCGGCAGCAACATTAAAAAAACTTAGGGTGCATTTTTTATTCTTTACCAAAGCACAGGCTTTGCTACCATTAGCCATAACATAATTAGCAATAACAAAATGTACATCCATGCTTTGCGATGTAACAATGAAGCAAATTTTTGCTGGTCATAGGCGGGTGTGTTGAATGTCTGTAATGTTGGTTTGAACGCCCTTGCTAAAAAAACAATGGAGGCAAACATCACGAGAAATGTAAGAACAATCCACGAGGTACTCCAATGATAGCCGGCATGCCACATTAATAAAATACCAGATGCAACAAGAACATGCCCCGAATGCTTGACGATCGTAATTGCTCCTTTAAATGCCTCAATATAAGGTGGCATTTCAATATGAGATGCTGTACGCATTTTCTTAACAATTGTTAAAACAACGAACAAAGGCCCAATCGAAAGAACAGCACTTAAAATATGTATGTAAAGAAGAAGTGTATAAATTGAAATCATGATGCGTACTCCCCTTTTTCACGGAATCGGAAAGGATTTCTTTGCGCTAGCACAAAGCCGATTCCGGACGCAATTATGCCGAGGCATAATTGACTCAGTCCCCCCTCATTATAGCATTCAACCTAAGCGCGCTTTATCGCCAATTGTGAATCCTTTGTAAACGCCAAATTGAATCCTTGTTAAATTGTTTGAAACTTGCACAAAGAGGGTATGGATTATAGTAACATGCACATATAGAACAAAAAGGAGTGATTTTTATAGGTATTCATCAATTTTTTACAAGTCTTAATGACCTAGAGCGTATTATTCGTTGCCCTGGACGCTTCAAATTTGAAGAGCACAATGTGGCTGCTCACTCTTGGAAGGTATCACAGTATGCGATGTTCTTTGCCACACTTGAGGAAATGAATGGAGCTACGATTAATTGGAAATCATTATATGAAAAAACCATCAACCACGACTTTGCCGAAGTATTTATCGGTGATATTAAAACTCCGGTAAAGCATGCGAGCCCAGAGCTAAAAAAAATGCTTGCACATGTGGAAGAAAAAATGATGGAAAAATTCATTATTGATGAGATTCCACAAGAGTTTCAGGCTGTCTTCTTTGATCGCATGAAAGAAGGTAAGGATAAAACTACAGAAGGTCGCCTACTTGAGTTTGCTGATAAGCTTGACCAATTTTATGAGGCCTTTGCTGAATTAAAACGCGGAAACACAGATAAAGAATTTGTGCATATGTATCAATCCGCTCTTTCCAAGATTTTAACGATTCCTCTTGAAGCGTCGGTTCACTATTTCCGTACTGAGATTCTGAAGGATGCTGTGAAGGAAAAAACACATATTGATATTCAAGCTTTGACAAACGAAGTATTAACATCAAATTAATAGGTGCATGTAAGTTTTCCGAACGAATTAACTCACGGAAGGCTTTTTTTATTTCCCTAAAAAAGTCGTATAATGGAAAGAGATCGATTGGAGGGAAGCTTTTGTCACAGGAATGTTCTATTGTAGAAGATTTATTACCTTTGTATAAGAAACAAGCGCTCCAAGCAACTACTATCCAATTTGTCGAACACCATTTAGCTAATTGTGAGCATTGTCGGCAGCTTGCTACTTCAAAGCAAACACTAGGCTATCACTTACTAATGAAAAGAACGATAACGTTTTTCCATCTTGTTTTTATCGTACTATCCTTTATGTTTGCCATTAACTCATCCTTACTTGGTAATCAAACAAGCTTTGCTGTATCTTACGCGATATTTGGCTGTCTTACTTATTTCTTTTACAAAAATATTTGGATTGTTTTTGCTATCAGCTCTGTACCTGTTTTCGTCTGGGCTATTATTAACAATATTAATAATTCACTCTATGTCACCCACTACTCCTTAACGGAGATTGGCACACTGTTGATTGGAGCTAGCTACATAGCCCTTTTACATACTATTTTTGCACTATTTGGTGCTGCTTTTGCGATTATATTTCGTAGATTTATAAAATAATGTTCCACCTTGCAGAAGGAAGTTGTCTCAAGTATCTGAGACAACTTCTTTCATCACCAATTATACCCATTCATAAGTTCAACATCCCCTAGCATTTCATTAGAAATACCTTCTAAAAATTGAAGCTTCCATAGTTCCCTTGTCGGTCCTGTTACAACAGCACCATAAGCTTGAAAACCATTCTTTTTTATATAATCATAACGTTCTTGCAAATGGTGTAAACCGAGAAACTCCTCATAATAGCTTTGCTTTTCATTTTTCAATAGTTTTTCCATATTTCTAACCATCCAAAGCTCGCTATCTTTCAAACTTGTTAAGTCCTGTGCTTCAGATATATGTGAATAATCATCACTAACTGTTAAGCCACCTGATAGCCCGATTCTATCATGGATTGTAATTGTGCCACTAGAGCGGTCAGAAGAAGTTGGTTCAAAGGATTTATACTCACCTGTATATAATGGCATCCAAACGATTCTGACTTCGTACGGAGCAAGCATTTTTAACAATTCTTTAGGCTCTTTAAATGTTGAAGTCGAAAATGCCATTTCCGCTACAGTTCCCTCAGGTAATTTATCTAACGTCTTCCATACATTGTTATTAAGATGAGATGAGGTTGCTTTTCCCGTTACAGGATCTTCGGGTAAATTAAAATTAAATTGTTGTGAAGTATTTGACGACGTTAAGTCCATACTCGTAGATGAATTAGAATTCAATATAGATTTTTCAACATGCATTTCGCCGACTACTACTTTTTCCTTTCCTACCTGTTTCTCAAGAGGATAGTTCATTTTTTGTGTTAGAAATGGTGTTATTTCTGCAGGCAATCCCATAGAATATTGACCTTTAATATTCGGTTGTTGCCATTCAAGTACCATTAAAGAATTATAAGCATGTTTAAGATCCGGACGCGTTTTATCAAAAACGATGGACACCCCTGCTAAATAGAGAGCATAAATAACGAAGCATATTAGCAATATACGTAGTACTCGAAATGTTAACGTAAAACGGTATTTTCTTAAAATCTTTTTTTCATTCTCCTGCGACCACTCAGTCATGTTGAAAACCCCCATTCTTTTTCACTACTTCTTCTAATCTTTTACGAGCACGATGCAAAAGTATTTTCACCTGCCCCTCAGAAAGCTCTAGTGCCTCCTGCAATTCTAAGTAGGTGAATTGTTCATATTCACGTAAATATAAAATCGTTCGGTAATTTTCAGGCAAAAATTTCAGCAACGCCTGTACATCTTCTGATACTTCTTGCGTTAAAAGATCCTCTTCTGGTAACCCATATGGACTTAGCATTTCATCTTTCCAAAATAAGTGTGCGAACGGAATTGTCCTTCGTCTCTTTTGCTTACGCCATTCATCTAAGTACGTGTTCCGTGCCACTTTGAATAACCATGCTCTCACATCCTCTTCTTTATAAAACGACAACGATACCGTGGCTCGTACAAATGTTTCTTGAACTAAATCTTCCGCTATATGTACTGATCCAGACATCTTCAGCAGAAAATAATATAACGATTTCGCGTATTTTTCATAAAGTTGCTCTAGCTCGTTTTTCCGCTGTCGGTCCATGCCATCTCCCTCATTTCGTTTTTTCACAAGTAAAACGTATGTCTTTTCTAAATGTTACAGTAATTACTAATTTTTTTATTAAAATCAATTTCGCCTTGGCGTAACTGCGTTCGGAGGCTCTATTTTTATTCAGTAGGTGTTTAGACACCTACTGAATAAAAATAAAAAAGAGTCGATTTAGAATGACCTTCCAACATCAAGTTGGAGCGATTCATTTCACGACTCTTTTTACAGTAATTATGCCTTTTTAACGAACTCTGACTTTAATTTCATTGCACCAAAGCCATCGATTTTACAATCAATATTGTGATCGCCTTCAACGAGACGAATGCTTTTCACCTTTGTCCCAATTTTTAATGTTGAAGAACTACCTTTAACCTTTAAATCCTTAATAACTGTAACAGAATCGCCGTCCGCAAGTATATTGCCATTCGCATCCTTTACGATTAGCGTATCTGCCTCTTGCTCCGTTCCATCAGTACTCCACTCATGCGCACATTCTGGACATACGAAGTTCGTTCCATCCTCATATGTGTATTCAGAATTACATTTTGGACAATTTGGATAAGCTGCCATTTCTGCTTCCTCCTTTTACTTTTTATCTAGGTAAACCCTATATATGCTCCTTTATCTTACATACTCCGCCCTACTAAGTAAAGTTTGTTCGTATTTTTCGTTCGCATTTGTGAATAAAGTATGAATCGGCTTTATGTTTTTGGAGATATTTCATTTTGGAAATGTATGAATTGGGACACTTGCCCATTGACTTTTTTGTACAAACCATCTTACTTGCAAGTTCGTTTAACATGCCTTATTATATCCTTAAAGGCTGCATTGTTCGTACAATATTAAGTTTTAACCTTTAAGCTGTAAAAGGGAGTTTTATTATTGGAGTTGGAATGACGGGCCTCACACCATGGTGCATGAGGATAAGCAGGAAAGCTTCTGCGAACACCCACTTTGAGGAGTGGTGGTTTAAAACTTTCTATAATAACTACGGCATACGCGGCTTTTTTTAATTTAATCATACAGCCACAAGGCTTTGAAGTAAATCTCTCATAGTGAAAACTATGGGAGATTTTTTGTTGTGGGGAAAAAATGGAGAAAATGTTGAGGGAATTAAATATTCTACCGTTTCATTCTATGGTTTATTTCTAATCACGGTACTTATATAATTGCAATATTTACAAAAGAAAAAGCATATCCATTATGAATACGCAGTTACTTTTTACATATATTTAATCTCATCATTAAGTAATCCTTACATTGCAATTATACGACGATTGCCTAATATCATTTGTCTCTCAATTCTAAGATTTCCTTTTATGCCGTTTCTTCTTTTATATCTGTACTTCGATTTTAACTTCTTTCTTTAATTTACTTTCATCAAAGAATACATAGACCATACGCGGCTTTTTAATTTAATCATACAGCCACAAGGCTTTTGAACGAATCACCCTTCATTATTGGAGGGTGATTTTTTTATCAACATGAGCTGATATCGGCTATCTGTTTTTTTGTTCATTTAATTAGTCATTAATTTTTGTGAATTATTAGGGAATCAGTCTTAAGGCTGAGAGAGCGTACCGTCTAAAGTTCGTTTCCTGCAAAAAGGAAAAATGGTACAATTACACCATTAAAGGAAAAATATCGATCGGAGCATTAAGATTTATCAACAAAAGTGTTTTATTAAATAGCGTATTGGTTTTAGAATGCTTATTGATTTTCGTTCTTGCGCGACTCTAGAATAGAAAGGAGATATTTATTTTGGGTATGAAAATATGGTGGGCTCTAAATATTGTATGGCTATTCATTTTTGCTGCTGGAGCAATATTTATTGGAGTAAGAACAGTTGATTTTGCAGGGGTAGTTCAAACTCCTGAACTTAAAATGGTAGCATTCATTATTTTGGGTATTGTATTTTTATTTGTTGTACTATTCCAACTAATACTACTCATTTTTATTCATTTTGCTAGAAAAGGTTCCACTAATACTTTAACAAAAAGACTATCTTAACAACGGTGGTTTTTGTAGTTTTCTAAGTCACTTAAAGTGGCTTTTTTTATATGGAAAGAAGTTAAAATGCCTATTGTTGTTGGACCGATGATCATTAAACTCCCCTTCCATTCTTCCACTAAACTTTCCGTTAGCCATTCATGATTGCGATAACCACACACTTTAAACATAAAAAAATTGCACCCCAATTGGAGTGCAGTTCAATTTTTATTAAATTAAATAACGAAACCTACAATTGTAGCCGTTAAGATACTAACGAGTGTTGCTCCATACAACAACTTTAAACCAAAGCGAGCAACTATATTCCCTTGTCTTTCATTCAAACCTTTTACCGCTCCAGCAATAATACCGATAGATGCAAAGTTTGCAAAGGATACAAGGAAGACAGAAATAATCGCCACTGTATGTGCACTCATAGACTTAGCTGCCTCTCCTAAGCTTATCATTGCAACAAATTCATTCGTTACTAATTTAGTTGCCATAATTCCTCCGGCAGTAATAGCATCTGCCCACGGTATACCCATTAGGAAAGCTATTGGTGCAAAGATATAACCTAAAATATCTTGGAAGGATACACCAAGAATCATATCAAATAGTGAATTGATTAAATCCATTAATGCTACGAAACCGATCAGCATAGCTCCCACAATGATGGCTACTTTAAAGCCATCCATGATATATTCTCCAAGCATTTGGAAGAAAGATTGCTTATGCTCATCTTCAATTTTTAAAATATCTTCGCTATCTTCTACTGTATACGGATTAATGATTGAAACAATAATAAATCCGCCAAACAAGTTCAACACAATCGCCGTTACAACATATTTTGGTTCAATCATCGTCATATATGCGCCAACAACTGACATAGAAACGGTCGACATTGCAGATGCGCATAATGTATACATTCGCTGTGGACTAATTTTATCTAATTGTTTTTTTACAGTAATGAATACTTCAGATTGACCTACCATTGCAGAAGCAACAGCATTATATGATTCCAATTTCCCCATGCCATTTACTTTACTTAAAAGTAAACCTATCCATTTCATGACGAAAGGAAGAATTTTAAAATGCTGTAAGATCCCTATCAATGCAGATATAAATACAATTGGTAATAACACATTTAGGAAGAAGGAATACTCCCCTTCATTCGCTAAACCACCAAAAACAAAAGTTATGCCCGTACTTGCGTAAGACAATAAATGATCAAATACGTTTGTAAATCCTTTGATTAGAACATAACCAAACTTTGTATTTAGCAGTAATGCTGCAAATAAAAATTGGATGATCAACATAATAATTATGTTTTTATATTTTATTTCTTTTTTGTTTTTACTCATCAACAGAGCTAAACCAAAAACAAGTAGCAATCCGCAAAAGGATATTAAGTATCTCATGAGTTCCTCCATAAATAATATTGATAATTTTTTCGCGTTCGATAGCCGTTTCACTCATTATGTTCCATTATTGGAACTGGAATAACAGCTATAGATCTTAAAACTTAAAATATGCAGACGGTCAGACGTCAGACAAATCACTTCACTATACATTGTTTTCACTAGCAATTCAATAGTTAAAAGAAAAAACTCTGCTAAAAGTGTATACGCTTACAAGATTATCGTATAAAAAAAGACCCTCATAAATGATGGTCTCCGTTTACTACAAGTTTTTGTAAACTGTATTCAAATTATACTGATTTAAATGAACTTATATTAGGTGTTTGAACGCCTGTACCTGTCGCTACGCTTTCGGTACAAAAGTCATTTGCTGAAAGAAGTTAAATTTAATGCTTGTCGGGTAGATTCAATAAGTGATACATCACCTTTAAGTTCCCTTAGCTTTAATGCTTCTTTAAAGCATTTTTCTGCCTCTGCCATTTCCCCTAATTCTAACAAACACTTTCCTTTATGTTGAATGGCAAAGTCCACATATAACGAATTATTGTCTGCCTTACATTTATCTAAAACATCATTGAAGATTGTTAATGCTTCCATTGGATTACCGTTATATTTAATTGCCTCTCCTAGACGTATTAATGACACGATTTCTCGATTGATGTCGTTCTGATTGTAGGCAATTATAATGCATTCTGATAAGATGTTAATGGCTTTTTGTGGTTCTCCATAAATTCTATATAAGTTCCCCAGCGTTCCCATTAAAAAATATTTCTCATCTTCATTCGTTGTATTTGCAAGTAAATTTTCAGCAATGTCTATCATTTCTTTTAACCTCAAAGGATTAGACGTTTTTTCACGAAGATACTCATTGTTATCAAAATAAATTATTTCGCTTATTGTCAAAAGACAGTTTTTAAACTTTGAAAAGTTCATTTTTCAATGCCTCCAATAGTTTTTCTGATCTTCATTTACATCCCCACTTAAAACGGAAAAAATAAAGATAAATATTATCCATAAAGAAATTATTCTATTTCAATGCACTGTCATGTTGGGATTGTCCTCTGAATCCAATTGAAAGTAACTCCATGTTAATCTTGAAAAAGGAATTTATAACCTATCTTCTTTTTGTATAATTCACCTCCATTTTGCGCATATATGGTAGTAACAAGGGAGGTTATTACATTGAAGAAGTTATTTTATTTATTTTTACTAGTCACACTTTTATTATCAGCTTGCGGGAAAAATACTGCTCCAAAGGAAGTTGCTGTCGATAAAAATACTTCCGTTGAAGATATAGTAGGAGCTATCGTTAAAAATAAATTCACTGTGGAAGAAAAGAATGGTATCGTATCAATCTCTATACAGGATACTGATGTGACAAAAGGTATGAAAAATCAAATGCTAAAGGATTCCACAAAAATATTTGCAGAGCTATCTAAGCTACCAAGTGTTAAAACTCCAGCTATTAATTGGTATGCACCGTTAACGAAACCTAACGGTAACAAATCTATGACAGAGCTATTAAATATTTACTTTAGTGAGGAAGACTTTAGAAAGGTTAATTGGGCGAACTATACCCAACTAGATATTGAATCTACTGCTACTCATTATCATCAAGATGCTTCTTTAGGACAATAGAACATTTTTCAACAACAAGATACCCCCTCGCGTATACATAAGGGGGTATCTTTTTAATTGCTTCAGATAAAGGTTTTTGTAATATATTTCCTTCTAAATACCTTTTCTACCCTTCACTATTAAAGGCTACGTTTTAATACCACGAGGGGTATCGGAAGTGAAAAATTTGTACCTGACGCTTCGCTTTCGGTACTTAAAACATTTGCTGAAAAGAATTTATATCCCCTCTGTGTTCATTAATACTAGACGCCAGCCATCTGGATCTTCAATTGTGACGCCTTTTTCAGCCCAATATGAATTTTCTGGCTCCACCTCAGGATAGCCCATTTGCAATAAGCGTTCAGCAATACGCTGTATGGTTGAACGATTTGGAATATACAGTACGAGCAAATTATCCTTTGTTGGTGCTGGGCAAGGACTTCCTTCAATATGCTCTATAAATTCTAAATGATAGCTGGCATTTGGAAGACCAATCATGATGCCAGTGTAGCCTCGATGTCCTGAAAAAGAGCCGATTTTTTCTAACCCTACGCCTTCGCAATAAAATTTTTCAATTTCCTTTATTTTATCAGTCGGTCTTGCTACACGTACCTGTGCCACCTGTAATTCATCTGACCATTGTTGTCTCATAGATAATTTTCTCCTTTTCCATCATTATATAATGGCAAAATAGAGCTAGAGAACAGCCAATAGTCTGAAAAATCACAATCAACTTCATGCTCTTCAGAAATACCCGCGCTTGAAGGTAAAATACCCGCGATGTTGATTGAAATACCCGCGAATTGGAGACAAATACCCGCGCAATCCATGTAAATACCCGCGAAGTGACAATTCTACTTTGAAAAATCACAAATTTTATCTGCAGTTGCCAAGGGATTTTCTTTTTCTAAATAATACTCCTCAGCTGGCCAATATCTTCTTTGATACTTATTTAGTCGTGCTTGAAAATCTCCAATATAGGCATCCCTTTGTAATACTCTTTCCTCTCGAACTGTTCGAGGGATATCTAGAAATAAACGATAATCATAAAAGTTTCTCCATTCATGCCTTAAAAGGAATACGCCCTCGATTATAAAAATACTATTCGTTTCTAATTTTATTTTTCTATCGTTCACGGTATCTGATGATTGATTATAAAACGGAAGTTGGAGTTGTAAATTATTATTATGTAATGGTAACAACATATTATTTTTAAGCAATTCAACATCCCATTGTAAATAATAGTATTCATACCATTCAGCATGGCCAGTATCATAACGTTTACTGCTTTCTACGATATGATTATCTATATGGATTAATTTTACAACACAAATCGATTGTAGTTCCTCCGCCAGTTTGTTAGCTACAGTGGACTTGCCTGCACCACCTAATCCATCAATCGCAACAATGAATGGTCTCTCTTTAACAGAGCTCTTATCAATTATGCCACGGCATAATTGCGTCCGGAATCGGCTTTGTGCTTGCACAAAGCACTCCTTACCGATTCCGTGACATCCACCGGAGGCTTTAACTTCTTTCAGCGAGTGTTTGGACACCCGCTGAAAGAAGTTAAATTGATTAATAATATCGCACTTTAGTTCATGTATATCCATTTATCGATACTCCTAATAAAAAATAACCAGCTCTATCAAAAGAACTGGTTTCATTTAATTTATGATGTTAAAGCAACAATAAAGGAAGCAGCTGTCTTCTCTTTTACTTCTTCTAACGTGACACCCTCTGCTAATTCTATAAGCTGCATTCCTTCATCTGTAAAATCGAAAACAGCCAAATCTGTAATTAGTCTATGCACAACGCCCTTTCCGGTTAACGGTAGCTCACATTGTTTTTTTATTTTTGACTCACCATTTTTATTGACATGCTCCATCACGACGACTACTCTTTTTGCCCCGACTACAAGGTCCATGGCGCCTCCCATACCTTTCACCATTTTCCCCGGAATCATCCAGTTCGCAAGGTCACCCGTTTCAGATACTTCCATGCCACCTAAAATAGCCAGATCGATATGACCTCCGCGAATCATGGCAAATGATTCGGCACTATCAAAGAAGGAGGCACCTGGAACTGCAGTGACTGTTTCTTTACCTGCATTAATTAAATCAGGATCGACCGCGTCTTCTGCTGGATATGGACCAATGCCAAGAAGTCCGTTCTCTGATTGTAAAAGGACGTCATAATCAGATGGAATTGCATTGGCTACTAGTGTTGGGATACCAATACCTAAATTGACGTTCATGCCATTTTGTATTTCTCTTACTGCTCTATTTACTATTCTTTGTCTTGTATCCGCCATCACGCATCCCCCTTTTTTACCGTCAAACGCTCAATACGCTTCTCATAGCTGCCACCTAGTAAAACGCGCTGCACGAACACTCCAGGTGTATGGATATGATCTGGATCTAGCTCTCCAACTTCAACAATTTCCTCTACTTCTGCAATCGTAATTTTTCCTGCCATTGCAGCTAGTGGATTAAAGTTACGTGATGTTTTTCTGAAAACTAAATTTCCTAGCTTGTCCGCCTTCCATGCTTTGACTAGTGCAAAGTCTGCGACAATACCTTTTTCTAAAATGTATTCCTTGCCATCGAAAACCTTTACTTCTTTCCCTTCAGCGATGGGTGTCCCCACTCCAGTAGCTGTGTAAAAACCCGGAATCCCGGCTCCACCAGCTCGCATACGCTCTGCCAACGTACCTTGTGGTGTCAATTCTACTTCAAGCTCCCCACTTAAAAATTGCTGCTCAAAAATTTTATTTTCACCTACATAGGATGCGATCATTTTTTTAATTTGTTTATTTGCTAATAAAAGCCCTAAACCCCAATCATCCACACCGCAGTTATTACTTACAACCGTTAAGTCCTTTGTTCCCTTTTGGACTAGCGATGCAATAGATTTTTCGGGGATTCCACATAGCCCGAAGCCCCCTACGGCTAACGTATCTCCATCTTTAATATCAGCGATGGCCTCCTCAAACGAATTCCACACTTTCCCCTTCCCCATATCGAAACCCCCTAAAATTTCTCGTTTATTAAGGAAAATTCTACCTCAATACTATTTTATAAGTAAAGGAATTAATTAGAATACTATTTATTCTAAAAGTGCATAAATCAATTGTCAGAACGTATTGTACTGAGTAGCTGCTTTAATGCAAAAGATTGATAAGTATTTTTCTTCGTAATAACACCTAAACGCCATGGCATGTCAAAGTTAAGTAATGGAATAATTTTGACATTTTTGTTCGTCTGCTTTGCGGCAATTGAGTATGGTAAAAGTGTCACCCCTAAGTTCGAGGATACTAACTCCACTATTAAATCCCATTGCGAGCTTTTATAGCCGACTACTGGTGTAAATCCTACGCTTTTACATGATTTAATGACATAATCATGTAGTGTGAATTCCTCTGTAAAGATAATGAATGTTTCATTTTTTAAATCCTGTAATCGAATATGTTCTTGCTGAGCTAGTGGATGGGATTCATTAATAAAAACAAAAAATTGGTCTTCTACAAATGATTGGACAGAAAATTTCCTATCATCGGTAGGTATAACGACGATTCCCATATCAACATCGCCATTTTCTACTAATGTTCCGATCATTTTAGCTCCCCGTTCCACAAGCTCTAAATGCACCTCTGGATATTGCTTATGAAACTTCCGAGCAATTTCAGGGAAAAATAGTGTGCCGATTAGCGGCGGAATCCCCAATTTGATCGTACCTGTTTTGATGTTCGATAAATCATCCAATAATATATGTAAATCGTGTACTGAACGTATTATTTTTTGTCCTTGTTTATAGACAATACTACCTGCGTCTGTTAATTCTATATTGCGTGTAGATCGGTTTAACAACTCTACATGAAGAGCATTCTCCAACTTTTTAATGCTTTTACTTAATGAAGGCTGTGACATAAAGCACTCATTAGCTGCCTTTGAAAAACTCCCATGTTCAACAACGGTCATAAAAGCTTTTAAATCTCGCAACTCCATATAGATACCCCCTATTTATTCTAATTTGGTATAAAAAATATTCCAAAATTCCCTATTTAGTAATAAATTCTCCTCATTTTCTACTTATCCTTCTTCTTTAAAATATGTAGACCAAACACAATAGCAATAAGGCTTTGTTATGATTTCAATCACATTTATATCCCGCGATAGTAATCGTGAATTTATTTCTACATTATGTTCCATTTATTGTTCTTAATTCCGATTTCACCTTTCTTTATTCACTTTCCTATGTACAATTAGCAATAAGGGATGGCAGAAAATGAAGGGGGATTTCTAACATGAAAACGTTAACAAGAATTTCAAATGCTATTATGGAAAAATATTTACCTGACCCATACATATTTGTCACTATACTCACAGTATTAGTATTACTTTTAGGGGTTACATTAACAGATTCTTCTCCGCTCGATATGGTGATATATTGGGGAGATGGTTTTTGGGAACTATTAGCATTTACAATGCAAATGGTGATTGTCTTAGCTGCAGGTCACATTTTAGCCAATAGTCCTGTCTTTAAAAAAGGATTATCATCCATTGCAAGTAAAATCAAAACACCAGGCATGGCGATTATCATTGTTACATTCGTATCACTAATCGCTTGCTGGATTAACTGGGGATTCGGGCTTGTTATTGGGGCCCTCTTTGCAAAGGAAATTGCTCGTCATGTTAAAAAAGTAGATTATCGTTTATTAATTGCTAGTGCCTATTCAGGCTTTGTTATTTGGCATGGTGGATTAGCTGGCTCAATTCCGTTATCCATCGCGACTGAAGGTCATAAGTTTGCTGATATTATGGGAATCATCCCAACAAATATTACATTATTTTCAACGTATAATTTATTTATAGTTATTGTTATCGTCTTCACTTTACCGTTCTTTAATCGCTGGATGATGCCAAAGGAAGTAGATACAGTAGAAGTTGACCCTGCTTTATTAGTAGAAGAAAAAACAGAGTTGCCTAAGCCTGAAAACAACTTTGCTAGCCGCTCTGAAAGAAGTTATATTTTAACAATTCTAATTGCTATTATTGGACTCGTATATTTAGTACATCATTTTATGACGAAAGGCTTTGTCCTTGATTTAAATGTGGTCAATACGATTTTTATTGTGTTGGGTATCATTTTTCACGGGACACCACAGCGTTTCCTTGCGGCTGCACAAGATGCTATTAAAACAACAACAGGCATCGTTTTTCAATTTCCGTTTTATGCAGGGATCATGGGCATGATGACCGCTTCTGGTTTAGCTGCTGTATTTTCAGAATGGTTCGTTACTATTTCCAATGAACATACCTTCTATTTGTTTACATTTTTCTCTGCGGGACTTGTTAACTTCTTTGTACCGTCAGGTGGTGGACAATGGGCGGTGCAAGCTCCTATTATGCTAGACGCCGCAACCTCTTTAGGTGCCGACTACGCTAAAACTGCTATGGCTATCGCATGGGGTGACGCTTGGACAAATATGATTCAGCCTTTCTGGGCACTACCAGCCCTTGCAATTGCTGGCTTAAAGGCTAGAGATATAATGGGCTTCTGTTTATTCATTTTACTCTTCACAGGCATTATTATTAGCATTGGCTTCCTGTTTTTCTAGCTGGATATAAAGTACTTCACGGAATATTTATCCGTGAAGTTTTTATTTTCCTTTTGAATGAGCTGAATTGACCTTTAAAACGTTCGTACAAATTTAATGCATTGTCCTTTTGTAGAAATTATTTTTTCTCATACTTTTCACGTTACGTTAGCTTTTACAATGAAAAATATTGAATTAGAACAGGACACTCTACTCTTCCCTTCTCTCTTTCATCAGAAGAAGAGGAGTGGCTTGCACAAGCAATGCAATGCTATTTGAATAAGGAAATGATAAATAGCTATTTTATGGAACTATTTTACATACAGTTCGTACTAATAGATAATAGGATATATCAGGAAAATAGTTGACTCACATATATAAGGGGAGGGTTTCAAATTGAAGAATTCTACGAAAGTAATTGAATGTCCAAAATGTGGTGGGAAGGAGTTAGGGAAAGGTAAGCATACGGGGCCTGCAGTTATGTACCCAGATAATATGCCTAGTATAGGTTCAGTTGTTGAATACATTATTTGCACAGACTGTGGATTTATTATCGAAAGCTATGTAAAAAAGCCAGAGAAATTTAAGGATACACTTTATTGGAAATAAGGATAGAAATGATTCATGTAACGGACGCTATTGTTGGAAAAGGCTTAGATTATTTTAAATAACTTATATTTTCTAGTGTTGTTTATAAAACCATACCTTTCACCCCGTCCTAAACTTAGAACGGGGTTAATTAAATAACTTTATCTTCATTTTATATAGTATGGATTTTTTCTTATTTAAGTAGCTCTATCATTTTTCGAATGACAAATTAGTGGGCTTTTTCTAATGCCAATTTAATGCCAAAGCCTATTAACACTGCGCCTGTCAATCCTTCGATAACAGCTTTCGTCGTCGGCTTTTTCATAAATGCGCTAATTTTATCCAACAAGTAAACATAAAATACAAACCAAAATCCTGTTAACGCTGTATAAATAAGCCCCATGATAAGAAACGGAATAAATGTACCGCTCTTGCCATCTACAAACTGAGGTAAAAATGTGAGAAAAAATACAGCCACCTTGGGGTTTGTAACGTTCGTTAAGAAGCCTTGCTTAAAGCATGATTGCTTCGAATATTTATGATCAATTTGGGTCTCGTCTTGCACTACAGGAGGCTGCGTACGTAATGCCCATAAGGTTTTGATACCTAAATAACATAAATAGACCGCTCCGACGTATTTTAAAATGGCAAATACATATGCTGACTTTACAATAATCGCGGAAAGTCCAATAACTGCTGCAAAAGTATGAATCAATAATCCACAGCACGAACCGAGTAAAGTCTGTAAACCCCCTTTTCTACTTACGGTAAGTGTATTTTTTGTTGCAATCGCCGTATCCGGACCAGGCAAAATAATTAATAAAATACACATTAATAAAAAGACAGATATGTTCACCACTTTAATACCCTCCCTTTTAATCAGAAAATTATAAAAATAATTTTAACATACGGATAGCAATTCAAAAAGGTATGGAAAGAAATTTATCTAAAGTCAGTGCTGTTGATTAGGAATTTATTATTGAATGATAAAAGGAGTTTTTTGTGGATATTTTGCTAATGTATGCCCATTTTTACTGATTGTAGTGTAGGGCTACTTGACTCCCGCGGGAAAAGCGAGACAGACGAGACCCTGCACGGAGCGAAGCGGAGGAAGCGGCTCGACGCTCGCCCGCAGGAAAGCGAGTAGCCCGTAACGGAAATCAGAGCCTTCTAATTAATTAGGATGGATAAAACATTTACAATTGACATGTAACCTTAAGGTGTTATATATTCATAACACCTTAAGGTTATATTTTTTTGAAAAGGAGTTCATTTTAAATGACTGAAAAACTAGAGAATATTGTTAAGACAGTTACACTCAATGCACCGATTGAAAAAGTATGGGAAACAGTAACAGACGCTGAAAAGATTGCTTCTTGGCTTATGCCAAATAATTTTAAGCCAATTGAAGGGCATGAATTTTCAATACAATCACCGTTTGGCCCTTCACCATGTCGAGTAGAACAAGTAGATGCTCCACATTTTGTTCGTTTTGCATGGGATACAGATGGATGGTTTGTCACTTTTGAACTGAAAGAAATTGGTGAGCAAACAGAATTTACGTTAACTCATGGTGGCTGGAAAGAAGCATCACATATCATTCCTAAAGCTAACATGCCTGCTGCAGCTATTCGTACAACAATGGAAGGCGGCTGGACAATGCTTGTCGGCAAAAAATTAAAAGAAGTTGTGGAATCACAATGACACCACTTGCTGTAAAGTATGATGTTTTTCAAGCTATCGCTGATCCAACAAGACGTCATGTCCTACAGCTACTTGCCTCAAGTGATAAACCGATCTCACTTATTTCTGAGAATTTTTCTATAAGCCGAACTGCTGTCGTGAAGCATTTAAAAATTTTAGAACAGGCTGAGCTAGTCTCTGCCCAGAAAAAGGGACGAGAAAAAGTATACACATTACATGCCGAAAAACTAAAAGAGATTGAAGACTGGCTACAGTACTTTGATTTATTTTGGGATAATAAATTGGCAAAACTACAAAGTATTTTTGAAGATAATTAAATGGCAAGGAGCTGTCCTACTATCAGGGACAGCTCCTCGTTTAATTTTAATAAAGATAAAATAATCCACCATTAATAATTTCTATTTTAATTTTCGTATCGTATTGTTCCTCTAATGCCTTCTTTTCAATTTCATAACATTCTGGTTTGTCTTCTTCCTCTTCATAAAAATAATCGAGAACTCGCTGATCACGTTGCCATCGTTTTTTTGCTTTAGTAGCCCATGAATGATCATCTTGTTCAATGATTTTTTCAATAGTAGCATTTAATCTTTCGAGTGCTCTAAGGGGCTTTATGATAAATTGCACATGAAAAGCATTATCTGCTGGAACAGTGTCAAATTCGGCTGTACATATTGTCTCTTGAAATTCCTCATTTATGATCCCCGTTAGCAAGTTTATGCCAAATGAATAAAGCATTTCTTTCGTTTGGTCGCAGCAATACGACACTTTAAAATTAACACCTAGCCATGGAGTCAGGATAACTTGCCCTATTGCGGTATCCACCTTCTCAAAAAGCTGAACATAAGCTCCTAGCTCCCTTGTTGCTTGAAAAAGCTGGTTCATTCTCGGAGAACCGAAATGAATACCTTCGCCATAAAGGCTCCCAGCTGATGCTGTTTGATTTGTAATGAAAGTTACTTGGGCTGGGTTTGCTTCACTATTTGTAGCTTCTACGTATTGCCAATAAAAAGGGCGATTCATTATTCTTTTATCGATATCAACTGTTAATTGTACTGTAAGATAATGCTGATCTTCTCCTACAATACGGCAATCATTTTCAGTGAAAAATTGTCGTAAATAACTATGAACTTGCTGTGGATACATAGTCCTTCTCCCTTACACTATACAGATTCTTTAAAGTTAGATAGAATCGCATCTAAGTCGCCTACTACCTTTTCGAAAACATCAATTTTCGTATGAAGTAATGCTAATATATTCTCTTCAATCGTATTGGCAATAGCCAGATTATAAATATGAACATCATGCTCTTGCCCTAATCGATGTACACGACCAATTCGTTGTTCTAGCTTCATCGGATTCCAGGGCAAATCATAGTTAATGACATGATGACAAAATTGAAGGTTAATCCCCTCACCACCTGCCTCTGTTGCGATTAGAACCTGTGCCCTTTCCTTAAAAAGATGCTTCATATAATCACGTTTACTTTTATTATATTTACCGTTGAACAGAACACTCGTAATACCGTTAGAATGTAAATACCATTGCAAATAAATTTGAGTAGCTCTATATTCTGTAAAAATAATCACTTTATCCTTGGCCTGTTCGACTATTTCAAGTGTCTTTTTCGCCTTTGAATTCACTTCTAAGGCCATTAATTTTGCTAGTATATCTTCAATTTCTTGTGATTGAGTATTGTCTTCAAGCATTTTAGTTAACGTTAAAGCCGTTGCCTCTTTGCTACTACACATTTCCTTCTGCAATGTAATCATTGAAAAAGAGCCTGTATTTTGAAGCGTTCCGAGCAGATTATAAACTTCCTCTTCTTCCTTCGTAAATCGAATAGGAACAATTTGAACACGGCGATTTGTCCATTCAATACCCGTGTCCTCCCTCCTATTCCTCACCATCACCTGATTCACTAATTCTTTTAAATAATCATTATGCTCTAAATCATGCTTACTTGCCGAGAATGCAGATTGAAATGTATCATAATTGCCAAGATGACCAGGCTTAAGTAAAGAAATAAGATAAAATAATTCAAAAACATCGTTTTGAATCGGTGTTGCCGTTAATAATAAACAAAACTTTTTCTTTAAGCCTTGTACAAATTCATAAATTTGGGTTTTATGATTTTTTAGTTTATGCGCTTCATCGATTATAATCATGTCGTAATTCTGCTCATAAATGCGCTCTCTGTGAGGACTCTTCTTCGCCGTATCCATACTCATAATAAGAACATCATGGCGCTCAATCTGAACATTTTTTTTATAAGCTACTGCTGGAATGTGGAACTTTATATTTAATTCTTCAACCCACTGATTAATAAGAGATGCTGGAGCTAATATTAAAACTTTTTTTACGAGTCCTCGAATCAGGTATTCTTTTAAAACTAAACCTGCTTCAATTGTTTTACCAAGACCTACCTCGTCGGCTAATATCGCTTTACCATTCATACGCTCAATGACTGTCTCTGCTGCTTCCAACTGGTGCTTAAGCGGCTTTAAGTTTGGTAAATACTTTGTCGCCTGTAAACCTGTGAAATCAGTTATTAACTTCATTTTCACAATGTCATAATTCA
Source organism: Lysinibacillus sp. NPDC093688 (assembly GCF_050280145.1). Classification (NCBI taxonomy): domain Bacteria; kingdom Bacillati; phylum Bacillota; class Bacilli; order Caryophanales; family Bacillaceae; genus Lysinibacillus; species Lysinibacillus sp. NPDC093688. The sequence continues at coordinate 57,480 of NZ_JBNNUX010000012.1, forward strand.
TCTTGTACAATGTCCAACTATCCCACTTTTCAAGATGATTTAGTTTATTTATAAAGCCCTCTTCCCATTCGGACGACCTTTCTATTTTCATGATCATCACCTCATACCATTATTTCTAGTTTAGGTTGTCCAAAAAAGAGAAAGCTATGTTAAGCTTTTGCGAAAGAAAATAAATATCTAATAAAGTTTTTCCAATCAACATCAGTATAGAATTTTATCAATTTTATGCGTTTTAAAATGAACGCTATGACTTATCACCATATTTGAACAAATAGACTCATAACAGTGACGCGAGTGTACCTCTGCATTCGCAAAATAAAACATAGTTTTATTACTATAAATTAGAATGTCATGCCAGAGATACATGCTTGGCGAAGTGGTTGATTGGAGTGGAGGCTGAAGCAACAATCTTTGAGAAAGAAGCTTAAAATAAAGACTTATATCAATAGAAAAATCCGCCTCGCTTTCTTTGATCAAATCAAGAGCCACAAAAGTCTGCGTGGATTTTTCTCTTTTTATTTAAGGTAACAGATTCTCCTTTCAACTTAACAGCTACAGTCAATTTATTAACCATCGAATAATTATTTTAAAATAATAAAATGCGGACCAAAATTTTCTAAAATATACTATTTGATTACTTTTTGATACACTATTGGAAAAACAAAATGAGGTCAACATGAAAAGGAAAGTATTTATTTTACATGAGATTTATGGAGTCAACGATTTTATAAAAATGCAAGCTGAGGCATACAGTAACGCCAACACTACTGTTGAGTGCATTTCTTTATATATAGACAATAGAATATTTCCATATAAGCAAGAACAGCACGCTTATGCGTATTTCATAACTGAAATCGGCTTTGATACTCCCCTTGAACAACTCACAGAAAAAATATTGGAGGCTAGGTCACATTATGATGAAGTGCTCTTAATCGGATTTAGCGTGGGTGCAACATTAGCTTGGAGACTATCAACACTGCCATTACAAGGAATCGTTTGCGTTTATGGTTCACGCATTCGCCAATACCTAGATGTAATCCCCTCTTGTCCGACACTCGTTATTTTACCAAGTCATGAGAAAAGTTTTAATGTCCATGACTTAAAAGGAACACTCGATGCATTGCCATCTGTTCATACGAAACAATATCTAGGTCAGCATGGTTTTATGGACTGCAATCATTCAAACTATTTTTATGAAAGTTATCTACAGGCACAGGCTGAAATCTCGCAATTTTTCGAAATTAAACAAAGTCAAGGAGGACTAAGTAATGAATCAAAATGAAAGCATAATTATTGATCCTTATATAGAAGGAGGAAATGTAATTTATCCAAATTTCCACCTATCTATGCAGCCTGGCATTATTATTGGCATCTATACGGACGTGACAAAAATACATACATTAATACAGTGGTTTGCGAAGCAAAGCAATACGTATACACATTTTCGTGAAAATGCCTTGTATGAGCGACTGACGGTTCAAGAATATATCAAATTTTGCTTAAAGCTTTTTAATGCTTCTTCTGAAAAGCTGGAAGATCTATTAACATTGTTCGCTTTAACGGAGAAAAAAAGCATTAAAATCAGCAAGCTTTCAAATGGAGAAAAGCTACGCTTAAAATTTATTCATACATATCTTAATCAGGCACCGATACAAGTTTTAGAAGAACCATTCCAAAATCTAGATGAGTTTTCCAAACAAAAAGTCATTCAGTTATTGGACGTCCTTCAAAAACAGAATAAAACAGTCATTTTACTGTCTAACAATTTTGAGGATTTAATCGTTTCGAGTACAGAAATACATAGACTGGATGCAATGGGCTTACATGCATTAGATGTGAAAGAAGATGAGGCAGAACTAGCTTCTCCCTCTCTTGAAAGTGCACCTATTCGACTTGATAAAATCCCTACAAAGAAGAACGATAAGATTATTTTATTTAATCCCCCTGAAATCGATTATATTGAAAGTGTTGAGGGTGTTGTTTCACTGTATGTTACAGGTGAAGCCTTTCCATGTACATTATCACTAAATGAGCTTGAGCAGAAACTGACACCATTTGGCTTTTTTAGAAGTCATCGCTCATATATCGTTAACTTACAAAAGGTACGGGAAATCATTACATGGACTCGCAATAGCTACAGCCTAGCCTTAAATAGCAATGAAAAGACCGTAGTACCTTTGTCGAAAAATAAGCTTGCTGATTTAAAGGAAATACTCGGAATTTAGTAGATTTCCCAGGAAATAAACGACTCCTGTCAGCTAAACTATTTCTCCGCTAATGGTCATTTTACTGCCTTTCACCTGTAATTTAATGTTGTTATCTTCTTTGTCCCTTATAGTTGAGACATCAACAACAACACAGGGAGGTTATCAAATGAACGCAGTGATCGATGTTCAGCATTTGAAAAAAACATTTAATAAGGAAACAGCATTACAGGATGTTTCATTTACCATTCAAAAAGGAGAAATATTCGGCTTTCTTGGACCTAGCGGCTCCGGAAAAACGACTACTATTAAAATATTAACAGCACAAACTGAAAAAACTGATGGCGACGTTTTATTGTTTGGCCGCCCAGCAAATGAGATGAAACAAAGTAACAATCGTAAACGCTTCGGTATTTTAACAGATAATAGCGGACTATATACACGACTTTCAATCGAGGAGAATTTATTACTATTTAGTAATTTATATCAATTACCTAAATCAGCCGTAAAAGAGGCGTTGGATTTTGTTAACCTATACGGTGACCGTAAGAAGAAAATTAGTCAGCTTTCTAAAGGAATGATGCAACGTGTTACGCTGGCACGTGCCATCATGCATAAACCAGAACTATTATTTTTAGATGAACCAACTTCTGCACTCGATCCTGTTAATACACAACATATTTATAATGGATTGCGCAAATTAAACGAGATGGGTACAACAATATTTTTAACAACACATGATATGGGTGAAGCAGAAATACTTTGTGATCGTGTAGCCTTCTTACATAAAGGAAAAATTCGAGCAATTGGTGCGCCAAAGGATTTGAAAAAAGAGTTCGGTGATGAATCTATTACCGTTGAATTAAAAAATGGCGCCAGTGAAGTCATTCAAAATGGAGAACAGGATGCAGAAAAACTGTTTCATTGGATGCAATCGAACGAAGTTTCACGCATTTATACGAATGAGCCAACACTAGGTACTATTTTTATGCAAATAACAGGGAGTGATTTAGTATGAACCTTTCAATGACACGTATTCAAGCTATTTTAATGAAAGATTACAAGGAATTTTCACGTAACTATGCGGTATCCGTTATGTTACTTATGCCACTTGTTATGGCATTTTTATACAACAAAACAGGTGCAGCTACTATCGATGCCTATTTCCTTCCAATAAATATTGCATTTTCTACGGTGACTGCCTATGTACAATGCTGTCTAATTGCAGAGGAGAAAGAAAAAAATACGCTTCGTAGTCTAATGCTTTCCCCTGCTTCACTTGGCGATATTTTAATTGGTAAAAGCTTGTTTGTCTCTATCCTTACAATGGTAGTTGTAGCATTGACTATTTTCATAGTTGGCTATAACCCAGCTAATCTTTTCATCTTAGCTATCGCTTTAATACTTTCGACTGTGTTTTATATTGCAATAGGAACATTATGTGGATTATTCGCCAAAACGATTATGGAAGGATCTCTTATTATTCTACCAGTTATCATTATTTTCTCGTTTGGCTCGCTTGCCTTAGCATTATCGTCTGCCTTTCCTATTTTAAAAATCGCTGAGTGGTTACCAAGTTCTCAATTGCTACTATTAGCAGAAGCTTTAGAAGGAACATACACAACAATGGATGTCATTATTCCAATAGCTACTATCATCGCATGGTCAATAGTAACTTGGATAGTAGTAGGATATATTTATAAAAAAAGAATGGTCGATTAATTTTTATTAAAAGTCAAGTTATAAGCTAAAATTACTTTAAATAATGAATTCTTATTTAATGTCACACATTATATGTATAGAAATTAAGAGGATAGAAGAGCTTAAATAAATTCGCTCTATCTATCCTCTTTTTTACCAAAGATATAGGTTGTTTTCTAAAAGATTGTTGCTATTCAACTAACGGAGCAGGTTAGTTTAAGGAGGGGACTTATAAGTTAATAAAGAATAATTAAGAGGATAAACCAGAAAATGAGGTGTTGATATGAGGTTTATAGATAGATGGGCAAATTCAGAAAAAGTTAAAATTCATTACCTTGAAAGTGCTGATTATAATACGTCTGTAACCCCTTTAGTTTATGTGCCAGGTGCTTTAAATTTTGCAGAACAATCAACTGATTTGTTGGGAAAACTATTATCAAGAAAATGTATAACGATGAGTCTAAGAGGCCGTGGAAATAGTGATGCCCCCAAAGGTGGATATTCTTTTGATGACCATGTTAAAGACCTACATGCTATAATATCAGATTGTAAAGTTAAGAATTATTGTTTAATGGCATATTCTATGGGTGTTCCATATGCGATTAAGTTTGCTTCGGAACAGACTGATATAAAAGGTTTGATTATCTGCGATTACCCTGCAAAATACCCTTACATACCTGAAACATGGTCAGATAGAATTCTTAATAGTGGTTATTTAAACGAAGGCAGGAGACATGTTGTAACAGGTATCCAGAAAGAATCAAGACAAATTGACCTTTATAGTGAATTATCCTTGATTAAAGTACCTGTATTAATTATTAAGGGTGGAACTGATGGTTCACTTTTGAAAGAAATGGAAGTTGAAAAATATAGGAATTACCTTAATGATGTGAACATAATTGAGATAGCTAGTTCGGGACATGAACTATGGGAGCCAGATTTAAATAAATATCTTCAAATAATTAATGAATTCTTAGAAAAATTGGATAGTTCTTGTTAAGCTAGCCTAATAAATTTGAGTTCGATAGAACTCTTTACTTAGGAATCCCCCACTTCTAAACGAAGTGAAAGTGGGGGTAGTTCAATCAATAATTCCAATTTCTAGAGCCTTGTGGACAGCTTCTTCCTTGTTACGCACTCCTAACTTTGAGTAAGCTGTTGAAGCATAGTTCCTGACCGTACCATTCGATAAATATAGCCTTGAAGCTATCGTATTGTATCGAAGTCCTTTTGCTACTAGCTGCAATATTTCTATCTCCCTAGCTGTTAGCTCATAAGCGGTTGCTTTTGATTGTGGTGTCTCTTTTTGCTCATCAAACTTCTCAAATATTTTGTGAGACATCCCCTGATCAATCAGTGTCCCACCTTTGTGAATAAGTCGGATCGTATTAGCTAGCTCCAACGTTTCAATAGATTTGAGTAAAAAACCATCCGCACCGTTGCGAAGCGATTCTAACGCCTGTTCGGTATCTTGAAACGTTGTAAAAATCAATACGCGGATATGTGGCCATTGTTGCTTAATCTTTTTGGTTGCTTCGATTCCATCCATGTGCTGCATATCTAAATCCATAAGTATAACGTGGGGTTGAAGGCGCCCACACAAATCGATGGCTTGATTGCCATCCTCAGCCAAACCGACTACATTTAAATCTTCATATCTATCGAGTAGTGTCCTCAAACTTTCTCGAACAAATGGCTGGTCGTCTACAATTAACAAACGAATAAGTCCATCTTTTATTTCAATTTGTCGCGGTATGGTACATGTAACAAGCATTCCTTCCTCTGGCTTTGTATATACAGACAATTGCCCCTGCAAATTCATTGCCCGTTCTTTCATCGCATTCATACCGAAGCCTTCCTGCCATTCTACATTTCCTTTTCCGTTATCTTGAACTTCTAACCTCGTATATTGTTGTTCAAACTGCAATGAAACTATAATTTCAGTCCCCTGACCATGACGTACTGCATTTGTAAGAGATTCTTGTAAGCAACGAATGAATGCGATCTTCGCTTGCTGAGACAGTTGATATTCCTCTCCGAATGTCCTAAAACTTACATATACCTGAGCGTGCTCCTGAAATTCGGCTCCAAGATTTTGTAGAGATTGAATCAAGGAAGACGATTGACACGGAGAATCCATTTGATGTAGGTAACCTCTCACGTCCTCGATGCTTTTACGTCCCATTTCAAGCAAAGAATCTAGCCTCTGTATACCCATTTCAGTAGCAAGTTCGGTACGCAACGTTTCCATCCCCATAATAATAGAAGTATAAGCGTGACCAACTGTATCATGAAGCTCACTCGACAGTCTGTTCCGTTCTTCTGCCAGTGTAATGCGTTCAATCTGAGACATATATTGCTCAAGTACCGCGTTTTGTTTACGAATCGCTTCATTTTGCTTATGATTGACGATTAATAAATGGAAAGCGAAGCCCATTACATAAGCGAGTCCATAGTAGGTAACCAAAATCCAATAGCTATTACTTGGCGCAACCGCATAGAGAATTCCAGTTGTTATAAAAACTGTTGTTGGAGCTGTCCAATAATAGGACAAATGCTTACTATTCGCAGCAATTAGAAACACCGATATAAGAAATGTGATGTAAGCTTCCGGAAATAATGAGGTTAAATATATACATAGTCCACCATATAGCAGTATTTCTGTGAACAAATAATATTTATAATTGAATAGTAAGGCTACCCATGGAATCGAGAAGGCAACAACCTCCCAAAAAATAATAATCCAAAGTGGCAATGTTAAACTAACCGGAAAATCTAATGTGTTTATGACGATAGAGATACTAACAAGTATACGGACTCCTAACATAATCCAATCGTACCAAACCCAATACTTAACCATATCTAACAAGTCATTTACCCCCTAAATAGCCTACCTTTTTACTTCCTATTTTATAAATTAATCCTTCATACATTGTTATAATTTTTAATTTTACACTACAATTCTCTCACAGAAGGCAAACTTCTATCGATTTAGTTGCCGAATCATGCTACGTGTATAGCCCCCAATTTTCTTTGTCAAACCATCTACTATTCTACTACTTATGGCGATAAATACTATACCCATAGACATTACAAAGAGTGACTTGGCAAAAGTATCTATCTGTATGAATATAATATTCATTTCGAAGTAGCGATACAGTAGTGGTGCGAACAGCAACATAAGTGGCATTATATAAAAAATGGTTGCACAAATGAGACTAAAAATGCCAATCACAAATTTCTGCATTAACCAATAGACAGCAGACCAATTGCGACGATCGGTAAGCACTAATTTCACCTGAGTCCAGTTCGATGTATCTATTGTTATACTTCTATCATAAGAGTCTGTTGAAATATCTGTATAAATTTTCGTCTGTATGCGCTCGAATTGGATAAAAGGTGTAGTAGTCTGTAGTACGCGTATAACTAGTGGAATCCCAATTACCGTAAATGAAAGGGTGAAGCTGAATAGCAGAGCTATTAGATAAAAACAAAAATAAAACAATCCTGTAACGAAAGTTAGCAATAAAAAATAACCATTCTTGATGAATCTTGATTTCATAAAGTTCATCGCTCCTATCTATGTAATAACCGAAATGTACTGCTTTTTTTGTCATTCTCACTAGTGTAAAAGTGTCATATGACATTTCTAAATGATGCTAAAAAGGGGAGAGTAACCTACTTCTGGTTAAAAAAAGATGCTTTTATTAACCTCCACAAAACAATCCCGTTCTTGCAGATGCAAGAACGGATTGTTTTGCACTTTTATTTAATATGAGATGGACTTGTTTTTCGAATATGAAAAATAATATCAAATTGCTCAAGCAATGACTTATCAAAGTATGCCGATTCGTTCGGTACGAGTCGTCCCCCTATACTTAGTAATGGTCTTTTTGCTTTAACCCATTTCTCTGCTGGTCCTTTAAGGTGACGGTTATCCAATAAAAACATTTTATATGGTACTTTTCCGAGGGTATAATTGAAACTATTTACATCTTGTGGAATCAGATCCGTTATAATCTTATCTGCGGTGTCGTTGTATAAGGTGAAATTCCCCTCCGTAGTTGTACTGCCAATTGTGACATAATTATTGTCTAAACGTTCCTTCAAATACTTCCCCGCAACATAAGGGTATAATTTCTCATCGATAATTCCTTTAGCTATATGAACATTGTGTCCCCATACCATCGTTTTACCACCCAATGTCTCTTGTGCCCACATTGCATGATCGGCCAAGTATTGCTCATGTAGCTTTAACATACTTGGATAGTCGTTAGGAATTAGCATTGTGGTAAATTTCTCTATTGCACTTACCGTTGCTTTCGCCCAGATGTACTCGGGTGAAGCTATTTCTGTGTTGGCTTGCTTATTCTCATCTTTTAGTAATCGAGCTACTCTCTCAGCGTTTGCCTTGAACTTTTCTTTTATTTCAGGAGCAAGGTCCATATATTCCTGTGTACTTCCATTAAAAGCCGACAATTCTTTATAATTTTCTTCTACTTCTGCCAGCAAATCTGGTCGATGCAGCCTTACATAATCAATTACTTTATTAAAGCAACCTTGGTCCAACTCCTTTAAGTCGAGCCCAATAAATTGGATCTTTTTTTTATTGGATGGATCAGCATTATAATCTTTCATCCACTCAATCATGGCTATAATTTCATCAGTAGGATATAACAAGTTTAAAAATTCCCTAGGGTTTCCTTTTCCTGTTTGGATATATTCATTTAACTTTAAGCCGTTTCCCCAATCTTCTTCCATTGTGAAATTTGTAAAACCCATCTCAGTAACCAAATATTTCACAAGTCGAAACTTCATAGTGAAAATTTCAGAGCTTCCATGAGTATTCTCTCCTAATCCTACATATTGTGCGCTCCCAATCATCTTCTTAAGTGGTTTTAAATCCTCAAATGATTTTGACGGCTCTATCGTTTTTAATGGGTAAGCCTGTGATTGTATTGATTTAACTATATTTTTTTGGATTGATTGGCCTGAATTTTCGACTGCTACTTTTTCGACTGCTACTGTTTGAGCCTTTCCTACTTCTCCACATCCTGTGACTAATAAAGCTGTACTAACCATTGCAATTATTCTTTTCTTATTCATTTTTTTCCACCTCAATTGAATTATTTGTAAAAGCAAGATTGATTCATGTACTTGCACGAATCAATTGCCTTAATTCAATTGTTATCTATCCCATATCATATTTTCTAGTTACATATTGTCATAAGGTTAATTGACACAGGTCATAGGCTAATCATTACACTTTTGTACTATCGGCTATGACAACTTATAAATAATAATTACATTGATGAGTCGCAAGTAAGACTAGATTATAAATTTGGGAGGGATTTTAAAGATGAATTAATCTGTATGCCAAAATATTTTTATTCTAAGTTGTGTCTGTGGAAATGACAGGAAGTAAATTCGATAAACAAATGAATTAAAGAGGAAGGGCGGATTACAATGATATTACACGCAAAATCGTTCCACAATAAAGATAAAATCCAACGTGCTAAAATAGGACTTCAACTCTTTCTGAGTATTTTAATCATTACTTCTATCATCCTAAATGTAGTAGTAATAATTACGAAAAGTATGCCGCTTATTGTGGTATATATGTTTACCCCAGCATTTTCTTCTGTTTTGACTCGCATAATACTGAAAGAAGGGTTTAAAGATGTATCTTTTAGTCTCGGTAACTTAAAGATATGGAAGGGGATTGGTTTTGCTCTGCTAATCCCTATGATTATTTGTGGAATTACTTATTCTATCGCCTGGTTGAGCGGAATTGCGGGGTTTCAGAATCCCGAAGGTGGTATGTTAGAACCAATCTACAATATACTTGGGCTTCAGTATCTAACGGCCCCATTCAGTTTCATTTATCTAGTAGTATTGAGCGGCATTTTCGGAAGTTTGCTTAGCTTAATCCCAGTTTTGGGAGAAGAAATGGGTTGGCGAGGTTATATGCTCACAAGGCTAGTCGATGCAGAGTTTTCACGGCCCATCCTTATTAGTGGATTGATTTGGGCAACGTGGCATGTTCCAATAGTTATTGCTGGTCTATATGTAGAGGGACCATCTGTCCTTCTTTCAGTACTTGGCATCTATTTTTGTATTGTGCCATTCAGTTATATTACAGCCTATTTACGACTTATCACAGGTAGCATTTGGCCTTCGGTTATCATCCATACTACTTGGAATGCCATTATTCAAGGACCTTTCGCACGTGCAAGTACAGGATATCAAACTGAGATTTGGATTGGAGAATCTGGTTTGATAACCGCTATTATTATCTTAATTACTGCAATAATTACGTCTCGAATGGTAAATTTAACTAAATAGCATACGGATTCAATTATCGAGCGCGATTGTTTAATAAGCGTCGCTTTTCTTCTTAAACTCCCATGAAAGAACGTAAAAATCTTTCATTTTCTGTGGTGTAGTGTTGATTTTGCGCTACATGGATGGCTAACGGGGTGCTTTAGTTAAATTTTGATTCACGAAATATCAAACCAAGTTGTACAAAAAAGGTACTGCAATCGCAGTACCTTTTAATATGCTAATTAATTGTTTTTTTAACCTGCGATTTTGCTTTTTGTACTTCAAAACAGAACCCGTTAGTGTTTAGCAAGTTTTTTAATAAGCTTCACGTTTCTTCTTCAATTAAACCAGCTAATAGATTGTCAATAAAAATCTTTTAAATTAAAAAACACTTCATGCTATACTAAAAAGCGCAACCCAAATAACCATCCGAATTCAATTTGGAAGGTTATTGTTGTATTTGAAAATACTGTCACTAAATAGTTTCTTGAAATGGTGTTTTCGTTTTTAAAATAGCATAAATCCAATGTAAAAACTTATTTGCACAAGCAATAGTGGCTACTTTATATGGCTTTCATTCCTCACGTTTTAAATCGTAGAAGGCTCTTAATCGCTTATTTCGTGCTATATTTTCAGGTGTTGTTTTCTTTTTCCGACTATCTCGAATGGAACAACGAACAGCTGTATAAAGCATGTGACGAAGCCTAGTGGAGCCACGTTTAGTAATGTGATTTTTTATATTAAGCGATACAGCAAAACACCCAAGCAATAACAAAGATTCTAATCCGCCTGTTTACCCTACTGCAGGAAAATGGACGGAAATCTCACAGATATGAGAAGAAGACTGTCTTTGATATTATGGGTGTTTCCTATGATTATAATCTATGGCATGCATCCTTAAATTGATGGGCATGGGGTGTGGACTAATTACTAACAAATAAAAAAAGCAACCTCAGAGGAAGCCTCATAAAGTTGCGATCATCGCCTGCATCAATAAGTTTCTGAAAGTGACCTCTCAGTTACTGACGTTACGATTATGAGTCCGCACTACCAGCTCAGAAATCGTAATCACCTACATAGAACTAAATCATAATGACCTTTCGAAAAAAATAAAAATCGTCAGGTCTTTTTGGTGTATCTAAAAATGAGTGTGAAGTGGTGAGGGATATCCCTCACCACTTCACACTCATAAAAATATAAATCATTCTTTAAATAAGGTTGACTAATCGTAAGAAGAGGCTGGAACATAACTAATTAGCTTTTTGTGAAAACCCAATTACATTCAAACAAATCAAGCACTGTATTTAGAAAACCCGAACAATGGCAAAACACCGTATGAGTGTCTTGCAAATTTGTTCGGGTTTTACTTTAGCTAAAATACTTTTGTCCTAGCCTCTTGTGAATTAGGTATTATTAATTTCGTTTACTACTAACTTCTTTTTGCTTAAATAAACTGCTCGATCCGATTTTTTTGCAACTTCTTGTGAATGCGTAACAACAATTACGCATTTATTCTCTTGATGGGCGAGCTCCTGAAACAACTCAATAATCTCTTTTGCTGTTTCTTCATCAAGGTTTCCTGTTGGTTCATCAGCAATAAGTAAATCCACATTGCAAGATAATGCTCGAGCAATTGCTACACGTTGTTGTTGTCCACCACTTAGCTGCAAGATGTTGCGTTTCGCTTCTACTTCTGTGAGTCCTACCTTCTCTAGTAATTCTAATGCTCTTGCTTTTTTATTTTGTACCTTCACACTTGTAATTTCCATTGCCGTTAGTACATTCTGAAGAGCAGTCATATAGGTAATCAAATTATAGGATTGGAAAATTACGGATACATTTTGATTACGGTATCGATCCAAACCAATTTTTCGAATATCCTTGCCATTATATAGTACATAACCATTCTTAGGTATATCCAGCCCACAACCTAAGCTAAGAGTTGTAGTTTTACCAGATCCAGATGGCCCTAAAATCGTATAGAAAAGCCCTTTTTGAAAAGAAAAATTAACATTCTCTAGTATCGTTACTTTTTTTCCGTTACTTTCATAATAATAATCTAAGTTTTTAAATTGTAAAATCGTCTCCATATCGAGCCTCCTTATTCATCTTTTAAAAGGATTTGTTTTGGATTTAAGCGCAGAATAGATAATGCTGGAAGAAGAGTGGCTAATAGAGCAATAGCTAGTCCAATTCCCCCCATTTTCCCTAAATCCTCTCCTGTTATACTTACATCAATTTCATCAATTGGATCTTCTGTTTCATTTTGTAGCGTACCACCAGGTCCAGATACCACAACTGCACCACTATTTTGCGGATTTTCTTCTTCTTCGCTTGCTGTAGCAATTTCGCTCGAAAGTAAGCTATCCCCTATAAATTGAGAAACTTTAGCTCCTGTTGCTAGAGATAATGAAAATGCTAAAATAGCAATACATACTACTTCCACCATGAACTGTGCCATCAATTTCCATTTTTTCTCTCCAATGGACAATAGAATTCCCATTTCCTTACGACGTGATTTAATCGATAACATAATGATTAATCCTAAGATAATAGCACCTGCAATAGATACAATATAGATTATCATTTGAGAAGTAGACGAGATATTTTCGATAGGACCAATCATTTGTTTGTACAATGAATCATGTGCATCTAACTTAAAATACTTAAAATCAATATCAGATTGTTTTGCTTCTTTTTTAAATGCATCAATGTCTAGTGGATCGTTCAAGAAGTACACAACTTGAATGCTACTCATATTACCTTCATCTGCTTCTAATTTTTTTAGAGTAGAGTAAGGCATATATAGCTTATTAGCTGGATCAATAAATGGTGGGGGATTTTGACCCATTCCTTGCTCATCCGTTTCATAAATACCAATAATTTCAACTTCAAGAGTTTTCTTCTTATCCCCTGATTGAATTTTAACCTTATCTCCTACTTTTAATTTGTTTTGTTCCGCTAATCTTTTTTCCATTAAAGCTACATTCTGATCTTCCATCTTTTCTGTAATTGGTTTTCCATCAATGATTTTACTTTTTCCATTTTTAAAACTTTCTTGTAATAAAGTCTTCCGAACTCCTTCTATCAGAAAAGAGGAATTCATATCTATTTCTATAGCTGAACCTGCTGATCCTCTTGCTACACCCGCCATTCCCGCTTTGCCTGCTCCTGCGTCGTCTTCTCCTTCTTCTGGAGCTCCTACTAATTTAAGCCCCTCCGAAGTTCCCATAGTACCGGTTAGATAATTATAGTCTTTTACATACTGGGACTTCGCTAACTGCTCTGCTTCTTTTATGTTGAGATCTGGCACAATAGGCATTTCACCAGTTTCCCTTGCTTGTTTTCCTAATTTATCAAAATCAAGACCTAAAGTAACATCTGCGCCCAGTTTTTTTCTTGCTGAATCAGCAGCTTTTTGTGATGCATTTTGGATTGCGAATCCTCCTAGCACCAAATTTGTTACAATCAGGAAGACCGCCATCAAAATTAATGATGTTCCTATTCTTTTTTTCATACTAAGAATTGCGCGTTTTATAAAATTCATTTTCCTAACCTCCTTGATAGTTATTATTCTAAATATGCTATCTGGAGTTTGTATGAAGTTATTCAGGAGTTCGTATGGAGTTTTTCAGTAGATTGTATGGAGTCAATTTTATTACCCAATTATTTTTTCTTCTTAAATAAATATTTTCGGAATTGGATGATATTTTCTATTTTTTGTTCATTCAATGTGCAATCATAACATCATATTGTTGTAATCCACTTTTTCTGTTGGTGATTGATTGGAGATATTCCCTATTAATGGGTTTATTATAAAGGCTTGTAATGCTAATCCGTAATCACCGGTTACTTCTGTTTCTTCTACACATAGTTCTATAGTTTTCATTACTTTCAGCCATCCTCTTTCAGCCGGTTAAAACGTACCGAAAGCAAATAATAGCAAGTATTTGAACTGGGGATAAAAGAGTGTTCCCCACTTCTCTATTTTCTTGTATGAAGGACTTACCACAGCGATAATGTATTTAAATGCTAATATAGCCATTCACTTTTGCTTCTTTTACTATACAGCCTGGTTACTTGAATCCTTTTTAATCAACGCTCTTTTTGCATTTTCGCCTTCTCTTCCCCAGTTTCTTCAGCCAAGCATCTCGTTCTTCTTTTAATTTTAGTCCACGTTTTTTTGGTGGTGCCGTCTCTTTTTTCACCGAAGGTTTCGCTGCATCGCATGATTCGAAATGTGTGGCATCTATAGCGAGATGTTCATCGTTTAGAAAGCCTTCTGCCATTGCTATTTGTATCAATGTATCTTGCATCACATCAAGTACATCGGATTGACTAATGACATCAATCATTCGAGAATAAGATGCTTCAGAAGGCACAGCATCAGAAACAAGAAATCCACAATCCAAGCGGAATAAAGGATCATTGACCAAACGTTTGTTTAAATCCTTGATTGTTGGAATACGTTCGACAATGCGAACAATGAGTGACTGTATCATAGCATCGTAAATTAATTCACATGGAGCACCGCGTAACGTTTTTTGAAAATAGCTGAAAAATCGGCTGTACGTCGAAAGTGGCAAAAATCAATTCCTAATTCTTGATTTGAATTGATAAAGTTATATAATTTTAGTTAAAAAGGTAAGAGCCGTACTACAGATTATAAGTAGCAAGGCTCTTTAAGTTGTTTCATTTACATCCTTTATCTCGAATCTTGCAATATAGTTTATGCATTAAATACGCCTCAACTACTACACGAATTTTCTCCGCAGAATCATTCCATTGCACCAGTTCTCCTTGGAAATTACTATCTGTCTCTAACCATTTAAAAAAGGGAAGTAAGCTGTTTAAATACGAGATAGCCGAACTTTTACTAACTCGCCCTAAACAATCATGGTAATAATCTGTTAACGGTAAGAATGGCTCATACGCCTTAAATACTAATAATTGATATCTGCTTTTTATATGTTTTGGACAATAGTCATACCAATACAAAATAGATGCCCCCTATATATTAAGACTCGTTCTTGCTTGTAGACAATGTTACATACTATCCCTCTATTTTGACCAACGGAAATAAAAAATGTACACCACTAAAAGTTCATTTTAGTAATGTACATTTTATAATATGTGCAACATATTAAACAAGTAGGTGTGAATTTCAACTTCTTGTACCATTACTTGTCTTTAATAATACAGATTAGACCATTCTTTTTTTAGTATAATAATTTCTTCACCCTAATTTTTCAGTAGCATCCATTAGCAACCTCTGCAAATGTTTTTTCACTTGTAGCCACTCCTGTAGAGTAATGCTGTACATCACAGTATGACGAGTTGTACCATCCTTACGCACCATATGATTACGTAAGACTCCCTCCTTTGTTGCTCCTAGACGCTCAATTGCCCTTTGTGAACGCACATTTTCATGATCTGTTTTAATTTGAACACGCTGTAGATTTAATATCTCAAAGCAATATTGTAATAATAAATATTTGCAATTCGTATTAATAGCCGTACGCCAAAAAGCAGGTGTAATCCATGTAGTACCTATTTCAAGCCGTTTATGCGTGTCATCAATATCCATAAATCGAGTCGAGCCGATGATTTGTCCAGATTTTTTATCCACAATTACGAATGGGAACTCAGTTTTTTCTCGTTTTGTTAGTAATGCCTTATCCACAAATTTATTCACATCGTCCATCTTCTCTATTGCTGTGGACATGTATGACCAAATCTCTGGATAACTACCAGCTTCTAATATTCCTTGCCTATCCTCTTGTGCTAATGGCTTAAGTAATACGACCTCATTTTCTAACGCTAAGAATTCCATTTCGCTTCACTCCTTTTTAATAGTTAACGATAATTCTGATATGATAGATAGAACCAATTTTCAAAAAATATACCGTACCAGGAGGTGCACCGTTTTGGAATTATCGATCTCATTTACGGAAGATTCATCTAAGTACGTGCAAATTTACGAAGAAATAAAGCAGGCCATTTTAAGTAAGAAACTAATGGCCGATGAGCAATTGCCTTCTAAACGGACACTTGCGAAAACGCTTGACGTTAGTGTCCATACAATTAAAGAAGCTTATGAGCAATTACTTGCTGAAGGCTACATCTATAGTAAGGAACGCTCTGGCTATTTTATAGCGCCCTTTGAATTTGAATGGGGGCAGCAGCAAAAACATCACATATCCACAGCTAAACTATCAACTACATATACTATAAAATTTGATTTCAATAACGGACATGTGGATAAGGAGGCTTTTCCATTCACCAGCTGGCATAAGCTGTTGAAAAAGCACTTCAATGTGGATAATTTAACGACAAGTCCTTGGCCAGGAGAAGCTATATTACGGACGGAAATCGCTCGTTATGTTGAACGATCCAGAGGCGTTACTTGTGAGGCATCACAGGTGTTTGTGTATAGTGGTACACAAACTCAGCTTCAAGCTCTATGTCACTTTTTTGGTCCAAAAGCACATGTCGGTTTAGAGGAGCCTGGCTTTAAAAGAGTACGTGCAACATTGCAACAATGTGGATTAACAACTCAGGCTATTCCTGTTGATAACTCTGGGGTTACTATACCGAAAAAATCAATCCACATGTTATACACAACACCCGCACACCAGTTTCCGCTAGGCATGGTTATGCCTGTTGAACGGCGTGCAGCACTTCTGCAATGGGCTACTGCTGAGAAGGCATATATTATTGAAGATGACTATGATTCAGAATTTCGTTATAAGGGGCTCCCTATCCCCTCGTTAGCAAAAATGGATCAGCTTCAACGCGTTATTTATTTCGGAACCTTTTCCAAAACACTTATCCCATCGCTGCGCATAAGTTACATGATTTTGCCTAAATCGTTAGTTGAAGATTTTATTCTTTTTAATCAAGAACAAAAATCTGTTGTCTCTAAAATAGACCAGCTTGTGTTAGCCGATTTTATTGCTCAAGGTTTATTTGATAAGCATTTATCCAAAATGCGCACTATTTATCGCAAAAAGCAACAGACATTACTAGTAGCTATTAACACCCATTTTCCGAATGAATTCGAAGTAATTGGTGAAAAATCTGGACTACACATCGTTATGAAGTTACCAAAATGGCTTTCTGAACAGGAGGCAATTAAGCTTGCACAGGAGGTAGGAATCAAAGTCTACCCATGTTCAACCTCCTATCAGCACGACTCTGAACATGCTATGGTCATTATAGGCTATGGTGGGCTTACCCTTGAGCAAATCAATGAAGGTATCGCGTTACTTGCAACAGTTTGGCAATCATCCATTCCAGCATAATTTCAAAAATTTATAAAAACTATCGAAACCTTTTTAAAACTCTTCTCGTATTTAAAATAAATGCACATATAAGGGGAATAGACAAAATGGAGAATCTCGAGCAATTAGAAAAGTATTTGCAAGAAGTTCAAGCGTGGGAGAAAGATCAAAAAGATTTGTGGTTTTTGGAAAAATTAGGTCGCATTCCGTTTAAAATCTTAGATAAGATGACACCCGCCTTTCTTCAAAATAAGATAGCATTACTAGTTGATGAATTAGGGAGCTATATTCAATCAGGTGGGCAATACTTAATTAGTGAACAGGCTATGTTGCAGAAAATCCGTAACAATTCTTCGTTTCATACTATTTTTGCTATATCCGATATTGGACAAATCCCTTTGGAGGATATGATTGCTCTTAGTGACAAACTCCAAAATGAACGCGTAAAATTAGCAACAGTACAAGGCGCTTCTACCGGCTTTGGTGGTATCTTTACACTGGCTATTGATATTCCTTTTATTTTAGGAATGGCTTTAAAAACATTGCAAGAGATTGCGATCATTCACGGCTATAATCCAAACGATAAAATGGAACGAATTTTCATCGTTAAATGTCTCCAATTCTCCTCTGCTGATATTGTCGGCAAAGAAGCTATATTGAAGGAGCTTTCTTCTATGCATACTACGAATCGTGCAGCGGAGGATATGATTTCACAACTGCAAGGCTGGCAGGAAGTATTTTTTACGTATCGCGATCAATTCGGCTGGAAAAAGCTGTTTCAAATGATTCCGGTAGCTGGGATGATTTTCGGTGCCTATGCAAATAAAGGAATGATTCAGGATGTTGCTGAAGCAGGAATTATGCTCTATCGTAAACGACGTATATATGAGAAAATCAATGAACTAGACAAGCAATAACACTAACTATGCCGGTATAAAAAAGATGACTCTGACATATCCGAGTCATCTTTTCATTGTTTATTCAATATTTATATCTACCAATACATTTTTAAGGCACTTAAGATTCCTTTTTTTACAGATTGCATAATTAAAGAATCCCCAACGTTTGGATTGTAATGCGACCAATCGAAAAAGTTGTCCTCATCTCCGTTATTTCATTCACACCAGGGTTTGATTATTTTATATTTTAATTAATATTTTCCCTTGATGCTGGCGACTTTCCATCAAATCATGGGCTTTCTGCATATCCTCTAATTTAAAGATATTCGCAATAGGTACTTGGAAGCTCTCATCCTTCAGCAATGCAAACATCTCCTGGGTAACTTGTTGGAGCATTTCCGGCTTGGAAGCTCGAGTTGTTCCTAGGCTAAAACCTTTTACATTGCGGCAGCTAATATGTAAATCAGATGTTTTTATATTACCTGCTTTACCACCACTATTTCCAAATTGCACTAGCGTCCCATACAGAGCTAAACAGTTAAAGCTCTCTTCCGTAATATTTCCAGCGATGGAGTCAAAAATAATGTTTACACCTTGACCATCCGTAAATTCATTGACTTGCGCACTAAAATTATCGTATGTCAGTACATGGTGGGCACCTAGTTCATAGGCAATTGTCGCTTTTTTCATATCACTAACTGTGCCAATAATATTTTTAGCACCTAGCTTTTTCGCCATTTGAATAAGCATTGTCCCTACCCCACCAGATGCTGCATGAATTAATACGCTATCATTTGTTCGAATTGGAGCGATTTGATGTGTTAAAAGATAGGATAAAAACAAAACCGTTGGCACAGCGGCTGCCTTTTCCAAAGGGACATCATTTGGAACTTTGAAAACAAGCTGCTCTTTCGCCACCACATATTCTGCATAGGCTCCATCTTTCGGGAATGCAATAACAACATCTCCAGCTTTAAATGCACTTTTTTCATCAAAAACCTCTTCAACTACACCAGCTACATCTAAACCGAGTATCATTGGAAAATTTGCTTTTGCTTTATTACCTGTTCTATTTTTAATATCAGCAAAATTCACACTCGTATATGTCGTACGTATTAACACTTCCCCTGCTAAAATAGTGGGCTTTGGACATTCTACGTACTTTAAAACATCAGAAGTACCAAACTCATTGATGATCACAGTCTTCATAAATTTCTCCCCCCTTGTTATAGTTAGATTATAAAATAGAACAAATTTCACAAAAAGAGACAAAAGGAGATATTAAATGTCCACCTTTCTATCAAAAAATAAAACACTACTTTATTTACTTTCACTCTATTGTCAACAGAAAGGCAACGATTTTCATCACCAGCAATTAGCAACTTTATTAAAGATAAGTCCTAAACAACTGAATCGTTATCTTAAATTGTTTCAGCAACACAATTGGCTTATTTATAATGCCGGGAATGGACGTGGACACTTATCCAAAATTCAATGGCAAGGAGAAATTGAACAAGTTATTGTAGATAAGCTTAAACCTCATCTCTCAACAATGACTATGATGGATTGGGGGGAATTATTTGCATTTCCTAATTTAACAGATTCTTTAGCCGTGAAATTTAAGCATCTATATCAACAAAATTTAAAAAACAATATCCTATATAATGAGCATTTGATTGTACCAATCTACCATCCTATTCACACTTTACAACCGAATCAAGTAAACGATGTTTATAGTGCCGCACTCATATCCAATTTAACAAATCGTTTAGTTGAAGCAGATGCAAATGGTAATATCCTCCCTTCTCTTGCGCACCACTGGAAAATTAACGGAGAAACATTGCGTCTTTATTTACGAAAAAATGTTGCATTCCAGAATGGCGATTTACTAACAGCACAAGATGTAGCTTGGTGTTTACACCAATTACAACATCTACCTTTATGGCAGCCTATTCGAGAAATTATCATTGTTGATATGTGGACAATTGATTTTATTTTTTCGGAGTCTTGCACATATGCACTACACTTACTAACAGATATACAAGCAAGTATCTATAAAATTGTAGATAATGTAGTTTTCGGAACAGGTTCATTTGCAGTATCAAAACATACACCCCATCAAATTGTTTTAGAAGCATATGACAATTATTTTGGCATGCGAGCATTATTGCATACGGTAGAATTAAACATACTTCCAAAAGGATCTAATTCGTTTTATCAAACTAATTTCTCAAATGACACGAATCATAAAAAAATTAATATCCAAAACGGGATTTGTGCAGTCATTTTAAATAAAAATGAAGAAGCTTGTTCTACTAAAGCGCAAAGGCAACATATTAAAAACATCATACACAAACATTTATATAAAGCTATTGAAAAGGATTCTGCATTACAAAATCATTTAAGCAGTTTTAATAAAACTATCTCGACTCTATGTAAAAATGAGATTTTAAAAATCGGTGTACCTAAAGAGAAAATCAATCTAAGCCAACACTTATTTTCATCTTTAACGAAATATGGTTATCACCCACAAATAGAAACATTAACACTATCTCAATATATTAAAGATAGTCTTCAACCCCTTAAGTACGATGCATTTGTTTATACAAATGTCACAACTGTAAAAAGCGCTTTTCACAAATTGCATGACTTGTTCAGCCCTGTTTCTCCAATTTACAAAGTGTGCAAAGAAGATGCTTATTTTATAAATATCTTCGAAAAATTTAAATTAACCACGTTGGCAGAATGGCCGTCACTGTTCGATTCTTTAAACCACTATTTAATTGAAGAAGCTATTTTGATACCATTATTTACACATCTCGATGATATTCCGTTTGCCAACGATATTTTAGAATTGGACTTCAACCACTTAGGGCATATCAACCTTTCAACAATTTGGTATGACAAGGAGGAATTATGATGAAAATTAAACCGAGAAAAGAACAATACAACGATGTACCATACAATTACTTTGATAACGAAAGTGACAGGGTATGCTTTATGTTCTTTGGCACTGGCTATTCGTATGAAAAACCACTTCTTTATTATTCAACTGAGCTGATGCTAGAACTTGGCTATGATGTAGTACAAGTATGCTATACGTTTGATTCGCAACAATTTGAACAGGAGCCAGAAGCTATTTCAGCAATGGTTTATAATGCCGCAAACCCTATTGTGGAATATATTTTAAGTACCAAATCTTATACCGAAGCTGTATACATAGGAAAATCACTCGGAACATTACCGATCACCGATTTTTATATGCAGCGAGTGTCATCTGTTCCTTCTCGTTATGTGCTTTTGACACCCCTACTGTCACTTGATCATGTAATGAAAAATTTGCTTGGAAAGCAGGCATTTCTAGCAATCGGTACTGCTGATCCTCATTATTCTAAAGAAAGATTAGGACTACTTTCTTCATTCGAGCTTACTATTGTAGAAAACGCTGACCATTCTCTTGAAATAAAAAATCATACAGTAGCGTCAGTGATTCTTTGCCAATCACTTTTAACGGAGCTTAAAGCTTATCTTCAATAATGTCGGAACATTTTCGTGAAATATCGGAATCTTTTCTGAATTTATCGGAACATTTTAGAAGTTTATCGGAACAATCCTAAGATTTATCGGAATGTTTTTAATTCTTTATTCAACATCTTACCAAAATTGAAAATATATGCTACACTATCGAAAATACATTGAAGAGAAGAGTAAATAAGGTTGTTCTTCCCAGAGAGCTCGGGTTTCTGAAAACGAGTAAGAACGAATTATCGAAACAAGTCTCGGAGTAGCGCATTGGATTTCTGTTTGAATGATGGTGCGACGGGAACTCCCGTTACAGAGAAACAGTATAAGCATAAGTATTTATGCCGTACTGAAAAGGCTATTATGGTAACATAATAGTGAACTAGGGTGGCACCACGTGAGTATAAATTCCACAATCTCGTCCCTAAGACAAATCGTCTTGGGGGTGGGATTTTTTTGTTTTAGTTACTTGTCATAACTACAAGGAGGAATTTATATGGGCGTGAATAAATTAATAGAAAAGTGGCGTTATCCGGCTATATTATTGTTTAGTATTGGTGTTTCCAGCGTTGGAAGCTGGATATATTTTATAGCTTTAAATCTAATTGTTTTAAACCTTACAGGATCTGCTATTGCTGTGTCCGGCTTATATATCGTTAGAGCGTTATCTACACTTTTTACCAGTTTTTGGTCAGGTAGTTTGATAGATCGTTTAAATAAAAAATATCTCATGATTGTTCTCAATCTTTTCGAATCTTTACTAATTGTCACACTACCTTTCTTCTCTACTTTGACTTGGATATATTTTATGGTCTTTGTTATCACAATGGCTAGTTCTATGTATCATCCGACTTCCATGACCTACATTACGAAATTGATACCCGTTGAACAAAGAAAACGTTTTAACTCGCTTCGTAGCTTACTTGATTCCGGCGCATTCGTAACTGGTCCAGCTATTGCAGGACTGCTATTTACGATTGGAACGCCTAATATGGCAATTTACTTAAATGCCATTGCTTTATTTTTATCAGCCTGTATTACATTTGGGATGCCTAATGTTGAAGCCAATCAACAGCTGGCTAGTAAAGCTGTTGATGAGAAAATTTCCTATAAGATATTATTCAATGATTGGAAGCTTGTTATAAGATTCAGCCTTAAAAATCCCTATATTATGATGATCTATCTTTTATTTAGTGCGATGATTGTTATGATGACAGCGACGGATTCTTTAGAAGCTGCTTTTGCTACTCAAGTACTATCATTATCCGAAGGTGAATACGGTGTTTTGGTGGGTATAGCAGGTGTTGGAGTATTAGTTGGTTCTTTAATGAATACAGCCATCGTTGAAAAAATACCAACTGCTTGGCTTATAGGTTTTGGGTCATTAATAACAGCATTAGGCTATTTAATTTTTACATCCTCTTATATATTTCTTATCGCTTCTTTAGGATGCTTTATTTTGTCCTTTGCGATGGCCTTTGCCAATACGGGCTTCTATACGTTTTATCAAAACAATATTCCTGTCGATAGCATGGGGAGAATAGGCAGTATTTATGGTTTTGTAGAAGCCTTGTTTATTATTATCATCACTGCCATCTTTGGTGTTGCCGCTGAAATTACATCTATTCGATACGTTGTTGTATGTGCAGCCATTATTATGTTTGTGGTAGCATCTGTACTGCTAATTTTTAATGTTCAACCTTCGAAGGTCAGATTTTATAGAAATATTTCTAAGATTAATGACTAGACGCAATTTTATTTTATTGCTTTCGCTTCGCTTTCACACGCGGAAGCAATAGCGTTATAAAAATAGTAGCACCTCCTATTAGAGGTGCTACTAAAATGTTGGGATAAGACATAATGGCATTTTACAGATGTATCAATATCTTTATTTGTCGCTTTGGCTCTGCTATCCGTCACTTTGACGATTCTATCCGTCACTTTGATGGTTCTATCCACGATTTTGGCGGTTCTATCCACGATTCGGGCGAGGCTATCCACGATTTTGGCGGTTCTATCCACGATTCGGGCGAGGCTATCCACGAATTTGGTGGTTCTATCCACGATTCGGGTGAGGCTATCCACGACTTTGATGGTTCTATCCACGATTCGGGCGAGGCTATCCACGATTTTGGCGGTTCTATCCACGATTCGGGCGAGGCTATCCACGATTTTGGCGGTTCTATCCACGATTCGGGCGAGGCTACCCACGACTTTGGTGGTTCTATCCACATCTTCGGCCTCTCTATCCGTCGCTTCAGCTGTTTCTTCCGTCGCTCTGATTTCTTTCCGTCACCTTGGCTCTTCTTTCCGCCACTTTGACGATTCTATCCGTCGCTTCGGCTCTTCCTTCCGTCGCCCTGGCTCTGCCTTCCATCGTTCTGACTGTTCTTTCCGTCGCTTTGGCTGTTCCTTCCGTCGCTCTGATTTCTTTCCTTCGTTCTGACTGTTCTTTCCGTCACTTCGGCTGTTCCTTCCGTCGCTCTGATTTCTTTCCGTCGCTTTGACTGTTCCTTCCGTCGCTTTGACTGTTCCTTCCGTCGCTTTGACTGTTCCTTCCGTCGCTCTGGCTCTGCTTTCCGTCGCTCTGCTTTCTTTCCGTCGCTCTGCTTTCTTTCCGTCGCTTCGGCTGTTCTTTCCGTCGCTTTGACTGTTCCTTCCGTCGCTTTGACTGTTCCTTCCGTCGCCCTGGCTCTACTTTCCGTCGCTCTGATTTCCTTCCGTCGCTTCAGCTGTTCCTTCCGTCGCTCTGGCTCTACTTTCCATCCCTCTGATTTCCTTCCGTCGCCCTGGCTCAGCTATCCGTCGATTCGACTGTTCTTTCCGTCGCCCTGGCTCTGCTTTCCGTCGCTTCGACTCTTCCATCCAAATTTAAGGCTGAAATGTCTGGCATTCACTTCACCTTAAAATCTCCGTTTACCTTATCAAAACAAAAAGGGCATGAATTCAATATTACTATTGATTCATGCCCTTAAAATATTAGTACGCTAAGCCGAATAGCGCTTTAATGTGTGTAAGATAGCGAATGTTAGACGCTTCTTTCATAAGTGTTGCAGGAAGACCTTTAAGTTCTGTGTTGCTAGCACCGATAGTCGCAACAGCGTCTTTACGGCCTAAGCTTGCAAGTGTACCAGAGTTAATGGCAGAGAAAGGTTTCATATCTTGATTTTTGTATTGTGCGAATAGGTTGTATCCAGCGCACTCACCCATTTGCCATGCAACTTGAGCAGTTGGTGCGTATAGTGGACGTCCACCATCAGCTGGCAATGCTACAGATGCGTCACCGATTACGAATACGTCATCGTGAGATGTAGATTGTAAGAATTCGTTAATCGTAGCTTTACCGCGGTCTGCTGCAAGGCCAGACTCGCCTACCATTGGAAGTGGAGCTACCCCACCTGTCCAAATAAGCGTGTTGGCAACGATTGGTTCGCGATCTTTAAGAGAGATGACATTACCATCAACACCTGTTACAGGAGTGCTAGTAATGAATTCAACGCCACGTTTTGTTAAGCTTTCAGTAGCACGTTGGATAAGTACATCTGGAAGTACTGGTAAGATTTTTGGACCCGCTTCAACAAGTTTGATTTTAAGGTCAGCAAAGTTAACACCGTGTTTTGCTGCGATTTTCGGGAAGTTGTCCACGATTTCACCAACAAGCTCTACACCTGTTAAACCGCCACCACCGATAACGATTGTTGCATCTGCTTCGTCTTTTGTTTGCGCGTATGCTTTAATACGGTCTTCGATGTGTTTGTTAATTTTGTTTGCTTCGTTCACTGATTTAAGTACCATTGAATTTTCTTCTAATCCTGGGATACCGAAGAATCCAGTTTGGCTACCTAAAGATACTACTAAAGTATCGTAATTTAAAGTATAACCAGTATCTAGGTCAACTTTTTTATTGTCTACATTGAATTTTGTTACTTTAGCAATTTGTAAATCAATATCTAAACCTTTAAAGATTTTTTTAAGTGGTAAAGCAACAGCACCTTCAGCAATAGTACCACCAGCTAAACGGTGAAGTTCAGTGATGATTTGGTGTGTTGGGAATTGGTTTACTACAGTAATTTTAGCTTCATCTGCTGATAAATATTTGCGTGCAGTTAATGCAGTTAAAACGCCAGCGTAACCAGCACCTAAGATGACGATTTCTTTTGACATGATTAATTAATCCTCCGTCCGTACGTTTTGAATATATCTCAAGTCGAGTCTTATTTAGCTTTACGTTCAGCGTTTACTTGTAAGAAAGCATTAACAAAACGGAAAACACCTTGAACTTGTGGGTCTTTTAACATTTTCATAAGACCGAATAAACCAATCGCTTCTTGGCTTTCAGACGCACGGTCTTTCGCTTCAATTGCAGTAGCTGCAAGGTTTTTAGCTGAGCCTACTACTGGGCCTGCCATTTCTGTTACCGCACTAACAGTATCATTTTTCAGTACTTCGTCAGTTGAAACAGCTTGAGCAAACTCATATGATTTTGTTAACAACGTCATCATTTCAGTTAACTTTGGTAATTGTTCAACTAAAGTTGTAAGTGATTCCTGAACCTCAGGCTTTAATAATTGATCTAGCACATCCAATTGTTCTTGACTCACAGTTAATTGTTCAGACTGTGTTTGGTTATTCGTTTCTGACATTTTGAACTCTCCTTTGCCATCACTATCACTATTTTAATTTTTATTACTTCCATGTAAAAAAGACCATTAAGGCACTTCTTAACAGTCGTTACAGCGCGTATATCTTACAAATCACCAGTCTCAAGAACTGGATAGCAATTCGTATAATTTGTTATTACAATGTTAACTTTATTTTGCAAAAAGCGCATCATAATTCCATCCTATCTTGTCTTGGTGACGTTACAACCTCCATTATAAGACTGTTTGTACATTATTTCAATGAGCTAAATCACAATTTCGACAATCTTTTCAAAATTCATTGATTTGTAACTATATATCGTAGTTAAGTTTTCTTTTTGTCCCTACTGATAAAGAAGGATCCGTTCCGGTTGCCTCTGGACGTTTAGTCTATTTAAATTTCCCCTGCATCCTGCATGTAATACTTAATAAATAAAAATTTATCGCCTACATTTTTTGATTTATCGACCAACTTTTTAAGTTTATCGACTACTAATTACGTTTTATCACCCAAATTGCCTCATTTATCGATCAATTGGCCTTTCCTTTTATCAAAAAAAACCTGTTAGAAGAAAAATTCTACTAACAGGTCTAACTATCATAATTATTTAGTTGGTTTTTTCAAATCCATTGAAGTCGCTGTGCTTTCAATTTTAACGCGTTTTAAGAAGAACGCTAGCACAAGTGCAATAACTGTAATACAAGCTGCAATGAAGAATGAGTGTGTAATACCATCTAATAAAGCCGTTTGCTTTATCTGATCCAGCATTTGTTGCATTTGTTCTGGTGTTGATGCGACACCTGATTGCGATGCATTGACTTTTGCTTCTGCAATTAATTCTTCTACTCTTGCTTTTGTACGGTTATTCATGAACGTTACCATCACGGCACTACCAATCGCCCCCGCCACTTGCTGTACAGTATTATTAATAGCTGTACCATGCGGGTTCATCATTTGTGGTAATTGGTTTAAACCGTTTGTCATAATCGGCATCATCACCATTGATAATCCAAACATACGAATTGTGTACAAGGATACAATAAATGTATAGCTTGAATCTATTTCTAACTTTGTTAAACCGAATGACGCAATGGTTGTAATCGTTAAACCGATAATCGCTAGTATACGCGGTCCAAATTTATCGAACAGTTTCCCTGTAATCGGCGACATAATCCCCATTACAAGTGCCCCTGGAAGCATCATTAAGCCTGCTTTAAATGGATCAATTCCACGAATCGATTGTACATAAGCAGGAGTTAAAATCATCCCAGAGAACATAGCCATTGAGACGATAACCGAGATAGCTGATCCCAATGCAAACATTGGGTATTTATAAATACGTAATTCTAGTAAAGGCTGATCCATACGTAGTTGTTTAAATATGAAGATGATTAAAGCAAGAAGGCCCGCTGAAATTGTGCCATATACCCAAGGACTTGACCAGCCCTTATCCCCTGCAGCACTGAAACCATATAGTATACCACCGAATGCAATTGTTGATAATAGTACTGATGGGACATCTAAATGAACTTTACGTGTCTCCATTACGTTATCTAATTTCCAAATACCAAACAATAAGCTAATGACAGCAAACGGAATGATCATTTGGAATAGCATACGCCAATCATGGTGCTCAACAATATAGCCTGATAATGTAGGGCCGATTGCTGGTGCAGAAATCATCACTAGACCGAAAATACCCATTGCTGCCCCGCGTTTTTCTTTTGGGAAACTAATCAGCATTACATTCATTAGAAGTGGTGACATACTTGCAGCACCTGCTGCTTGCACCATACGACCAGCTAAAAGTGTACCGAAGTTAGGTGCAAAACCAGCCATAGCCGTACCAATTGTAAAGACTAACATCGCTGCAATAAATAAATGTCTATTTTTAAAGCGTGTTACAAAAAATGCTGAAGCCGGTACTAAAATACCACTTACAAGCATATAACCAGTTGCGAGCCATTGTACGGATGAATACGTTATACCAAAATCTTTCATGATTGTTGGTAATGCAACATTTAACAATGTGTTATTTAGAAAAGCAACAAAAGCACCCACAAACAAAATACTAATCATGCCATAGGGGGGCTTTTTCAATGTTTGCTCACTATTCATTTATATCCCTCAATTCTTTCTTTGTTTTTTCGATAAAACTTATTTTATACTCGTAGTCTATTTTTTTCAACCGTTAAGATTATAAATTTTAAAAAACATTGATATATAGGCGTTTTCAATATAGAATAAGAGTATAATATTTTAAAAAAGGTGAGGTTATGAACAAAAGAAAAAGACAAATCATTACAGCTGCCCGTGCTCTTTTTATTGAAAAAGGAATCGTGGATGCATCGATTAATGACATCATTAATGCAGCAAAAATTTCAAAGGGCACATTTTATAATCATTTTCCCTCTAAAAATGAATGTTTAATCGCCATATTAGATGAAGGGCGCGAAGAGGCAAGTAATCGCCGCCACGAACTTCTTTACGGTAAGGATCCTACTGATTTGGAAGTATTAACACAGCAAGTTGCAGTTCTCATGTATGTCAATCGAGAACATAATTTAATTCAAATTTTTGAATCGATTTTCCATTCAAGGGATAATGAATTAAAAAAAATAATTTTAAACTATCATTTACAAGAGTTGGAGTGGCTAGCCAGTCGACTTGTACAAGTTTTTGGAGAAGAAATTAGTCCAATTAGCTATGAATGTGCCGTGCAGACACTTGGTATGATTAACCTTACATTGCGCGCAGTCTTAATTGCTGACTATAAATATATAAATCGCGAAGCCATTGTACGTGTAGCATTACGCAATATTAGCGTAATTATACCCGTTATGCTTGAATCAAAAGAAATCATCATTAGTACGGAAATGATCAATACGATCCAAAACGTCGTGAATTTTAAAACAGTTGATAAGGAAACGGTCATCGAACAATTAACAGGCTTTAAAAAAGGATTAGCTAAGAACGAAACAGTAGAAGGGTTAGAATACGTGGAATTCTTATTAGAGGAATTACAGCGTGAGAAACCAAAGCTCTTTATTATCGAATCACTTCTTACACCTTTCCGTAAAGCATTCGTTGGAACCGTACACGCAGAAGAAGCACGTGATATCGCTAATAGCTTATGGCGCTACGTAAAAATTGAGCGACCATCAGAGCGCTGCTTAAAATAACCACATAAACAAAAGGAGCTATATAGAAAGTCAAACATTCACGACTTTCCATATAGCTCCTTTTTTCGGCTTCTATCCTATTACAATAATTTTATTTTACGATTTTTCCCTAGCCAAAAACCTACTATTTACATGTAAATTTCAATACAAAAATTGTACCTTCCGCTCCTGATTGGACACTAATGGTTCCCCCATGTAAATCGATTAACTGTTTAGTAATAGCCAATCCTAGACCTGTACCCGCTGTATCGTCCGTAGTATTCGTACCTCGATAATACCGCTCGAAAAGGTTATCAAGCTCTTCTTGGGGAATTCCCGGACCCTGGTCGGCAATTGTCA
Organism: Lysinibacillus sp. NPDC093688; assembly: GCF_050280145.1. Lineage (NCBI taxonomy): Bacteria > Bacillati > Bacillota > Bacilli > Caryophanales > Bacillaceae > Lysinibacillus > Lysinibacillus sp. NPDC093688. The sequence goes on from NZ_JBNNUX010000012.1 coordinate 87,575, forward strand.
GCATAATCTCCTTGCCTATATTTTGCGCTTCTACGTTAACCTTTGTGCCATCAGGCGTATACTTTTTAGCATTGGTAATAAGATTATCTAAAATACGCTTTAATAAAAGCTCGTCCGCTTCCAGCACAACATCACCATAAACATTTACAGACACTTGCTCATCTGCAAATTGAGGTAACCATACGTTGAGTGGGATCAACACTTTCTCAAGCTGGATCGCTTTATTTTTTAATTGGTACGTATAGGTTAAGTCTTGTATAAGGGCATCCATATACGTTGCCTTCTCCTGCATCGTAGTTGCAAAGACGCGCATTTCTTCCTTCGTCCACTCATAGTCCTTAGAGGCAAGCATTGTTGAATAACCATAAATAGAGCTTAACGGTGTCTTTAAATCATGGGATAAGCCTGTTATCCATTCCTCACGTAATTGCTCTCCTTGTTTAATCTGTCTTTCATTGAAGGAAAGACGATCTGATAAATTATTAATCGATTCATCCACTGGATGGAATAACTTAAATTTCCTTTTTAACTTCCCTGTCTTCCGATCATGGATACTTTTATCTCTTACTTTCCTGTAGTCAAACTGAGTTAGTAGTTCGATACGAGATATTACATAAACAAGCGGACGAACAAATTGACGGGAAATACTAACCGATAAAAAGAGGATCCCTATTAACAATATAATATGTCCGCCAAAGAAGACGGAAACAAATAAAACCATTGCTTTATTAAAAGGCTCATCAAATGGCTTATACGATGGATTAGGCATACGTACAACTAGTGTTGAGCCATCCTCTAAAGCAACATTTCGCGTAAGCTCTTTATACTCAAAAATATCGTAGTTCTCTTCCAGCAATTGAGGCTTATGGAGTTTTTTATGGCGCTCGCCTATGACTTCTACACGATCCCACTGCTCATTATAGATTTCAACTGAGGCTTTCTTATCCTGTAAACGTTGGAGCAGTTCTGAAGGAATCTCTCTTTTATTCTTCCAATCCTGAACTACTTCCTCAAAAAGCGGTTGGACAGGTAAAGCCGGAAGGAATAACAAATGATATTTAGGAATCTCCCACGTGTGCATTCCCGGCCGTTTAATGGTCATTATTTCGTTATCTGTCATACTACATAGTTCACACGTGTCTCCCGTGTAATCAACAATGTCCATCGATTGATTGAACAAATATAATTGTCCTAAGTTCTCCTCGGCTCGCTTCACTAAATAATCAGCAATCTTAATGGAGTCCCCTTTTTCTACAACAGCATCATCTTTAATTTCGGAGGAAGACATTATATGAATATCGTCACCGACATGACGATTTATAAAGATAGCGAAAAATACCAAACTTATAATAAAGCCTGTAATGATTAGTAAATAAAAAATGATGAAATAAGATACAAAACGAAGCGTTAATCTTCTAGCTGGCTTCATGAATGAACATCTCCAACAAGTTTATAACCAATACCCCTCACAGTAATAATGCAGGTTGGTTTACCTGGGTTCTTTTCTATTTTTTCTCGCAGTTTTCGAATATGCACCATCACGGTATTATCATCAAACAAACAGTCACCCCACACACGCTCGTAAATTTGCTCTTTTGATAATACTTGCCCCACATTTTCGCATAAATATTTCAATAAATAAAATAACCTACCGCTAATAATTTCCTTTGTGCCATTTACAGTCACCTCTGCCGCATCTATATCGAATGTAAATCGACTGCATGAAAATAAATGACTTTCGGGTACATCTTTTTTCTTTATATATCTTGTAAGCTGGACCTTCACCCTCGCAACAAGCTCAAGTGGATTAAACGGCTTCGTAATATAATCGTCTGCACCGTTCATAAAACCACGAAGCTTATCTGCATCACTAGCTTTTGCAGTTAAAAAGAATATAGGTGCTTCACTTTGCTCTCGAATCATATTCGCCATATCAAGTCCACTACCATCCGGGAGCATAATATCTAATAGATAAAAATCAAAAACCTTCATTTCAATTTTCTTTTTTGCTTCTTGAACGGATTCGCAGAGAGTAATGTTTAAAAACCCTTCTTTTCTTAATATAATTTCAATCATTTCTGCAATTGCACGTTCGTCCTCTAATACTAAAATTGAAGCGTCTTGCATGCTATCACCTTCTTTTAAGATTACTTTAAGGTACTCATTATTTCACCATAAGCTTTACCAACTACACTATGTATAAGATAACCAATTAAGGAGATAAAACGCAATGACAACTAACCGTGTTACCTTCATAGATACAATGCGTGGATTTAGTTTATTTGGCATCTTAATGGCAAATTTGTTGATTTTCCAGTTCGGCATGTATGGCAAAGATGAACTAAAAGATTTATCCGCCCTCGATAATGGAGCCTTGTATTTTGTAAAAATCTTTATAGAAGGTTCATTTATGCCGATCTTCACCATTTTATTCGGCTTCTCTCTTATTAAACTTATAGAGTCTATTCGTAGAAAAAAGGATAAGAGTCGATGGTCCATTTTACGCCGCGCAACTGGGTTAATAGCCTTAGGTTTACTACATTCAACACTATTATGGGAAGGCGATATTTTATTTTCCTATGGCTTTATGATATTGTTCTTAATCCCATTTATTAATCGTAAACCAAAAACTTTATTCATTTGGGCTGGCTTCTTCTTATTACTTATTACCAGCTTATCATTTGTTTCCGTAGAAGAAACTAAAAAAGAACAGAAAGAAATAGCAACCTATGTAGAGAAAGCCGACAATGTATACGCTAATGGAAGTTACTTAGACATTTATGATTTCCGTGCAAATGCTCTACCTCCAGGCCTGGATGATGCAGGTTTAGTCTTTTTCTTATTAATTTTTATCGCACCAATGTATACCACTTCATTGACCCTTTTCGGCATGGGGCTCGCTAAAAAGCAAGCTTTTGTGAATATGGACGACGAAAAGAAATGGTATAAGCTTGGCGCTTTGCTTGTTCCAATAGGGCTAGCTTGTAAGAGTCTAAGTTTTATAGAAAGCAATTTTTCCGGAATTTTGTTAACAGGTGGATCTGAATTATTAGCGGTTGGCTATGTCTGCCTTGCTGCTTTACTATATAAAACCCGCCCTGTACAACGTCTCGCTCCTGCTTTTGAAAGTGTCGGTAAATTATCTTTAACTAATTATCTAATGCAAACCATTATTTGTACAACAGTATTTTATGGATATGGTCTAGGCTTATACGGCAAGCTAGGCGTATTTGGTGGTATTTTATTTGGAATCGCCGTGTATAGCTTGCAATGTGTTTTCAGCCTTGCCTATTTCAAGAAATTTAAACGTGGACCATTTGAAACTATTCTGCGTGTATGGACGAATTGGGCTTGGAACGGACAGATAAAAACAAAGCAGAAAGGGAGTACTTTACATGAATAGCGACTCTAAAGAGGACTTTACTGATACATGGTGGTTTTTAGGAATCTGTACTGCTGTTGCTGTAGTTTTAACACTATTTGCTGTTTAACATAGTAAGGCATTAAGTAGTGCTGTTTTCTTTCCCCCACACATTTTAATCACTCGGCTTTCCGAGCTGTTAATGGAGTAATTACTTTACAACAACATATTGAAATTCGTTTTCGCATGCCTCCTACTGTATACTATGACTACACATACTATACAGCTTAGGGGGCGTTTTTTTGCTAGAGCGAATTATTATTACTGGCTATAGACCACATGAATTAGGCATTTTCAATGACAAGCACCCCGGCATTGCCATCATAAAAAAAGCACTCGAAAACCGACTACGTATATTGATAGACGAAGGTTTAGAATGGGTGATTATTAGTGGTCAGCAAGGTGTCGAAACATGGGGTGCCGAGGTTATTCTTACGTTAAAAAAGGAATTTCCTCATCTACAATATGCTATTATCACTCCTTTTTTAGAGCAGGAGAAAAATTGGCAGGAACATAAAAAAGAAAAATATCAAGCATTAGTAGCGCAAGCAGACTTTGTGACGAGTGTAACGAAAAAGCCATACGAGGCTCCATGGCAATTTATCGAAAAAGATAAATTCATTATCCAAAATACAGATGGTCTGCTGCTAATTTATGACGAAGAAAACGAAGGCTCCCCGAAGTATATGAAACGTCTAGCAGAAAAATATATGGAGACACATGAATATACACTTTTAATGATTACCGCTTATGATTTACAAGTAGTAGCAGAAGAAATACAGCAACAAGATTGGTAGAATAGATATTGCTATAATTTTCTGATAATTATATACTGAAATAAATAAGTTTCCCTATGTTAATCATAAAACTTGTCACCTAAAGTTAGAGATGAAATTCGTTAAAAGGAATACCATTTTTATATAAGTTGATTGTAGCGGAGACTGGGCGACTCCTTGGGGATCAGCGATAGGGGAACGAAGGCTAAAACCATCACATCCTGTGATAACGCCTTCGTGACCAACATCGTGTTGGCCCGAGACCCTGCAGCGAGCAGCGCGAGTGAAGCGGCTCATCGGACGCCCCCAGGAAGCTTTGCTCTGTGCGAAAGCGTAGTGCTAACGTAGCGGCAGCAACAAAGCGCCCAGTCGGAACGGAAATCAACCACACGCTATTGTGATGACCCTATCAAGAATTAGGTCAATGTTTTTTTAAATAAACGTCTTCTTTTCTACCCTTTAGTGCTAATTTCTAAAAAGGAGCTGCTAACATTTGAGTAAAAAAATCGAAATGGTTCTTGAGTCGTCGCCGGTGAATGTTTCTCATGATACGTACCGCAGAGAGTGCAAATATACACGTGGGATTCATATTGAAGAACAAGAGTTTAAAGCAATCTTGGATGCAATGTGCCCTAATTCTCGCTTGTATTTTGATTTCCATAATCCAGGTAAAGAGATTAAAAAGGGAACATATTTAAATGGACACTCTGGGTTAGCACGTAATATTTATAATTACTATAAAACAATTCACAACATTGAACTGACCGAGCTTATAAACGGTAAAGATTTTTATGTAAAAATAATATAAAGAGATGATTGGATTTCCTATCATTAAAGTGGGCTGTTTCTTACATAACAACCCACTTTTTATATCCAAAAAAAGAGCTACTCTCTAATGAGAGTAGCTCTTTATCTTCATTCAGCAAATGTTTTTCTGTAGCGAAAGCAAGGCGTCAGCTACAATTTCACCAAGGTGAAATTGATTTTTTATAGATCCGATACTTGAGCACCTAATTCTTTATCATTGTACATTTCAGTGTCCAATTCTTTTGTAATACGTGCAGTTGTTACACCTGCAGTCATTGAACCACTTACATTAAGAGCTGTACGACCCATGTCGATTAATGGCTCAACGGAAATTAATATACCCGCAAGTGCAATTGGTAAATCAAGTGCTGATAATACAAGAATGGCTGCGAATGTCGCACCACCACCGACACCAGCTACACCAAATGAGCTGACTGCTACTACTGCAATAACAGTAATGATAAACATTGGATCAAGTGGATTAATTCCAACTGTCGGTGCAATCATGATCGCTAGCATTGCAGGATAAACACCAGCACAGCCATTTTGACCTATAGATAAACCAAATGAGCCCGAGAAGTTCGCAATACCTTCAGGTACGCCTAGACGGCCTGTTTGTGTTTTAATGTTCATCGGCAAGGCACCTGCACTTGAACGTGAAGTGAAGGCAAATAATAATGTTTCTGCAGATTTTTTTAAATACGTAAATGGATTTAAACCACTTAAAGTAAGAATTAATAAGTGTACTAATAACACGATAAATAATGCTACGTAAGACGCAACAACAAACTTACCTAGATTATAGATTGCCCCGAAATCAGATGTTGCAACTGTACGCGCCATAATGGCTAAAATACCATATGGTGTTAAACGTAAGACAATTGTTACAACGCCCATTACTAGTGCATAGATTGCATCCAAGCCTTTTTTAATAGTCGCTGCTGTGTCTTCATCTTTACGTGCTACACGTAAGTATGCAAAACCTAAGAACGCTGAAAAAATGACAACAGCGATTGTTGATGTAGAACGAGCACCTGTTAAATCTAAGAATGGGTTTGCTGGGAATAGCTCAATAATTTGTGTTGGTAAATCTGGTGCAGTTAATCCAGAAGTTTTCTCCTCTAAATACGCTCCACGCTCTGCCTCTGCAGCACCTTGCATAATATGAGAAGCATCTAAATCAAACACCGTTGCTGAAAAAATACCGACAGCAGCTGAAACAGCAGTTGTACCGATTAAAATGGCTAAAATAAGAGCTGCCATTTTCCCGAAGTTTTTACCAACCTTCATTTTCGTAAAGGCTATTAAGATGGAAATAAAAATTAATGGCATTGCAACCATTTGTAGCAATTTAACGTAGCCAGTACCAATAATATTGTACCAACTTGTTGTTTTTGCTAAAACGTCAGAATCAATACCATATATTAAATGCAATCCAAGACCAAGTACAATACCTAAGCCTAGCGCAGTAAAAACACGGTTTGAAAACTTAACGTGCTTTTTATTCATATAATATAAAATTCCAACGAACACGAGTAACACGGCAACGTTAAGAATAATTTGTAATGTAGACAATGGACAGCCTCCTAAGACGTTTAATTATAATGTAAATCGAATTATATACCCTTAATCCCGATAATTCAAGTAAGTTTTATTAAGATTAATAATTTCCTAAAGTAAAGCGGCTCATTTCTTTAGATTATGCCCTAAAAACCAAAATTGATAAAAATTGCATGTAGCACAACTGTTATTGAAATTTAACTTCTTTCAGCAAATGACGCCATCATATATGTACAGTAAAAGCCGCCCATCTCCCCGTCGTGAAAAGCGTCCGTTATGAAAAAAGACTATGGGCACGCTCCAATTATTGCGAGCATGCCCATAGTCTGACCTACTTCGTTTAATGAACGAGGTAGGCTTCTTTTCCATTGTTGTTAATAAGGTAACAGCTTCCCGAAATTTTTTTACATTGTTTTTTCACACGTGTCACCGCATCTGACAATTGGTCAATAGATTCCAATTGCTGATTTTGATTAGTAATAACCGCGATCGATAGCGTCGTACAAGATAAAGGCTCTAATTTACCAGCTCTATTTTGTACTTGTAAGCATGTTAAATCCTCTACATCATAAAAGCTTAAAATGAATGCATCAAACTCATCAATAATTCTTTGACAGATTGGGGCGGCCTCATAATGTGGAAGAATCGCAACGAAATCATCTCCACCGATATGTCCTAAAAAATCTTCTGCACCCACTATATTTCTTTTTAAAATATCTGTTAAATATAATAAAATCTTGTCCCCTTTATTAAAACCGTACGTGTCATTGTATGATTTAAAATGATCTAAATCAAAATATATTAAACTATATTGTGATAGTTGCAATGCTTCCTCTAGTTTTTCATCAATTAATTTATTGCCAGGAAGACTACTTAACGGATTCAAAAAGCTAGCAATGGCTACTTGAGTGTCTACGAGCTTTAACAGTAGTTCCCGAATACTTACGACACCATAATATAAGTCATTCCTTGTTACAATCACATCATCATATAAGTCCTCTGGAGGTCTAGACATTGCTAACGTACTGACCTCTGTTATAGGTATATTGCGATCTACAATTAAAGGATTTTCTTTCATAATAAGCTGATTATGCCGTCCCATAAATAAATTATAGCCATAGCGTGTACCAATCTTTTGATAGAAATGTGTACGTGTAATATGCCCAATTGGCTTGTCATCTCGAACAACGACAACACTACGTAATGACGGATTACTTGTAAAAAGTAAATCCACTTCTTTATTTTTCACAAATTCATCAATACATGGAACATTTTCTATGACTTCCCCTATCTTCATGGTCATCCATCCTTATTTTCCCCAAATGTATTTCCTTTGTGGGTTTCCCTATCGCGTATCCTTGCGCGTAGTGGATTCCAATACTATGTAAATAATCAAGCTCTTCCTGGCGTTCAATACCCTCTGCAATAATTTTCGTCTCAGCCTGCTCTGCGTATTTCATCAGCAATGTGACAAGCTGCTGTTGCTCGCTGTTTTTATCAATAAATTGGATTAAAGAACGGTCTAGTTTTATAAATTCCGGCTTTAAGTAAATAAGCGTTTTCAAGCTATTGTAGCCTGAACCCACATCATCCACTGCTATTCGATAGCCCTGTGATCGATAATGGGATAATACACGTTCAAACTCTACAAAATCTACCACTGCACTGCGTTCAGTTAGCTCAAACACTACCTGCTGTGGTTTTATGCCAAGCTCCTTTAATAATTGCAACGTTTCACCACTATGATAGTTCTTATCTAGTAAAACATTAGGATGTATATTTACAAATACTAAAAAATCTCTGTTTAGCCATTCCTCGTGCAGTCGTTCTTTGAAGCGTTGTAATGAAAGATTACGACAAAAGCATTCAAATAAAAATACGCAGTCCGTTTGCCCAACAAATTCATAAAACTGATCGACACTATTAAACAATTCTGAAGGCTCTGGACGATTCAGCGCCTCAAAACCAACCGTTTGCCTCGTCTGTAAATCAACAATAGGCTGAAAATATGTATGTAAACTCTTGTCCTGAATTATTTCTTTCAATGCTTTTAAACGTTTTATATAAAGAGCATTGTTTTGATGCTGCCCATATAAATACTTTAAATAAGAAAATAAATTACTTGTTTTTATGCTTTGACTAACAGCAGGCTCCATTCTCGCACCTCTTAAATCGGTTATTAGGATCTATTGTACGCTTTCATTGTAAATACACTATGAATTTCATGTAAAACAGGTGTCTCTAGCACTAGATTTCCTTTTCAATAGTCGACAATGCTTTATAAAAATAATCTATTTTGATCACTTGAAGGAGTGGGTTAAAGGATGTAGAGAAGGCTGTTCGAGGAAGTATTCAAAAGTGTGTAGTTCGGTTGGTTTATCAGCGATTCGCTATGTCCTTTCAGCAATACTAATAGTATTTTACTGACAAGTACTTTTATAATAAGTAATAGAAGCACAATCACAAGAAAGGTTGCTGGATATTGTAATGAACGTAGAGAACTTTTTACAACTGCCTATTACAAAAGAATTTACAGTCGTTGCCGGTCGCAATGGTTTACATAAACCCGTTCAAAATGTTGAAATTCTAGACTTTGAATTTTCACCCGATATTCAAACGGTGAGAGAAACGATTTTCACACCGAATAGCGTTGTGTTAAGCAGTTTATTATTCGCAAAGCACAAGCCAGAATATTTATGGAATGCCGTGAAAAGCCTTATTGAGCTGGGGGCAAGTGCTTTAGCTTATAAACCTGTCATCTATGAGGAGTTACCCGAGGAAGTGTTAGTCTATGCAGACGAACAAAATTTTCCGATCTTGCGATTTGGCGGAGATGAATTTTTTGAAAAGATTATTTTAGAAACGATGGCTTATGCAAAAACACAGGACTACTCGTTCTTTTTAGAAACGATTTTGCGACGTCTAATCGAGGAAGACGTAACAGATGAACAAATAAAGTCTATTTTACAGCAAATCAATAAGCCCTTCGACAAGTATGTATTTGTTGCTAACATTCAAGCGCATGATGATGCAAATAGCCAATGGATGCACTCCTTTTTTCAATTAGAGCCTCTATTGAAATCTGGTATGATTTGTAGCTATAAAAAGAGTCTCTTTATTGTAATGACCCATTCGTCACAGCAATTTCAATTTAAAAAAATTCTCAATGAATGGTTAACGATGTACGCAATCTCGACGAATTCATTGACCTTTGGCTATAGTCGTTGTCACCTAACACAATCAGAATTCCCTATGGCTGTTCGTGAAGCCTTTTATGCACGTATTATGGCTGAAATTGAATCGACTCCTATATGTCATTATGAAAACCTTGCTTCCGATTGGTTATTAATTGAATTGCATCGTAAGGACGCAACATTTGCTATGGACTATGTAAATAGCTATCTTGGTCCCCTACTTGAGGCAAAGGATGATCAGGATTTAATGAAAACAGCAATCACCTATGTTGTAAAACAAGGAAATATTAAAGAAGTAGCCGTTGCTCATTTCTGCCATCCAAACACGATCCGTTATCGCATGTCAAAAATACGTCAGCTAGTAGCACCTTTAGAAAATGATTATGTTTTTTATGAGCGTATAGCGGCAGCCGTTAAATTGTACTTATTACATAGCAAAACGAATGTCGAATGACAGCTTTGGAATAAGTACAAAAAAACGCCTGAATTTTTAGAATTAAAATTAAACTATTTTTTTCCATTTCATGCTATCCTATTGAGGTTAGGGGGAAGAACGATGAAACAATACATAGCTGATGGTATGCTATTAGTCACTGCAATCGTTTGGGGTAGCGGATTTGTAATAACGGCTATTGCATTGGAATATTTAACGGCCTATCAAGTAATGGCAGGTAGGTTTTTATTAGCCTCGATTATACTGACAGTCTTATTTGGATTTAGATTAAAAAAAGCTTCTAAATCCGTTATCTGGAAAGGTATTTTGTTAGGGACCATTTTGTATATTGCCTTCGCCCTTCAAACAGTAGGGCTCCAATATACAACACCTTCTAAAAATGCATTTTTAACTGCTGTAAATGTCATAATTGTTCCATTAATTGCGTTCGCGGTTTACAAGCGGCGTATAGATGGCTACGAAATTATCGGTTCGATGATAGCTATTGTAGGAATCGGTTTATTATCCTTACAGGGTTCACTGACGATGAATATCGGAGATGTGCTTTCCTTAGCTTGCGCTGTCGCCTTTGCCTTTGATATTTTCTGTACTAACCTATTTGTCCAAAAGGAAGATGCCATTGCCCTGACGATCATTCAATTTATCACAGCATCTTTTTTAGGTGTTTTGGTCGTAGTCAGTCAAGGCGAGATCCCAACTACTCTTGAAAAAGAAGCCATCTATTCGATTATTTATTTAGCCATTTTCTCAACTACTCTTGCCTATCTTTTTCAAAATGTTGCGAATCAATATACGTCTGCTACAAAGGCAGCTATTATCCTGTCCACAGAATCCTTCTTCGGCATGGTGCTATCCGTTATTTTCTTACATGAAGTATTAACAAGCCGTATGGTTGTAGGGGCTATCATGATTTTACTCGCCATATTAATAGCAGAAGTAAAGCCTGCACATCCTAAAAAACGAATGATGAAGAGCTCTCGATAAAAAATTTCAAAATAGTTTCAGTGCTACTGAAGCTATTTTTTATATTTTTTTAAACACGACTAGTCATGATGCTTGTAGTAATCCCTACTACCAAAATTGTAATAATTGAAAGCAATAATGTACTGGAAGATAAAAGCAGTCCCCCTATGACAATGACGATGGAATCGATTATAAAAATAAGGATCCCGACATTAATTCCAGTTTTATCACTTAAAAATTGTCCAATCAAATCTGTGCCACCAGTGCTTGTCTGAAATCTAAGCATCAAGCCGACACCAAACCCCATAAGGACCCCTCCACATATGGCGCTATAAATGGCATCTACCTGAATAAGATTCCGAACAGGCTTTAGTAAATCGATACTAAGAGAAGATACAAATAATCCATGTATACTATTGAAAAAATATGCCCTGTATTTATACCAAGAAACGATAAAGATTGGAATGCTAATAATGATGATCATTAAACCTATTTTAAGCTTATATAAATAATGTAAAATAAGCGCTATCCCTACAACTCCCCCATCTAAAATTTGATAGGGCGTTAAGAATAAATTAATTCCTAATGATACCGCAGCACTTCCTATGAGAATGACCAAGCCTTTCGTAAAAAAATACATACAACACCCCTCCGAGACTTGCATGTTTTTATAGTATGAAAAAATCAATTTGAACATGTTATTGTTCACGTCTGTCGGTATACTAGTATTAATATTTTTTATCGAGCTTGGTCGCTAAATTTCTCTATAAATTGTGTGAATACAAAAAATGGATCATCACCAAAACGTGTGGTTGATTTCCGTTCCAACTGGGCGCTTTGCCGCTGACGCTTTGCTTTCGCGCAGAGCAGAGCTTCCTGGGGGCGTCCGATGAGCCGCTTCGCTGCGTTGCAGGGTCTCGGGCCAACACGATGTTGGTCACGAAGGCGTTATCACAGGATGTGATGGTTATAGCCTTCGTTCCCCTAATCGCTAATCCCCGAGGAGTCGCCCAGCCTCCACTCCAATCAACTTATTAACATAATAGACGTTTTAACAAAGCCATCCACAACTTTTGGTGATGAACCAAAAAAGCCCTTCTGCATATACACAGAGGGCTAGGAAAAAACTATTTGTTTTTTGCCTTCATTCGATTCAGCAAAAATCCACCTTTAAATGATTTAGGCTCGTAAGAAATAATAAAAGCATTTGGTTCATAATGCTCCACAATTTGAAACAATTCTGTCTCGCGATTTCTCTTTGTTAATATTTCATATTTATAGCGATTACTATCTCTACCTTCACCAATATAAATCGTCACAGCAAAGCCTTCATTACGAAGAAAATTCACGAGCTCTTCATTTTTATTTTGCGTATTGATTGTCGCATAGACATAGCCAATCGCTAGTTTCCGCTCAATTTTAGCACCTAGAAAAATACCTAAACCAAAACCAGCAGCATAAACAACCATCGCTAAAATACTTTGGTCTCCATTAAAAACAAGAGAAAGGCCAAATACATACACTAACATTTCCAGCATACCGAATATGGCAGCAAGGAACGTAATGTTCTTCACTAAAAATATTGTACGTAACGTTAAAAAAGGCACATAAATTAATTGAAGTAATACAATCAGAAATATACTTTGCATTTGTAAGAGACCTTTCAATAAGTAGTTTTATATACTATAAGTGCGTTGCCTTAACTATCTATTAGACGCTGATTTCCGCTGGCGAAAGTAGAGCACCTCCCCGCTACAAATAACACCCACATGCCAGATATTTATAAATGTATGTTCAGACATTGCCTTGCATTCTTCTCAACAATTATGTCTCGGCATCGTCCTAAATCCGCTTGTACAAAGAACTCCCGTCCCATTCCCTAGATTCCCTAACAATTCATCTACTTTTCATAAAAAAATGCCACCTACTATAAAAGTAGATGACATTTTGTATATTATAGAAATCCTTTATGCTTCCCATGCATCAGGTCTTCCTTATGCTTTGCCCAATTATATTGAACAAAATGTTGCGGATAATCGCAGTGACAGAACCAAATGGACAACTCCGAAAAGAAGTGCCCTATTTAAATGACTAGCAATCCGAATTCATCGGTACTTTATTCTTTATTAGTTCATCTATGTAGTACTCTTTTAGCCAAACTTCCAATTTCATTTTTTCTTCTGAAGACATATGTGACTCCATAATTACATGTAGTTCTTCAATAACTTCTTTAGCAGTTTTCAAATTCATTTATAGCCCTCCCTTCCATAAGGTTCATAATATTCTATATTCTCTTGTATTACAATAACCAATTTTTACCATCAACTATTACGCCTGTAAGTCCAATAAGACACAACTATCTCCTTTTACCTTCTAAACCGCCATAATGGGCAACTATCTTTCTTAACTCTTCAAACGAAGATAACAAATAGCTTTGTTCACTTTCAAATTCAAAATGTAGTTTATTTTCTTCACTCAAAAACTCTTGGAAATACCCTTCTATAGTAATCTGCCCCAATCGATTAAAATGCATTTCAAACTCAATATTAGAACTTGAGTCTGTAAAAGTCACACTTCCATTCAATTGCTTAAAACATTTTTGAAGTTGGCTAAAAAACGTATAGATCTGACCAGTTGAAAACCATAGTTCTGCGTCTTTCACAAAATAGTTACCACTTTTTATATCAATTTTCCCTTTAACTTCGTATCCACCCAAATAACTAGTTTCATTCGGAAATCCAAAAACCTCAATGATTTCTATCCGAATAAATCCTTGTTTGCCTCCTATTAAAAAAGCATTCATTTATATCATCTCTTTTCAAAATATAGCACTGACTTCTTCTACAAACTTTATCTTTAGAAACAAGCTTTCCTCTATTTCAGTGGGTGTTTGGACATCTGCTGGGCAGCTTAAATCCGCATTCATTTCAATCCTCTTCTATTATACTGTATGTCATAAAAAAGCGGTTTAAAAGAAAGCTCGTTGACAAATGACATCAATAGTGTAAAATTACACTAAGTTAGGTAATTGACTCAAATAAAATAGTTTAAGAGCGAGGTGCTTGGAATGTTATTATTCTTATTAAAATGTATATTACCTTTTATCTTAGTAACACTGTTATATATAATTAATATCATTTATTTATCAAAGAAAACGTTGAATAATATTAAAATGTGGAAAACCTCGATTTTAGTGGTCAATATCATTGCGTTATGTTTAAGTATTTTAATCGTTTTACCATCAGTTGTATTAATCACCGCGATGTCTTTAGGCACAGGTTCCACCTTAAATATAATAGAGGATGATTTTAATTTAGAAGCAGCCACGCTTATACTGTTGTCCATTACTAGTTTTATATATTTCTTCGTTACAAATATTGTATTAACTGTTTTAACAGCTAAAAAGCAATTCCGTCAGGGGTAACTTGTTCCATGAAGAAGTCTTGCTGTAGAAACAGCCTTTTTTCCGCATAAAAAAGCCACCTCCTTAAATCTAAATCAATAGATAAAAGTAGGTGGCAACGTTCTTTTCATCAAAATATGCGAGGTATTTAGATGAACGTTATTAAATTTTTAAACTTCTCCATGCATCGGGTCTTCCTTATGCTTTGGCCCAATCATGTTGAATAAAATGTTAAGGATAATGGCTGTGACAGAACCACAGACGATACCGTTAGATGTTAGAAGAGATACTTTTTCTGGTAGTGCATCAAAAATTCCAGGAACAACTGATACGCCTACACCAAGGCTAACTGCAATTGCAGCAATCATGGCGTTTTCCGCTGATTCATTCATAACAGGTACTAGCATACCCATACCTTGTGTAATAACCATACCGAACATCGCTAGCATTGCCGCACCAAGTACTGGTGTTGGAATAATCGTTGTTAATGCTGCGATTTTTGGTAGGAAACCAAGCGCTACTAGTAAACCACCTGTAATGTAAATGACTTTGCGATCTTTGACGCCTGACATACGCGTAAGTCCCACGTTTTGTGAAAACGTTGTATATGGGAAAGCGTTGAAAATACCGCCGATCACAGAGGCAAGACCTTCAGAACGATACCCACGTGCTAAATCTTTTGAATCTAATTTTTTCTTACAAATATCACTTAGCGCAAAATAAACCCCTGTTGATTCTACTAAAGAAACCATTCCTACAAGCGTCATTGTAATAATCGCAGATGCATTAAATGTTGGCATCCCGAAGTAAAATGGCTGAACCATGTGTAATACGGCAGCATCTGAAACTGGGCTAAAATCAACCTTATCCATAAATACTCCTAGGATTGTCCCAGCAACTAATCCGATTAAAATGGAAACTGCACGAATGAAGCCCGTAGAAAAACGATAAACGACTAAAATAATGACCAATGTAATAAACGCTAAAGCTACATTCGAACCCGATGCAAAGTCTTTTGCGCCTTGTCCACCTGCCATATTATTTAAAGCTACTGGTAATAAAGAGATACCGATAATCGACACGACCGAGCCTGTAACAACTGGTGGGAAGAATTTGACTAACTTACCAAAAAAGCCTGCGATAATCATAATGATTACACCTGATGCAATAATAGATCCATAAATATCAGTAATACCTTGTTCAGGATTAGTACCAATTGCAATAATCGGACTAACCGCTGTAAATGTACAGCCTAGTACTACCGGCAAACCAATACCGATAAATTTACCTGAATACACTTGTAAAAGCGTTGCGATCCCACACATCATAATGTCAATCGCTACTAAATACGTCATTTGTCTTGAATCAAAGCCAATTGCCCCACCGATAATCAGTGGCACTAAAATGGCACCTGCATACATCGCAAGTAAATGTTGAATAGCTAGCGTCGTCGATTTAACTTCTTTCAGCAAAAGTTTCCCTCCTCTATAGGTGAAGTAATGAATGCGGATTTAAACTACTTTTCAGCGGGTGTCCAAACACACGCTAAAAGAAGTTAAAGCCTCCGGCGGATGTCACAGAATCGGAAAGGAGTTCAATATAGGATGTTATCCTAAAAACATCGCATCCATGCGATAACGGCTAACTGACCTGCATCACGCAGGCCTAAGCACAAAGCCGATTCCGGACGCAATTATGCCGAGGCATAATTGATCGGTATTCATTACGCATTAGCCTCCGCAGCAAATGTTACTTTACCATCCTCAAGGGAATCTACAATTGCTAATGATTCCACGCGAACCCCTTGCTGGCGTAATAATTTCCCACCGTCTTGGAAGCCTTTTTCAATAACAATGCCTACACCCACAACATTTGCACCAGCTTGTGCTGCGATATCAAGCAAACCTTTGACAGCTTCCCCATTAGCTAAGAAATCGTCTACAATTAGAATGTTATCATCTTCATTTAAGAAACTACGTGAAACTGAAATATCGTTCGTTTCATTTTTTGTGAAAGAATGTACTTTTGAATTATAAAGATTATCTGATAGTGTTAATGATTTACGTTTACGTGCAAACACTACAGGAGCACCGATTTCAAGCCCTAGCATAACAGATGGTGCGATACCTGAAGATTCGATCGTTAATATTTTTGTAATCACTTGATCAGAGAATCGAGTGGCAAACTCATGACCAATTTCTTTCATAAGCATTGGGTCAATTTGATGATTTAAAAACGAGTCTACTTTTAATACAGATGAAGATAGAACTTTACCTTCTTGCACAATTTTGTCGTGTAATAACTTCATTTCCTTTATATCCTTCTTTCTTATAGTAATAAATTTTTATGAGCAAATAACCGAAAGCGCCGTGCTAACGCAGCGTCAGTAACACGATATCGTTGTCACGAAGGCGTTATTATAGAAGAAATGCTCATTCCAAGTAATAAAAAACGCCGAATACTTTGATTCCAGTCATCTACGAGTGGAGCAAAGCATTCAGCGTAAAAACGTCGAAACGAATAGAAAACATCTTATATAAAGTCTTCTAAAGCATTGCTACCCATAGTCGATTTTTTTACGGTAAATCGGTAGAGACTCGCGAGCCATATTCTCGCTATTATATGAGTGAACTATTATTAAACTGTATCATCACCAAAACGTGTGGTTGATTTCATAGTATACGTTTTAACAAAAGTCATCCTCAACTTTTGTTGATGAACCATTAAAGAACTTCCTAATCTTTATCACGCCTTGGCGTTATTTCCAAAAATGGCACTTTATTCGGTATGTGCTTGTATCTCACACTGAATAAAGTCTGTTTTTTCGGAATTTACTATTATTTTACTGACTTTCAATTGTAAACGTTCGTGTTTTACAATCAACGTTATGATTATATCAGACAATTTTCGAGCTTGCTAGTCATTATTTTGATAAATGGAAGGGCACAGTCATAATAACGATATTTTTGTGAAATAACAGCGACGTGCGAATTAATAGACTTGATTGATTGTGTAACATATGATGCCATCCTTTTTTCGGTAAAAACTGTGGGATGATAACTGTTACTTGATGGCCTGTTTTCGCACATTGATGTTCAACCTTATCAATAAATTTCATTAATGGCTGTGTAATACTTCGATATGGTGAATAGTATGTGACAAGCCGTATATTTGGTTGCCAAGCTTTCCACTTCTCCTCAAACGCTTTTGCATCCGCTTGATCGAAGGCTACATAAAAGGCAATAATTTTATCAACGTGTAGTGACTGCGCATAATGCAAAGTGTTTTCGACTACTTTCGTAATACCAGCGACAGGTACAATGAAGACATTCCCCTCCACATTCGGTATTTCCTCATTATCCAATCTTAATTGTTCACCAACTGTTTTATAATGCTGCTTAATCCGGTGGAACGTCCAAATAATAATTGGTAAAAAGATAAACACTGGCCATACTTGAGGCAATTTCGTCACAAAAAACATCATCGCTACAATAAAGGAAATGATTGCTCCAATCGTATTAATCGAAAATTTAGCCACCCAACCTTTTGGCTTTTCACGCCACCATTTTCGCATCATTCCAGCCTGCGCTAAAGTAAACGGAATAAACACACCAACTGCATAAAGCGGAATCAAATGCTCTGTTGTTCCATCAAATAAAATGATTAATACAATGGCCGCTAAACCAAGCATCATGATGCCATTTGAATAACCAAGTCGATCCCCACGAATCTGGAATATTCTTGGGATAAAACCGTCCTTCGATAAATTGACAGCTAGTAAAGGAAAGGCCGAATAACCTGTATTCGCAGCAAGTACTAATATCATCGCCGTTGTTCCCTGTACTATATAATAAAAGATATGGCGACCTACACTTGCCTCCGCAATTTGTGAAACAACCGTTTCTTTCGCATTGGGAGCAACTCCATAAAAATAAGCTAGGCTCACAATACCAATAAATAACACTGCTAAAATACCGCCCATAGCTAATAATGTTTTAGACGCATTTTTCGGCGCTGGATCTCTAAAATTAGGAATAGCATTTGAGATTGCTTCAACACCAGTCAAAGCTGAGCTTCCTGATGCAAATGCCTTTAATAATATAAATAGACTGATACCTGCAACTGGTGTACCGACCTTTGGATGCAACTCTGCTGGAACTTGCCCTGTTATTACGTTATAAATTCCTACTCCGATTAACACCAACATCACTACTACAAACAAATAAACGGGATAAGCTAAAATGGATGCCGATTCTGTGACTCCACGCAGGTTTAAAAGCGTTAAACATATAACAAAAAACACAGCGATGATCACATTATAGGAATGCAGACTTGGAAATGCCGAAGTAATGGCATCTGTTCCAGCCGATACACTTACCGCAACTGTTAAAATATAATCGACAAGCAATGATCCACCAGCGACTAAACCCGCATTGACACCTAAATTTTCCCGAGAAACTACGTAAGCTCCACCACCATGTGGATACGCAAAAATAACCTGACGATACGAGAAAATAAGTGCTGTCAGTAACACAACTACCCCAGCAGCAATCGGTAAAGAATACCAAAAAGCAACAGTGCTCACTGTCATAAGTACAATTAAAATTTGCTCAGGTCCATACGCAACTGATGACAACGCATCGGACGATAGTATGGCAAGTGCTTTTGTTTTACTAAGCTTTTGTTCCCCTAACGCTTCAGATCTTAATGGTTTACCGATAATATAACGTTTTAATGAAGATTTCATTTTCTACACCTTCTAGTTTCATAGAATGTGTTTCACATTTCTAAATCGATTACACTTTAGCATAATCGGTTTTTGTGCTGTTTACGGGGCCTTGTTTCATTTTTAGAATGAAGATAAAAAACGCCTACAAGTCATCACTAAATAAGACTTGTAGACGCTCATTCGTCTGCCAAGCTCCACTTTTCTGCTCTTAACGCTTACGAGGTTAGCTGTCGGATTCGGGCCTGAGTAGCCCTACCCCTCAATAAATGAAGAGATTCACCCCAAGGATCACCTATGTAATCCGTAAAAATTGGGTCCCCCGCGTCATTGCTTCAGCGATTTAGAAATTTGAAACTTTTATAATGATGTCATATTACGCCTGTAATTAAAAAAAGTAAAGATGAAAATAATGCTTACAAAAAATTTTTTTACTTGCTATTTTGAACATTTTTATTTAGGCCCAAACCAAACATAACGTGTGGTTGATTTCCGCTCCGATTGGGTGTTTTCCAAAGCGCGTCCGATGAGCCGCTTCAATCAACTTATATACATGACCTATGTTTTAACAAACGTCACCCCAAACTTTTGATGATGAATTCTTCTTTGAAGAATAATGTTTTAATACTAGTAGAAAATATGTGAATACCCGAATTGAAAATCAATCAATTATGCCTCGGCATAATTACATCCGGAATCGGCTTACCAATACGATGTTGGTCCCAGGCGTTTTCATAGGATGTGATGTTCTTAGCCTGAGTTCCTCTATTTCAGCTGGTGTTTAGACACCTGTAGCTGTAGCTGCCGCTTCGCTTTCGCTACAAAAAACACTCGCTGAAAGAAGTTAAAAAAGCTACCTTTTAAGTATATTCCCACTTTTAAAGAAGCTAAGTACATTCACCCTTGAATCATTTTCAAATGAATCGAATATTCTGCTATGATGCTTCCATACATTGATTCACAAGCGAAATTCCTCCATTAAAGTTGATTACTATATCAAAAACATTTCGAATTCCGCAAAAAATTGAGCAAACATCTTCACATTTTTTAGTTCTAGCTATAAAATAGGAATATAACACTTTCCTATAGGAAACTTTATTTCACCCGTGATACTTTTTGAAATGAGGGAACAACATGGTTTACAAACGAATGACAAAATCGTCTGCTGAGGCGGTTTTAGATGGAGATATAACAGGCTGGCGACGCATTTTACCGTTTCTTGGTCCAGCCTTCATCGCTGCGGTTGCCTATATTGATCCAGGCAACTTCGCAACGAATATTACAGCAGGTTCACAATATGGCTATTTATTACTTTGGGTAATCGCCTTTTCCAATTTAATGGCCGTATTAATTCAATCTTTGTCTGCAAAGCTTGGCATTGCAACTGGCAAAAATTTACCCGAAGTAGCACGTGAACATTTTTCTAAAAAGACTTCTATCTTTTTATGGATTCAAGCTGAATTGGTCATTATTGCAACAGATCTTGCAGAATTTATTGGTGCGGCATTAGGGCTGTACTTGTTGTTCAATATTCCAATGCTGCCTGCAGCGCTGATAACAGCGGTCGGTTCATTTGCTATTTTAGAATTACAGCGCAGAGGCTTTAGAGCGTTTGAAGCAGGTATTTCTGGCATGGTGCTTATTGTCGTATTAGCATTTGCATTCCAAACATTTTTAGCACAACCAAATTGGGGCGAAGTAACAATGGGCATGTTTTCACCGCGCTTTGAGGGTGTAGATTCTATTTTACTTGCAACAGGTATTTTAGGGGCAACTGTCATGCCACATGCTATTTACTTGCATTCTTCATTAACCCAAAATCGTATCGTTGGCCGAAATGATGAAGAAAAGAAACGGATTTTCCGTTTTGAGTTTATTGATATCATCATCGCGATGATTATTGCTGGTGCCATCAATATGAGTATGCTTGTTATTGCTGCGGCAGTATTCCATACACAAGGCGTAGTAGTTGAAGATTTAGATATCGCTTATAACGGATTAAAAGAGGCGCTTGGTCCGATGGCGGCTGTATCCTTTGGTCTTGGCCTTCTCATTGCAGGTCTTGCTAGTTCTTCAGTTGGTACACTTGCAGGTGACGTTGTGATGCAGGGCTTTATTAGAAAGAAAATACCGCTTTATTTACGTCGAGCTATTACAATGTTACCACCTTTGGTTATCATTGCATCTGGTGTGAATGCGACTTATGCGCTTGTCCTAAGTCAGGTTATTTTATCCTTTGGTATCGCATTTGCTCTTGTACCACTTGTAATGTTTACAAGTAAGCGTGATGTCATGGGAAGCCTAGTCAATCGTCGTATTACAACTATATTAGGATGGATTGTCGTGGTCATTGTCGTTGCTTTAAATCTTTATTTATTATGGCAAACAATATTTGGTTAAAAAAAATGCCAGACACAAAACCTTTAACTTTGGTTTTGTGTCTGGCATTTAAGTTTTGGCTGTTTTCTCAAAGATTGTTGCTATAAAGAAAAGTTGGGCTATACAACAATCGCGCCCGATTGTTTAATACATTGCATCCTTATAAAACAGAACGTTATAAATCTGCTACTTTTTAAATGCAACAATATACCAAACGATATTGGCAATTAGTGACATAACGCAAAGAACGATCACATATAGAAAATCAGAAACATTATAAGTAACCGTTCCCATTACAAATGCCAGTACAATTATTGAAAGTGATATAAGTAACCCTACTCCGCAAAAAACTGCCATAACATATTTCATTCCTTTAACTCCTACCCAATACAAAATTAAAGACAGAATATAAAAGACAAGAAACATTATAATATTCAGCCACATACCTAAAGAATTGAATCCACCAGGATCCGGAAGGGGAGTTAGCGAAACTGCAATCATTATAAAACAGAAAAGTAGCCCCGAAATTATGGTCATTAAGATAACACCATTTCTCATTCTACAACCTCCATAAGAATAATTTTTGGTAAGTTCACTTTACATATAGCACCTCAACAATCTGGCCCGATTGTTGAATAACACTATTTAACCAAAACAACAAAGTTTACGAAAACAGCCTAAGTTTTAAAGCGCTATTTTCTTATCCCTAAATATCTATCTGCTCAATGTTTCGAAATGATAAGTAGGCCACGCTTATACCGATAATAGCTAAAGTGATAGGTATGAAAATAATATCATACAAGGTGAAATTACCCGAATTTGATGATACGACCGATACAATTAATATCGATGATACAATCGTTGCCGGAATGGAGTATTTTCTCATACCAAAATACAACGGTATTAATGCGATGCATGATGCTGAAATTGCATTCATAATCACAACGGGAATTCGTTGTATTATGAATGAGAGCGTTACTGTATCCGGAAGCAATTGGAAAACCTCGCTAACAGCACAAAAAATCGCTGTGACAAAAATAGTCGATAAAATAATTGCACTAAAGGTAAAAAGAAAAACAATGGCTAGCTTTGAAGCAATTAGTTTTTTTCTATTGATCGGGTACATAAATGCTACAGTGATCGTTTTATATTTAAATTCTCCGATAATAAACTTGGCGATTAACACACTAGCAAAAATAATAAATACTGCTCTTACACCTGAATCTATAAGGCCAAATGCCCTCTGATAAGTTCTAAAATCTTGATCCCCTTCTATTTTAGTGATAAATAAAAGCATAAATATAATAGCTAATATCACAAAATTTGCGAAAACAGCTCGTTTTATATATAAACCAATATGATATTTTTTCATTTCTAGCCGCATTAAATTAAGCACTAGCGACACCTCCATTGATTAGCTTCAAGAAATAATCCTCTAATGAGCTTGTTTTTTTGCTAATGCCCTCAATTTCAATATCATGCTCAATTAATGTTTTAGTTAGCACCTTTTGTGAAGCTGTCGATTCATAAATTCGAATACAATTGTCATCCATTAGTTTGAAATTAGTAATATTTAATTTACTTTCTAAAATAAAGGCAGCCTTTTTCCCATCACTAACAATCATTTCAATATGATCTGCTTGACTGCGATTGACAGCGTCCATTGATACTTCCTTAATTAACCTTCCACCCTTAATAACTCCGACTGTATCTGCCAATTGTTCAATTTCACCCAAAATGTGGCTAGAGATTATAATTGTAATTCCATACTCTTTACAAAGCATCTTGAATAGCTCTCGTAGTTCTTTAATGCCAACCGGATCTAAACCATTAATAGGTTCGTCTAAAATAAGTAATTCCGGCTTCGTAATAATTGCACGTGCAATACCCAATCGTTGTTTCATCCCAAGAGAAAAGTCTTTAACACGCTTATTCTCCGTATTTGTTAGTTTTACTAAATCTAGAACATGCGTAATCTCTTTCTTGTCATAATAGCCCATATATTCGCAATGTAATTCTAAAGTTTCCAGTGCTGTTAAATCTTCATAAAAAATCGGATATTCAATAATTGTCCCCATCCTTTTCAGCACTTCGTATGAGCGATCATTTAATTTCTCACCAAAGATTTCAATATCTCCACTCGTTGGCTTCGTAAGGTTTGTTAGCATTTTCATGACTGTCGTTTTACCGGCACCATTAGGACCTAAAAAACCGTAGATCTCTCCTTTTTTCACATGCATAGTAACAGCAGAAACGACTTCTTTCCCCTCATATACTTTCGTAAGCTGATTTGTTTTCACAATATATGTCATGTAGATCTCTCCCTTAAATTTAGCTATCCTTATTATAAAAAATGAAACTCTCTAATTTATTACTTGATTCTTACAAATTTCTTAAGTGCATAAGAAAAGCTTGTAAAGCCATTCAAATGCTCTACAAGCATGACTGCTCAGTATGTCATTCGTTTTAAAGAAACTGTAAAAATAGTCTTCTCATATTGGATACTGGAAAGTTGGATGGAGCCCTCCATTAATTCTACAAGACGCTTTGTAATCGTTAAGCCAAGACCACTACCTTGGAAGGATTTATTTCTAGAATCCTCAAGCGTATACATTCTTTCAAAAACATTATCAATATGATATTCGTCAATCCCTTTACCACGATCCCATACATCGATAAAAATATTAGCATCATCATTTCTTACTGTAAGCCCAATGATGTTTCCTGCCGCCCCATAGGCAATTGCATTTGACAATAAATTATTCAGAACCCTATCTAACGCTTCTTCATTGCCGAGTGCATACATGGACATCTCTGGTATTGCTATATCAATCTCTAATCCCATCGACGTGATCATATCGTAAAATGATAAAATGTTTTTCCGGCAAATTTCACTTACATTAATTTTCGTCATTGGATAATCTGTATCTCCAGCTTCCAATTTTGCCAGATCAAAAAATGTATGGATTATTTTTAATACTTCCAATGTTTTCGAATGAACGCCAGTGAGTAACCGTTGCCGCTCCTCGTCACTAAGTGATTGTTTAAGCTGCAGCATTTCCGTATAACCTAGCACAACCGTTAAAGGTGTTTTAAGATCATGTGAAATATTGGCCAACATCTTTTTCATGGAGCCTTCCATTTTCCGATGTGTTGCTTGCACTTTTTGATTGTGGTCTAACAATGCATTCATCGCGATTAGTAACTGCTGTAATTCTTGATTAGCTGTCGATACTAAAATCTTTTCGCTCGATTGTTCATCAATGATTGCTTGCAGTTTTTGATGCATGTATTGAATAGTAGTGTCTTGTTGTTTTTTTGCTCTCACCTGAAAAATAATAATTCCTACGAGTAATACAATAATCAGTAATAGAAATATAATCATGGAGTTTACCCTTCAAATTTATAGCCAATTCCCCAAAGTGTTTTAATATACTTAGGATTGGACGGATCGTCTTCAATTTTTTCACGTAATCTTCTTATATGTACATTAATAATATTTTCATCCCCATAGTAAGCATCATTCCAAATCAATTGATAAATTTGCTGCTTTGTAAAAACGCGATTACGATTTGTCACGAATAACGTTAAAATGGCAAATTCCTTTGACGTGAGCTTTACATTTTGTCCATTCTTATCAACTGAAAAATTAACAAGGTCTATCGATAAGTTGTCTATCTCTACTAGATCTTTCTTATCCTCTACTTGACTGGAGTATTTTGTAGCTCTTCTAATCGCGGCTTTAACACGTGCCGAAAATTCCAGCATCGAAAACGGCTTGGCAATATAATCATCTGCCCCTAATCCTAAACCTAACGCTTTATCAACATCACTATCCTTGGCTGACATAATGATAATTGGAAGCGATACTTGCTCTCGTATAATCTTTAAAACTTCTAATCCATTCAGCTTCGGTATCATAATATCCAAGATCACTAAATCAAAAGGATTGTTTAAACAATAGTGTAAGGCTTCTTCTCCATTTACTGCAGTGGTGACAAGGAACCCCTCCATTGTTAAATAGCTTTCCACCATTTCACGAATGGCTTCGTCATCTTCTACTAGTAAAATATGCTTTTGCATGTTCATGCACCTCTTTCCAACATAAAGTGTCTATATATGACTTTCCATTTATATGGATCATTACCACAACGAGGGTTGATTTCCGTTCCGGCTGGGCGCTTTCCTGGGGGCGTCGGGGCAACAGGATGTTGGTCACGAAGGCTTTATCACAGGACGTGATGCTTTTAGCCTTCGTTCCCCTCCCGCTTCACTCGCTGGGCTCGCTCCAGGGTCTCGGGCCAACAGATGTTTTCTGCGCGAAAGCGTAGTGCAAACGTAGCGGCAGCAGCACCGATGTTGGTCACGAAGGCGTTATCACAGGATGTGATGCTTTTAGCCTTCGTTCCTCTATTGCTGATCCCCAAGGAGTCGCCCTGCCTCCACTCCAATCAACTTATATACATGGTATACGATTCGACAAATGTCATCCCCAAAATTTGGTGATTATTCATTTCTATAACAGTTTACCATATTAAGATTGTGCACCAAAAGTGAGGATCGATTTGCAAAAACTAAGTCCCTTTTTTTCCAGTAGTCTTATCTGAAGACCCAAAAAACCAAATTTGTAACATTAAGGGATGGACTGATATATTCTTCTTAATAACTTAAAATTAATTTAGAAAGAACCGTGAAAATGGCATTTTCAGGATTTACTTTTATTCGGGTGCTCTACTCTGGATAGTGAGTATTTATTTGGGGATATCCGGAATTAGATCAAAACAAGCAGGTATTACACATATTTAGGTTTGCTCATCATTTTGCTCATTCTTGTAATCTACGGATCAGTGATTGCTATTATGGGGATACGGGGTTTTGGAGCTTAAAAGATGTTCACTGGCAGTATTTTCTCTGACAAGATTGTAAGTTTGGTGTTACAAATTCATTTTTCAACTAAAAAAACTGCCCTGCAAGTCATTTTTTATGACTCACAGGACAGTTTTATTATTCATTATCGACTTTTAAATCACATTGCTCGAGTGGAAGCATCTTTGTTTTATGCTTGATTTTATAGCCAAGCCATAACAGCAAGAACAGTGGAATACCGATATACGAGACAAGGACTCCGTACCAATCTACTGTATCCCCCGTAAAGGCATTGTAGTTTTGTCCAATAACAACAATCATACAAACCGTAAAGGCAAATAGCGGGCCGAATGGGAATAGCCTTGCTCTATACGGCAACAATTTCGGATCTAAGCCCTGTACCTCGAACGCTCGACGGAAACGGTAATGGCTAAATGCAATTCCTAGCCAGGCAATAAAGCCAGACATCCCAGAGGCATTTAGAAGCCACATGTAGACCACACCATCACCAAAGAATGAAGCTAAAAATGCTAGGGAGCCTACAGCTAAAGTCGCCATTAATGCGTAAATCGGAATACCTCGACGGCTTAGTTTAGCGAAAAATTTCGGTGCATGTCCATCTATCGCTAATTGCCAAAGCATACGAGAAGATGCGTACAGCCCTGAATTCCCCGCTGACAGCATTGCCGTTAGAATGATAGCATTCATCAATGATGCAGCAAAGGCAATTCCTAAACGGTCGAACACCAGTGTAAATGGTGAAACAGCGATATCTTCAGATAGCAAACGTGCGTCTGTAAATGGAATCAGCAGCCCAATTGCACCAATCGCTAAAATATAGAATAAAAGAATTCGCCAGAAAACAGACTTAACAGCTTTCGGAATATTTTTACCAGGATCATCTGTTTCACCTGCTGTTATTCCAAGTAGCTCTGTCCCTTGGAACGAGAATCCCGCAGCTAAGAAAATACCAAATGTAGCAAGGAATCCACCATGGAATGGTCCATCACTGATAAAGAAATTCGTAAAGCCTACCGGAGCGTTTCCTCCTAAAATACCAAAAATCATTAAGAAACTGATGATAATAAAAATGATTACAGTTACAACCTTTATCATGGCAAACCAATATTCACTTTCACCATAGCTTTTTACCGATAATAGATTGAACGATAAAACGACAGCAATAAATAAAACAGTCCAAAGTGCTGATGAGCTATCTGGGAACCAATATTTCATAATTAATGATACAGCAGAAATTTCTGCCGCAATTGTAATTGCCCAGTTGTACCAATAGTTCCAACCAAGTGCAAAGCCTAGAGCTGGATCCACAAATTTTGTAGCATACGTACTAAACGAACCCGATGATGGCATATAGGCTGCCATTTCGCCTAAGCTCGTCATTAAAAAATACACCATGATACCGATTAATGCATAAGCAAGAAGTGCACCACCAGGGCCTGCTTGTGCAATGGCACCACCACTAGCTAAAAACAATCCTGTACCGATTGTACCGCCTAATGAAATCATTGTAATATGACGGCTTTTTAATTCTTTTTTCAGCTTTGGCGCTTTATGGCCAAGCTGATTGACTTTTATCTCACTCACAATATAGCATCCTTCCTTTAAGAGGCAAAAAAATGCCATCACATGAACGGCAGTGATGGCTAAATAAATCCTCTGTTCTTTCAAAATGATAGCTCAACACGTTGTTCAAACGTGACAGTTCTGTTCCTTTCGGAGACAGCCCCAGCATGAGGTTTTCAAGTCCCCTCACACTTCGGCAGTATTTCCTTTCAACTAATATCTCAAATGCTTGTCATTTCCATTAGCATACTCTTAAATACCGCGACCTCTACCTCAATATAAACATGAGGCATATTATTAAATTTATGATGTGTTTTATTTTAACATACGACCTATGACATTTCAATAACTCAAGAAATATTCTATATTTTGTGAATTTTCCACTATTTTTATTATTGTGATAAAGTGGTATAGTGGTTCAATCATAATTGTTCTAACAGGGGGGATTTATTTGACTACTCATGAACATACCGATACTTATCCTAGCAGGAAAATTAACTGGAAAGGTACAACCTTATTACTAGTTATCGGCGTAATTTGTATTGCCTCGACATTACGGATGCCGCTAACAGTTGTTGGACCTATTATTTCCTTTATCCGTGAAGACCTCGGCATATCCTATGTACTAGCAGGCTTTCTAACAACAATCCCATTGCTAGCATTTGCAATCATCTCACCTTTCGCACCAATTGTCGCACGTAAATTCGGGCTAGAATTAACATTATTTTTATCAACTATTCTTTTAGGGCTAGGGATTGTACTACGCTCCCTCGGCACAACTAGTTTGCTCGTATTTGGTACTGCACTAATTGGTATAGCCATTTCATTCGGTAACGTACTTATTCCAGGATTACTTAAATTGAAGTTTCCCTATCACGTAGGTTTACTTATGGCCTTTTTCACAATGTCGATGAATTTGACAGCTGGTCTCGGTGCTGGCATTAGCTATCCTGTTGCTCATTCATCAATTGGCTGGCAAGGTGCACTGGCAGTCGCTCTTGTTCTTGTGGCGTTAACCATTTTAATTTGGATTCCACAGTTGAAATTTAATAAGCCTGAGCCTAATGTTAGAACTACGAAAGAACGTACACCTTTATGGAAATCACCTGTTACTTGGGCAGTAGCGGGAGCTATGGGATTTCAGTCATTATTATTCTATACAACCGCGGCTTGGATTCCAGAAATATATATAGCACAAGGATTAGCTGCAGATCGTGCAGGATGGATGTTTTCCATCATGCAATTTTCACAAGTCCCAATGGCTTTAGCTGTGCCTATTATCGCTAGTAAAATGACATCTCAACGACCTCTCGTATTAATGTTTACGGCATTTTACTTAATTGGCTTTATCGGACTAGTAATGGAATGGACAAGCCTCGCTATACTGTGGATGGTGCTACTAGGCTTAGCCGGTGGAGCCTCATTCTCATTAGCGATGATGTTCTTTACATTACGTACCCGTACCGCTTTTGAGGCAGCTGATTTATCAGGGTTTGCACAATCACTAGGCTATTTATTAGCCGCAATTGGTCCAATCTTATTTGGTTATTTACATGATTTATTCGGTGATTGGAGTACCACTGGTTGGTTATTTGTTGTCGTAGTATTGATACTCTTCTTATGTTCATTTAGGGCTTCTAAAAACGAATATGTGAATTAAAAAGGCAGCTCATAATCTTATTTCAGCGAGTGTTTGGACACCCGCTAAAATAAGTTAAAATGAGCTGCCTTTCTCTATTAGTAGAATGGTTTCTGATAAAAATAGTTCGGTGTATTGTAAACATTAACATAAGGCTTATGGTAAATATGAGTTGTAGCTGGTGAAAGCGGTGGAATCAACCATGTCCAATTGCCTGTGACCTCACGATTTGCTGCTGCTTCTGTTTCCTCAAACAATTTAAATTGCTGTGCAGCTGTATGATGATCTACAATGCTCACACCATCTTCTTTAAAGGAATGTAGAACGGCCATATTCAGCTCAACTAATGCTCGATCACGCCATAGAGAAGCCTGTTTGCTTGTATCAAGGTTGAAAATTTCTGCTATAGCGGGCAGCATATTATAACGCTCATGATCTGCTAAATTACGTGCCCCGATTTCTGTACCCATATACCAACCATTGAATGGAGCTGCCTCAAAGTCGATGCCTGCCAGTTGGAAGCGCATGCTCGAAATAATCGGCACTGCATACCATTTTAATCCTAACTTCTCGACTTGAGAAGATTCTGGATGACGAATCGGTACTTCTAATACATATTCGTCAGGGATTTTAAACACTTGTGGCTCTCTACCATCCACCTGTACAACAAGAGGAAGCACATCAAATGCTGTTCTCTCACCTTGCCAGCCAAGTGATTCACATACTTTTGTAAACTCTACGGAATGCGGATCACCAACAATTCCAGATTCCGTTTCATAGCCAGCATAGCGGATTAGCTGATGATTCCATATGCGAACTCTCCCTGGTGCAAAAACCGTTATTGTTGGACGAATTTTCCCATCATTTGTTGCATATTGAATATGTTTAAGCAAAGCGTTGAAGATATCCTCTTCATTTGAAAGATCACGGGCATCTACAACATGCAGCGATTGCCAAAACAAACGACCAATACACTTATTACTATTACGCCAGGCCACTCGTGCACCAAAAATTAATTCTTCCGTTGTCGGTATATATTCTCCAGCAGTTTTAATATGCTGTAATTTATTTTCTAGCCATGTTTTCGACTCGTTTTGTTCTACTTGATAAAGTTCTAAAAATCGTTGTACTTCATGTAAATTCATATCGAACTCCTCCATCTACCCTCATATTAGAGGAATGGAGCTATTATCACCACGAAAAAATCCGCCTGAAAACATACATATTTTATATATGAAATACTTTGTTCAATATTTCTTATTATATTTGGGATTAGGGAAAAGATAAATACCTTCCCTTCAAGTAGCTATTATGAAAATTTCTGGGGATTATAGAGGACAAAACCTTTTTGTATGTAGAAATTAGTTATACAAAAGACATCTTCAGTTGCATAGCCAATTTTGTTTAGCATGATTAAACCCTTCGCAATACTTAGGAATAGACGTTATTACACGTCCATTAGAAATAAAACTTCCTTAACGAAGGGTGATCCTTTTGGTTCTAAGTCAAATATTGGGGTGGTGCAATCTTTTAGCACATTAACCCAGATGAACCCCGATTTCTTTATACTTTAAATTTAATAAGATTTTTG